>JAPKFY010000081.1 GCA_026646335.1 Aequorivita sp. | reverse complement strand
ATGTCGAGCAGTTGCAGGGCGGTGGTCAGCCCCAGCAGTTGGGCGAACATGAATTGAAGCAGGAGCGCGACGCTTGCGGCGGAAAACCCGGCCATGGCGCTTGCGCCGATATATTGAAAAATGCCGAGCCAGTCGAGAGTTTACATTTTGGCTGTACGGGTTTATGGAATATTCCATCCTTGCTATTTTTGTGCTTCTCTTTTCACTTTTAAAAATTGTAATGAACAACAGAATGGAGCTTTGGGATGCGCCAATTTCGGTAATTGCTTTTCTTTGGTGGCCTTTCGTATTTTACAGTGGCTGGGTTACGGTTGCCAGCATCGCAAATGTTGCGGCATATTTAACGAGCATCGATTGGAACGCCTGGGGCTACAGTGAAGTTTTTTGGGCGGTAACTATGATTATCATTGCGGGAATTATAAATCTCATTGTTACATGGCGTAGAAATATGCGTGAATTTGCATTAGTTGGAGCCTGGGCATTGTCCGCCATTGCCGTTGCCAATTGGGAAGAAAGCCAGACAGTTGCATACGCGGCAATTGCGGTGGCAGCAGTCCTTTTTGTAAGCAGTAGTTACCACGGGTTTAAAAATCGGGCAACAAGTCCGGCAACTAAATGTAGGGAACATTTTAAAAAATAAGTATTCCACATACGCTTTAATAGGTCTCATAGCTTGTAAGATAATTGGTTTTTGATTTACCTTTGCCGCCCAATGAGCAAAAAACTCGTTACTTCACTTTTTTCTCAGTCTTCGCAAACCCGAAAACTGGGGGATGCTATTGCCTCTTCTGAAAATAAAGTTCAGATTTCTGGGCTTGTTGGGTCTTCGGTTTCATTGGTAATTGCACAAACTTTTACCGCTTCGGAATTGCCTTTTCTTTTAATTTTTAATGATAAAGAAGAAGCAGCCTACCATTTAAACGATTTGGAAAATCTTTTGGGCGACCAAAATGTGTTTTTCTATCCAGGAAGCTATCGTCGACCTTATCAAATCGAAGAAACCGATAACGCCAATGTTTTATTGCGAAGCGAGGTTTTAAACCGAATAAATTCGAGGAAAAAACCTGCGCTGATCGTGACCTATCCCGAAGCGCTTTTTGAAAAAGTTGTTACCCGAAAGGAATTGGAGCGCAACACTTTGAAAATTGCCGTAAACGATCAACTTTCAATCGATTTTGTTAACGAGGTATTGTTTGAATACCGTTTCAAACGCACCGATTTTGTTACTGAACCAGGCGAATTTTCCGTTCGTGGAGGAATATTGGATGTGTTCAGTTTCAGCAATGACGAACCTTACAGAATTGAGTTTTTTGGCGATGATGTGGACAGTATCCGAACCTTTGATGTGGAAACGCAACTTTCATTGGAGCAGGTAAAAAAGGTTTCCGTCATTCCCAATGTTGAGAACAAAATGGTGGATGAAAATCGTGAATCTTTTCTGAAATACATCGCTTCAAAAACGGTGGTTTTTCTGAAAAACGAAGAACTTTTCAGCAGCGCCATTGACAATCTTTTCAAAAAAGCGACGGAAGCTTTTAACGCAATCGATTCAGAAATAAAACGCGCAAAACCATCGGAATTGTTCTGTACTTCAGAATTGTTGAAGGGCCAACTTTCTGAATTTACAACGGTTCATTTAAAAAGCAATAAAGCTCCCAT
This sequence comes from Aequorivita sp., assembly GCA_026646335.1. Taxonomy (GTDB): domain Bacteria; phylum Bacteroidota; class Bacteroidia; order Flavobacteriales; family Flavobacteriaceae; genus Aequorivita. Next base: position 12,930 of record JAPKFY010000081.1, on the reverse strand, counting down.
CCCCTCGGGAGGGGTTGGGGGTGGGCTCTCTTTTTCAACAAAACCACAACCGTCTTTCAACAAACAATTCAATTTGCTGATTGAAAATTTGAATGAGAACACCGAAAATGGTTATAAAAACTACATTTTTTGCAGTAGTGAGCAGCAGGCAAAACGGTTTCACGATATTTTTGAAGATGCGGAGCAAAATGTGATGCAATTTGAAACGATAGTATTTCCACTATTTCAAGGGTTTATAGATGACGATTTAAAACTTGTTTGTTACACCGATCACCAGATTTTTGAGCGCTACCATAAATTTCAACTGAAAAATGGCTACGCCAAAAAACAGGCAATCACTTTAAAGGAAATCACCAATCTTGAAGTGGGCGATTACGTAACGCACATTGACCACGGAATCGGAAAATTTGGCGGTTTGCAGAAGATAGCTGTGGAAGGAAAAATGCAGGAAGCCATCAAGCTTTTTTATGGCGATCGCGATATTTTGTATCTCAGCATTCACAGTCTGCATAAGATTTCAAAATTCAACGGCAAGGACGGAAAGGAGCCCAAAATCTATAAATTGGGCAGCGATGCATGGAAAAAACTGAAGCAAAAAACCAAGACCCGCGTCAAGGAAATTGCTTTTAATTTAATTGAATTATACGCAAAACGCCGAACATTAAAAGGTTTCGCCTTCGATCCGGATAGCTATTTGCAGGCCGAATTGGAATCGTCCTTTATGTATGAAGACACGCCGGACCAAAGCACTGCGACAGAGGATGTAAAAAAAGACATGGAAAACGAACGCCCAATGGACCGTTTGGTCTGTGGCGACGTAGGTTTTGGAAAAACGGAAGTCGCCATTCGCGCGGCCTTTAAAGCAGTAGATAACGGGAAACAGGTTGCCATTTTGGTGCCGACCACAATTTTGGCATTTCAACATTTTAAAACTTTTACGGAACGGCTTGCTGAAATGCCCGTAAAAGTGGATTACCTCAACCGTTTTAGAACCGCAAAGGAACGCAGGACTGTTTTGGATGGCTTGAAAGACGGGAAGCTTGATATCGTTATCGGAACGCATCAATTAGTGAATAAAACAGTTGTATTCAAAGATTTGGGCTTATTGATTATTGATGAAGAACAGAAATTTGGAGTTGCGGTAAAAGACAAGCTAAAAACCATCAAAGAAAATGTGGACACGCTCACACTCACCGCAACGCCCATTCCAAGGACGTTGCAGTTCAGTTTGATGGCGGCGCGCGATCTTTCGGTAATCACCACGCCACCGCCAAACCGCTATCCTGTGGAAACGCACGTCATCCGTTTTGGGGAAGAAACCATTCGGGATGCCGTGCATTATGAAATTTCACGAGGGGGCCAGGTTTTTTTCGTTCACAACCGTATTGAAAACATAAAAGAAGTTGCAGGATTGATTCAGCGTTTAGTGCCTGATGCGAAAATAGGAATTGGTCACGGACAAATGGAAGGAAAAAAACTGGAGGATTTGATGCTTCGGTTTATGAATAATGAATTTGATGTTTTGGTTTCCACAACAATCATAGAAAGTGGACTGGACGTTCCAAATGCGAATACCATTTTCATCAACAATGCTAATAATTTTGGCCTTTCAGACCTCCATCAGATGCGGGGTCGTGTTGGCCGAAGCAATAAAAAAGCGTTCTGTTATTTCATCACTCCGGAATACTCCGCGATGACTGACGAAGCGCGAAAACGAATCACTGCTTTGGAACAATTTTCAGAATTGGGAAGCGGGATCAACATTGCGATGAAGGATTTGGAAATCCGTGGGGCTGGCGATTTGCTGGGCGGCGAACAAAGCGGATTTATAAATGAAATTGGTTTTGAAACCTATCAAAAAATTCTTTCTGAAGCTATTGAAGAGTTGAAAGAAAAGGAGTTTAAAGATTTATACGAAGACACTTCGTCGGAGTCTATCCTGAGCGGAGCCGAAGGGCGAGGTGAGCGTAAATTTGTAAAGGAAATAACTATCGACACCGATTTCGAACTTCTTTTTCCCGATGACTATGTAAATAATATTACCGAAAGACTCAATCTTTATACAAAACTGAACGAGCTAAAAAACGAGGCCGAACTTCAAAAATTCCAAAATGAACTCTTGGACCGTTTTGGCGAGTTGCCCAAGCAGGCCGAGGATTTACTGAACAGCGTGCGTATAAAATGGATCGCAATTTCCATGGGCTTGGAACGCGTGGTGATGAAACAGAAAAAACTCGTCGGCTATTTTGTGGCAGACCAACAAAGCGCTTTTTATCAAACCCCTTCTTTTACAAAAGTGCTGCAATACGTACAAACTCATCCCCAAAAAGTGACGATGAAAGAAAAACAAACCCGCAACGGATTGCGATTGTTGTTGACTTTTGAGGGAATTTCTTCAGTGGATAAAGCGCTTCGGGCTTTGGAACCGTTTTCAGGATAAAGCCTTTAAAAATGACAAATGTCGGGCAAATGTCGGGTGAAATTCCCTTGAAAACATTGCACTATATTTACTGCCATCGTACTATTGCTTCATAAATTTTTAAATGATGAAACAACCGGAACTCGGACGAAAAATTTTGGAACTTCGAAAGCAAAAAGGCCTAACTCAGGAAGAACTTGTAGAGCAGTGCAATATAAATGTGCGGACCATTCAGCGTATTGAAGCGGGCGAAGTTACTCCGCGAAGTTTTACGCTGAAAACTATATTAAATGTGTTGGGCGAAGATTTGGAGAATCTGCGTGAATCCGATTCTTCGATTTCGGAAACTTTCAATTTAAAAGATGTTGGGTTTTCTATTTTTTACATAAAACTGGCATGGATTTGCGGTATAATTTATTTTCTTTCTGGCTTTGTGGAGTTTGCTGTTGACTATGCCCGATTTCAGGAAGATGAGCTCATTATTTCAAAAGCCGCATACATCAGCATGAAATTTATTGTGATGCTTGCCTATATTTATTTTTTATGGGGCTTTGTTTTAAGCGGTAAAATTTTCAATAACTATTTGCTGAAAATAGGAGCCTTCTTTTTAATTGGCACTGCCATTTTGTTTTATGGGTATGATATGGCATCACTATATTTTGTTGGGTTTTATACTGAATATGTTATGGCTACACAATCTATTTTCTTCGGAATTGGCAGTTTTATTTTTGGTTTGGCATTGATGAAATTGAAAGAACCTCTCGGTAAAATTCCGGAAATAGCCGGTGGATTTGAAGTTGTAAGCGGTATATTGTTTATACTGGTTTTTATGGCGTGGTTGGGAGTCTTCTTTTTGATCCCGCTTGTGATTCTAAAAATTATTTTGCTTTATAAAATCCAAGAACTTGTAAAGGATTCAACTGCTGAAAGCCCAAATAACTAAAAGTGATAAAAAGCATTTTCAAAATGTTCCAATTGCTCCACTTTTTGGTTTTTCAATACCGCGATTATGTCGAAACGCACTTCCACATCCAGATCGTTTGAAACGATATATTCGTTGGCAGCCTTTACCAAAAGTTTGATTTTTGCAGGTGTTACAAAGCTTTGTGGATCCCCAAAAAAATCGCTGTTTCGGGTTTTTACTTCCACGATAACAACGGTTCCCTCTTCTTTTTGGGCAATAATATCAATTTCGGCTTTATCAAAAAAGAAATTACGGCGCAGGATTTTGTAGCCACTGCGAAGCAAATATTGTGCAGCTATTTCTTCACCTAATTTCCCGAGTTCGTTGTGTGAGGCCATTTTTTAAAGTAAAAAGCTTACAGCCTAAAGCTTAAAGCAATTATATTTTCTGTTATGTTCAATTCAACTTCTCTTCCCATAATCAACGCTCGATTATCCTTGATATGTCCTGCGGGAAAATTTGTAATTATTGGATAATTGTATTCTTTCACCAAATCAAAAATTATTTCCTCAGCGGTTTTACCGAAGTACACTTTATTGTCCTTCATTTCAGTCATTCCACCAATAATGAGCGCCTTCAGGTTTTTGAGATAACCACTTCGCTTTAAATTCATCATCATTCTATCAATGTGGTACAGCATTTCGTCAAGATCTTCAATAAATAGAATTTTGTTATCGGTTTTCATTTCTGAAGCACTGCCGCAAAGCGAATAAAGCACCGAAAGGTTTCCGCCGATAAGTTCTCCTGAAAAAATTCCAGAAGAGGCAAAGGAATCCTTTCGCGAAATCTCTATGATATAATCATCCCCAAACAAAGTTTTTCTAATAGACTCAGCCGTTTCTTTGGTTTTGTTTTCAATTTCCAAACACATCTGCGCGTGAAGAGTTTCAATACCAAAATTGTGAATATGCGAATGCAAAACCGTAACATCGCTATAGCCCACTATCCATTTCGGATTTTTTTTAAATTCTGAAAAGTTAAGCTGATCGATAATCCTGACCGTTCCGTAACCGCCACGGGCACACCAAATGGCTTTTACTTTTGGGTCGTCCAGCATTTGCTGAAAATCTGTTGCTCGCAATTCATCACATCCTGCGAATTGGTTTTCTTCCGCTTCGATGGTATTTCCAATAATGGCTTTTAAGCCCCAACTTTCAAGCAATTGAAGAGCAGGGTTTAATTCTTCTAAAGAAATTTTCCGCGCCGTGGAAACAATAGCAACGAAATCGCCTTTTTGTAAAAATGGAGGTGTGACCATAAAATCTGATTGAAAGTTTTAAAGTACTAAAAATTTAAATTTTGAATTGAAATGCAGCGAACTATTGATAAAAATAAATAATCTGCAAATTTAGAACGACAATCATAACATCCTCCAAACTATGGAAACAATTAGCAATCCCTCCTGCAATCCTATTTAATTGATTTCAATGCCAACCTCCAATTGTAATCCAAACTTAACTTATAGACTCATTCCTGGCTTTTGCGCGCCATAAATAGGACTGGACCTTTTGTCAGGATAATTTGTGGAGACCTGTGGATACATCAATAATCTTCCAGTTTCCGCCAGATTTTATAGTTGCTGAATCACATTGACAAGATGCCCGAATTCCAATTGAAATAAGGTCAAAATTTGCCTAATTTTTATTGCTATTGGTAAGAATAATCGTTCAGGTATTTTGTCTTTTCAAAATACTAATAATCAAAATATTGCGTTAAAAAATCAGTTGAATGGCATCCTTAATCGGATTAAATACATACATTTGACGCCAAACCTAATGAAAACTCTTTAAAAATGGAAACAATTGCTACCCCCACTTGCAATAGTTCTACACTTGCTCCCTATGAGCCATCTTCCCAGAATCCGTGGGATACACGTAAGATCAATCACGTGTATCGCCGCCTTGGTTTTGGGGCTTCACAGGATGATGTGGATGCCGCACTCTCGCTGAACCCGGGACAATTTATTAATTCACTTGTAGACACTGCACACAACTTGCCACCTACCCCAGCTCCGTTTTGGGGCTACTATTCCAACAATGATTTTTCGGACTATGAGACCCAAAATTTTGAATATTTTGACCAATGGCGGTTACAGACTACCAATGACCTTCTGGAAGAAAACCTTCGCGGGAGGCTTGCGTTCTTTTGGATGAACCATTTTGTGACCCGTTTTGGAATCTATTTTCACGCACCCTATGCATTTCAGTATTACCATATAATGCAAGTCCATGCCTTGGGAAATTTCAAGGAATTTACTCGGGCGGTAGGTTTAACCCCTGCCATGCTGATTTTCCTCAATGGGTTTGAAAATACAAACTCCAGCCCTAATGAAAATTATGCCCGGGAGTTGTATGAACTCTTTACCCTTGGTGAAGGCAATGGTTATACTCAAAACGACATTACCGAAACTGCCAGGGCACTAACGGGCTATAATGAATGGAACGAGGAAAACGGTGCCATTTATTTTGATTCCCAATCTTTTGATAATGGCGTAAAAACGATTTTTGGACAAACCGGAAATTGGGGCTATGATGATGTTGTGGACATCCTGTTTCAGGAGAGAGGTTCAGAAATTGCGTATTATATATGTGAAAAGCTATACAAATTTTTTGTGAGCCCAGCTACGGACAACATTGGACCAACCATTATTCAAGAATTAGCGCAAACGCTGGTCATCAATAATTTTGAGATGGTACCAATGCTGAAAAAACTGTTCAAGAGCCAACATTTTTTTGATGAGCATTCTGTGGGAGTTGTTATTAAAAGTCCTTATGATGTGGTATTGAATTTTTTGAAAGAAACAGACTTTTATTACAATAACACCATCCTCAATGCCCTGATCTATTATACGGGGCTAGTAGGGCAGGAAATTTACGATCCTGTGGACGTAGCAGGTTGGCAGCGTGATGAATCATGGATAAACTCCTCAACACTCACTGGGCGCTGGGCACTGATAGATGAATTTATAGACTATCTGGACCAAAATAGCTACGACAGTATATTTGTGGATTTGGCAAAAGCGCTTACGAATAATAGCAAGGACCCATACTTTATTACCAAAACCCTTGTGGATCATTTTATGTGCAAAGAATTATACACACTATCAGATTACGATATCGCAACAGACATCTTTAAGTGGGAAGTACCACAGAATTACTATGATCAGGGCATCTGGGATTTAGACTTTAATTCCGCCCCCTATCAAGTTTCAATTCTGCTGAAACATATTGCAAGAATGCCCGAATTTCAACTTAAATAAGCAGCCTCATGTGTAAAAATCATACTATCCCAGAGAAAAAATTGTCAAAAGACGAAAAAAACATTCACGATAAAGAACACTCCACCTGGAGCAGGCGCTCGTTTATTCAGGCTTTAGGTTTGGCTGGTACCGGTGGTATCATGCTTGGTCATGCTTCTATTACTGCGTCTAAACCATCACCGCTTTCAGTAGCTTTGGCGGCAAGTGAAAACGAGAATATCTTGGTTATTATCCGTCTAAAAGGAGGAAATGATGGGCTCAACACCATAGTTCCTATTTATGACTATGCTACCTATGCCAATCTGCGGCCTAGCATTCGCCATCAACAAAGCAATTTGATAAATTTGAACGCAGATTTTGCCATTCCCAACTACATGGGCGGCCTTGAATCTGTTTGGGGTGATGGAAAAATGAAAGTGATCCATGGCGTGGGGTATCCACAACAAAACCTGTCCCATTTCCGTTCAGCAGCAATCTGGGCTTCCACAGACGATATAAACGTGGAACCAACTGGATGGTGGGGCCGTTATTATGAAGATCTATACCCAGATTATTTGATAAACCCACCGGAAATTCCGCCAGCAGTACAAATAGGAAGTATTGGAGACCTCATTTTTGAGGGCAATGACAGTAATTATGCCTTTTCTGTTGCCAATACCGAACAATTGGCAAACGTGGCACAAAATGGTGTTCAGCACGATGTAACCAATTTACCGGATTGTGTCTATGGCGATAAACTATTGTTTATGCGCGCCACCACAAACACAACAATTAGGTATTCTTCTGTAATCAATGATGCCTATATGGCTTCGAGCAATAGTTCTTCCTATAGTGATGAGGCCCTTGCAAAACAATTGGCCATCGTTGCCCGATTGATAAAAGGAAACTTGGGCACCAAGGTATATATGGTTACCTTGGATGGTTTTGATACACATGCCAACCAAGCTGGTAACCATCAGTCATTGCTGGAAGACCTTTCAGATTCCATCAAGGATTTTTACGATGACCTTGCAGCTGCCGGAATGGACGACAAAGTTTTGACCATGACCATATCAGAATTTGGACGCAGGCCCTATGAAAACGGTTCTAACGGAACCGATCACGGAGCAGCCTCACCAGTTATGTTGTTTGGTGCGGGACTGGACGGAAATGGATTTGTGGGAACCCACCCAAACCTTACCGAATGGGACGCCGATGACAATCTAATACCAACAACCGATTTCCGTGATGTATATTCCACCGTTTTAACGGAGTGGTTCTGTATGGATCCTTCTGTTGTAAGTACTATTCTGCTTAACCAGACTTACCAAACTTTGGATATGGGAATCACTTGTCAGACTCTGACGAATACTGATTTTAGCGACACTACCCGTTTTGTTCACATCCCCATTTACCAAAACGACCGTACCCTTATTGAAATAAATATGCCCAATACAGCAAATGTGGACATTAGATTGTACGATTTGATGGGAAGGGAAGTAGGTTCATTGGGAAACCAAATATTGTATCCTGGAAAATACAGTATTGACGTTAAGGAAAAAATCAAGACACGACTTTCCTATGGACAATACATTTACCGTATTTCAACTGGAGGACAATTTTATAGTAAATCTATTCAGATTAGATAATAATTTATAAAACCCTTTTATTGAAAAGCTTCCCAAAATACGGGAAGCTTTTTTTATTTTAAAATTTTGGATTAGAGGAAATTCTAAATCTCAAACCACCAAAGGAATGTAAATCAGGACGCTGGTTTCCGCAGATAAAATACCTATTTTTGTGACTTCAAAATTAATCAATACAGGTTTTCAAAAAATAGATATGGACCAAGACCCAAAACGCTATACCATTACCGCTGCATTGCCTTATACCAACGGCCCTGTGCACATTGGCCATTTGGCAGGAGTTTATGTGCCAGCGGATATTTATGCACGTTACCAGCGTCTTCTAAACAAAGATGTTGCCTTTATCTGCGGCAGTGATGAACACGGAGTGCCAATTACCATAAAAGCAAAAAAGGAAGGCATCACGCCACAACAAGTTGTGGATAAATATCACGCCATCATCAAAAAAAGCTTTGCCGATTTTGGGATTTCCTTTGACAATTATTCACGTACTTCAGCAAAAATACACCATAAAACCGCTTCGGAATTTTTCAAAAAACTTTATGAAGACGGAAAATTTATTGAAGAAGTAACCGAGCAATTATACGACGAAGAAGCCAACCAGTTTTTGGCAGACCGTTTTATAGTTGGCACTTGCCCGAAATGCGGTTTCGAAGAAAGCTATGGCGACCAATGCGAAAACTGCGGCACCAGCCATAACGCTACCGATTTGATAAATCCGAAAAGCGCTATTTCTGGGAATAAACCTATTTTGAAAGAAACAAAACATTGGTTTTTACCTCTGAATGAATACGAAGATTTTTTGAAGCAATGGATTCTCGTTGATCACAAAAAAGACTGGAAAACCAATGTTTACGGTCAATGTAAAAGTTGGATTGACGATGGTTTACGTCCGCGTGCAGTAACCCGCGATTTGGATTGGGGAATTCCCGTGCCCGTGGAAGGCGCCGAAGGAAAAGTGCTCTACGTATGGTTTGATGCGCCCATTGGCTATATTTCATCAACTAAAGAATGGGCGGAACGCGAAGGCAAAAATTGGGAAGATTATTGGAAAGACAAAAACACCAAAATGCTTCACTTTATTGGAAAAGACAACATTGTTTTCCATTGTATTATTTTCCCTGCAATGTTGAAAGCCGAAGGAAGTTATATTCTGCCGGAAAACGTTCCCGCAAACGAATTTTTAAATCTTGAAGGCAACAAAATTTCAACCAGTAAAAACTGGGCGGTTTGGCTGCACGAATATTTGGAGGATTTTCCAAACCAGCAGGATGTGTTGCGTTATACTTTAACCGCAAACGCTCCGGAAACAAAGGATAACGATTTTACTTGGGCAGATTTTCAAGCTCGAAACAATAATGAATTGGTTGCAATCTTCGGAAATTTCATCAACCGCGTACTAGTTTTGACCGATAAATATTACGAAGGAATTGTGCCAAATGCAGGAGCATTTTTAGAAGTTGACGAGCAGACTTTAAGCGAATTAAAAGCATATCCTGCGGTAATTGCAAGTTCATTGGAGCGTTACCGTTTCCGAGAGGCTCAGGGAGAATTAATGAATGTTGCCCGTCTTGGAAACAAATATCTTGCAGACGAAGAACCCTGGAAAACCATCAAAACCGACGAGGAGCGCACCAAAACCGTAATGTATGTTGCCTTGCAAATTGCTTCGGCTTTGGCAGTTTTAAGCGAACCATTTTTGCCGTTTACTTCAGATAAATTGAAAAACATGCTCAATGTCTCCCTGAGTCCTTCGACTGCTCTCAGGACGGGCTCCGCCGAAGGGTCTATTAAATGGAACGATGTTTCAACAAAAACTGAATTACTAAAACCCGGACACAAAACAAACAAAGCAGAATTGCTCTTCAGCAAAATAGAAGACGAACAAATTCAGCAACAATTGGATAAATTACAAGCTAGTAAAAAAATGAATGCTTCGACAAGCTCAGCACAGGCTGCTGCCAATAAGAAAGTAACGCCGCAGAAAGAAACAATTCAATTTGATGATTTCACAAAACTGGATATGCGCGTGGGAACAATCCTTGAAGCCGAAAAAATGCCGAAGGCAGATAAACTTTTGGTTTTAAAAATCGATACTGGAATTGACGTGCGTACTATCGTTTCCGGCATCGCCCAGAGTTTTACGGCTGAAGAAATAATCGGAAAAAAAGTTACCGTTTTGGTTAATCTTGCGCCGCGAGCCCTTCGAGGGGTGGAAAGCCAAGGAATGATATTAATGACTGAAGACGCTGAAGGAAAGCTAGTCTTTATGAATCCCGGGGAAGAAGGGGTTGAGAATGGAGCGACTATAAATTAAATCAATAAAGATCAAAACATGAATTTCAAGATTCCAGTTTTACTGTTTTTATCTTTAAGCTTTTTTACGTGTATTGCACAAAAGGAAGTTGCATCTCTTAAAATTGATGATAATACTTCTATGCTGCCAAAGCAAAAAGAAGGTTACACAATTTTTAATGCTAAAAATGGTGATTTGGTTATTGTTATGATTGAGAAGAAAAGAGGATATGCTAGTCTTCTAGATAAAAATTTTAAAGAAAAAAGCACATTGGATTTTGATATTTTAGCTTCAAAATATGGAAATGTATTAGGTTATGATATTGATGGAGAAACCTATAAAATTTTATTTTCAAACAAATCCAAAGGAAAATTTGCTGTTCTAACAATAGATTTCAATTCTAAGGGCGTCATTAAAAATGAATTAGATTTCGATTTTGATGATTATGATGAAAAATATTTAGAAACGGTTCAATATAACAATCAATTGTTTTTATTCAGTGCAACAAAAAGTAACGCATTTATAATAAGGGAATTAACAGGGAATGGGTTTAATGAATTAAAATCTTTCCAAATTGAAAACCTCAAACAATCCTTTTTAAAGATTGCTGGTTTAAAACCACTTTCTACAGATCAAGTTCCTAATGAGCCTCGCAAACAAAAACTTTTAAAACGAGAGGATTTGTTTAGTAGTTTAAAATCAAATGTCACAAAAATTGATAATAGAGTTCCTCATTCAATCGAACAAACGGCTTCAAATAATAAACTTTATCAAAAAGATAATTTAGTTTATTTAACTATTGAAGACGATGAAAATCTACAAACAGTCTTCTATAAAATAGACTTAGAGGTTCTTAATATGGAAAAGGCTCTTTATGACTATCCAGAAGGAAAAGTTGGGGATTTTAAAAAGTATAATTCCTTTATTTTAGAAGATAAAATATTTCAATTAGGTAGTAGTAACAATGAAATGAAAATTGTTATAAAAAACTTTGAAGGTGAAACATTTAAAGATTTTTATATTGAAGTAAATCAACCAATAAGGTTTAAAAATTCTCCAATCATTCAGGATGGGGAAACATTTGTTCCATTCGTGAACCATCGTGAAATGGAGGAAACTTCTAAATATTTACGCAAAGTTTCATCGGGTAATATTGGTTTAACTGGTTATAAAGATGGGGATCTTTATAATTTTAGTATTGGAGGTTTTATAGAATTGAAAGGTGGTGCTGGCGGAATGATGATGAATGGAGGAGGTGTTTATAATGGAGGTGTCTCTACAGGAGGAGTGCCAACTATGAATTATTATACATATAATCCTATTTATAATTCTTTCTATTCTTATAATGCTACAAAATCAACTTTTTTCAACACACATTTTGATTCGGATTTTAATTATGTTACAAAAGAAGAAAGCGATAATATTTTTGATAGAATTAAAGAATTCAAAAAGGGAATTCAATATGAATCCGCTGAAGATGTCTTCATTCACGAAGGAAAAGTTTACTTTTCTTATTATAATTTGAAAGAAAAAATACTGAAGATTATTGAAATGTAATTATGCTAATGGCTTAAAGCCTGGATTCCGATCGGCGGGCTGGCGGAAGTTCATGACAGCACTGGAGGCCAGAAGCTGGCAGCAGCTGCCCAGGGGCTGATGAATCACCCTGGGTTAGCCCTGTGGGAACTGCCGGATGAGGCTCTCTGGAATGTTTATTATTCCCGCCTCCAGGTTCACGAGGAGGAGTTCAAAGCCATTCGGGATCGTGTCAATCAGAAAATCTCGGAAGGTGGCGACCCGGCGGCCTTGAAATCCCTGTTTCGGACCCTGGTTGCAGCCAAGGCGATTCAGGATTGGGCACGTGCAGAATCAGCTATCGGTGAACTCTGGAAGGCATTGGGTGAGAAAGACAAAGCGACCGCCACAACTCTTTCTCAAATCCTGCCTGAAGAAGAAGCTCTTTATCAGCGTCTGCTGGCCGGATACCGCACACTGCAGAGCAGTGATCCCTCCCACCTGGTCTGGCAGAATCATGCCCCGCGCAACAGCCCCGATTTGCTCAAGAAACATGCGGATTACTGTGATCTGATCGGCTGTGATATTTATCCTTACCCGGAAAATCCAACCCAGGGGCATTCGGATTTGTCAGACAAGACACTGGCATCGGTGGGGGCTTATACCCGGCGCTTCCGGGACATTGCCCCAGACAAGGGGATTCTGATGGTTCTGCAGGGGTTTGGCTGGCGGGATTTATTCCCGCTTCCGCCGGAAAAACAGGACTCCGACATTGGAAGGCAGCCCAAATATCTGGCCAGCCGCTTTATGGCCTATGATGCGATTGTGCGCGGTGCGAATGGAATCTGTTAC
>JAPKFY010000080.1 GCA_026646335.1 Aequorivita sp. | reverse complement strand
CGTCTTTCATGCCAAGCGCGATGAGGGCTTTAGACAGGTCCGTGCTTCCCCAGGTTTGCTTGAATTTCGGCAGGAAGACCTTGGCCTCTTGCTCTTCCAGCCCTTCGGTCCAGGCGGCCAGGTTGGCCGGGCTTTGATTATACCAATTTTAAATACAGCGAAATTCCCTATATCACCACAGGTTTTAATGTTGAAAGGGAAGTTTATCCAGATTTGGAAAACGCTATTGTTTCAAAGAATGATGGTGGAAATTTCTTTTTCATCGAAATCTTTGAACCGGGCCACATTTCCACAACAAGGGAAGCTTCAAAAGGAAAAGCCGCTGAACGGGAACAATGGCTTGAAAAATTGGAAATTGCAAACGCGAAGATTGAAAAAATGGTCAACCTGATTACTGAAAAAGATCCCGGAGCCATGATTGTGATAATGGCGGACCACGGTGGTTTCGTTGGGCTAGATTATACCCGCCAAGTTTACACAAAAACCTCAAATCCCGAGATTATTTATACTACTTTTGGAGCTATGCTGGCCATAAAATGGCCAAATGACGAAGCGCCTGAAATGGATTCGCATTTTAAAAGTTGTGTAAATGTTTTCAGAATTCTGTTTTCCTATTTGGGCGATGACGAAAAATATTTACAGCATTTGCAAAAGGACGGCAGCTATCTAATTATAAAGGAAGGCGCTGAGCCGGGCGTTTATGAATACATTGATGATAGCGGAAATATTGTGTTCAAAAAAGTATAATTTCCTATAAAGGTAATGATAAATTTCTTCGAAAAATACTTTAAAGAAAATTTCAATCCGTTGCTTACGGGTCTAATTTGTGGGTTTTATCCTTTGGTTTTTTATTTCTCGAATAATTTTTCGGCAATCAATTCCTGGGAGCATTTAGGGTTTTTCCTATTGTTTTTTCTAGGAATTCCAATTGTAGTATTTACGGTAGCTTCGCTGGTTTTTAAATACGCTGAACCGCTTTCAAAATACAAACCACACATTCTTTTCGTGTTGATAATTATGACCGTGGCAACGTTGATGTCGCAGGCAATGTACCTCACGATTAAAAAGAAAATGCTTCTGGGCTTGCTCATTGTTTCAGTTTTGGCAGCTTGGAAATTGCACGCGCATTTTAAGAAATTACTCGTGATTATATTGTTGATGAGTATACTTCCAACCGTGAATTGCGCTATAAAAATAGTTGAACACGAACGCAAAATGGATTGGGCACAATTATCGGATGCTATCGAAAATGCTAAGTTCAAAACCACCCCCAATATTTATATGATACAGCCCGACGGTTATGTTGGGAAGGATATGATGGAGAGCGATCTGTACCATTTCAACAATCCTTTCTATGGGTGGTTGGAAAATAACGGTTTCAAGGTTTACAACGATTTTAGAAGCAATTATCCTGCGAGCTTAACTTCCAATTCATCGATGTTTTCAATGAAGCAGCATCGTTTTGGAAAAGTGCTTTTCCCATCGATTGATATGCCGAATTCGCGAGATATTATTGCTGGAAATAATGCGGCAATTACAACTTTGCGGAATAATGGTTACAGCAATTTCTTCATCGTCCAGGATGAATATTTTCAGCAAAATCGGCCAAAACCTAGCTATGATTATTACAATTTAAATCCTGATGAAATCCCTTATTTCAGCAACGACAACAACGTGAAAAAGGTAGTTTTTGACGATTTGAAAGCTGCGATGGATACTGTAAAAATGGAAGGGCCGCGCTTCTATTTTGTTGAGAAATTACTGCCGCACCATATACATTTCGCCGCTTCAAAAGAAGAGGAGCGAGACACTTATATTGAAAAAATTAAAGAAGTAAACGGTTGGTTAGAGAATACGGTAAATTATATCTCTGAAAAAGACCCATCGGCAATAATCATTATTCTAGCAGACCATGGAGGCTGGGTTGGTCTGGGGAGCTATCCGGAAATGTTTTCCACAAATGATCCCCAGCAAATTCATTCCATTTATACTACCTTGGCAGCAATAAAATGGAACGGAAATTTAAAGGGGGGAATGGACGCTGAACTGAAAAGCAACGTGAATGTTTTTCGCGTTCTGTTTTCCGTTTTAAGCGAAAATCCCGAATATTTGAAATATTTGGAGGACGATTCAAGTTATAACCTGCAGAATGGCACCTTTTCAAAATCCGTTAGGGCAGTGATTGATGAAAGTGGAGAAGTGATTTCAAACTAAACTGAAAATAAAAGTATTGGAAGACAATTACAAAATAAAAGTATATCAACCATCGCAAAAATCTTCATGGGATAGCTTTGTAAAAGAAGCAAAGAACTCCACATTCCTGTTCCAACGCGATTTTATGGACTATCATTCCGATAGGTTTCAAGACCATTCCCTTTTGGTGCATAAAGCTGAAAAGTTGGTCGCTGTGCTGCCTGCAAATATTTCGGGTTCTGAATTACATTCGCATCAAGGCTTGAGTTACGGTGGTTTGGTTTTGGGCAAAAAAATAACTTTTGAAGAAACACTGCAGATTTTTAAAAGCCTGCTCGCTTTTCTAAAAAGTGAAGACATTAAAGTATTAAAACTGAAATTGCTTCCCAGAATTTACCATCAACTGCCAAGTGATGAGATTGATTATCTGCTATTTCTCGTAAAAGCTTCACTGATCCGAAGAGATGTCACAAGCTGTGTTTTCAACGAAAACCCAATTAAAATAGCTTCCTCAAACCGTTTGCGCGGAATAAAAAAAGGCGAGAAAAACAAATTGCAAATTAAGGAAGAAGCGAATTTTAAACCGTTTTGGAACGAAGTTTTGGAGCCGAACTTAAAGCAAGTCCACAACCAAAAGCCTGTCCATTCCTTGGAAGAAATTGAACTGTTGCAATCCCGTTTTCCTAAAAATATCAAGCAGTTCAATGTTTATAAAAATGGCGAAATAGTAGCTGGGACAACAATTTTTGAAACTGCTACGGTAGCTCACGCCCAATATATTTCAGCAAATGAAATAGGACGGCAGACAGGTGGTTTGGATTTTCTGTTCAATCATTTGCTGCAGCATTTTTCACATAGAAAACAGTTCGATTTCGGCATAAGTAACGAAGCTCAGGGAATGAAGGTAAACAAAGGCCTTCTCAATTGGAAAGAGACCTTTGGCGGCAGAAGTATTACTCACGATTTTTATGAAATCAAAACTGAGAATCACCAACTTTTAAACGACGTTTTTATATGATTCCGTTTTTAGACCTTAAAGCAATCAACCAACGTTTTGAAGCGGAATTTCAAAACAGTTTCCAACAGTTTTTAGATTCTGGGTATTACATTTTGGGAAACCAGGTGAAATTGTTTGAGGCCAATTTTGCCGGGTATTGCGGAGCAAAGCACTGCATAGGTGTTGGCAACGGTCTGGATGCGCTGCGATTGATTTTAGAAGGCTTTAAAATACTCGGAAAACTAGAGGAAAACGATGAAGTTTTGGTAGCTTCAAATACGTATATCGCCACAATTTTAGCAATAAAACAAGCAGGTTTAAAACCTGTTTTGGTAGAAGCCGATTTTAACACCTATAACTTCGACCTCGAGTCACTTAAAAATTCCATTTCTGAAAAAACGAAAGCAATAATGCCCGTGCATCTTTACGGACAGCTTTCGCCAATGGACAAAATTTTAAAGATTTCAAAAGAAAACAATCTGCTCGTTATTGAAGATGCCGCACAAGCCCATGGCGCGAAAGTAAAAGATGGAAAAAGTGCCGGAAATATTGGTGATGCTGCAGGTTTCAGTTTTTATCCCACAAAAAATTTAGGAGCTTTGGGAGATGGGGGAGCAGTGACCACGAATGACGATGCTTTAGCTGAAGTGATAAAAAAGCTAAGAAATTACGGTACTTCAACTAAATATGTAAACGAAATTTTGGGATTCAACTCAAGGCTGGACGAGCTGCAGGCTGCATTTTTGAATGTAAAGTTGCCAACTGTAGATTCAGATAACGCAAGACGAAGGGCAATTGCCAAAAAATATATTTCTGAAATTAAAAGTGAAAAGATAACTCTCCCACATTATGATGGCAGTGAAAACCACGTGTTTCATCTTTTTGTGGTTCGCGTAAAAAATAGGAATGCTTTTATAGATCATCTGGACCGAAACGGAATTGGCCATTTAATTCACTATCCAATTCCGCCACACAAACAGCAAGCACTTTCAGAATTTTCACATTTAAGTTTTCCAAATACTGAAAGAATACATCGTGAAGTTTTGAGTATTCCTATGAGTCCAGTGATGAGCGATGAGGAAGTAAATACGGTTATTTTAACTTTAAACCGTTATTAATTGAAGGTTCCACAATTCATAAAGGGAAATTTACTTTTAAAGATGACTTCTTTAAATGCTGGAGTTATTGTCGTTCGGCTAATCATTTCATTTTTTATCCAACGCATGTTGGCATTGATTGTCGGCGAAGCGGGAATTGCGAAAATTGGGTCATTGCGTAATCTTGTGGAAATACTTAGTTCTTTTGCGTCAGTAGGTATTTTCAGCGGTGTAGTAAAGTACGTCGCAGAGTATAAAGATGACAAGGAGCAGTTGCAAAAACTGTTTTCCACCACTTTTGTGTTCACTGTTTTGGGGACTATAGCAGTTTCTGTTATACTGTTCTTTGGCGCAGATTACTTAAGCACCACTATTTTTGACTCTCCAGATTATATCTATCTCATAAAACTATTAGCGGTCATTGTACCATTTATTAGTATGTACCGTGTCTTTAACGGTATTGTGAATGGACTTTCCCTATACAAAAAGCTGGCTGGGATTGATCTTTTCAGTTATATTTTAAGTGCTGTTCTTACCGTTGTTTTACTCCTTTCTAACAATATTGACGGGGCGCTTGTAGCAATTGCAATAACTCCAGCACTGCAATTTTTTGTCCTCCTTTTTATCTTTATAAAAGTGCTTCGGGAATACGTACAGTTTTCAAAACTTACGTTCAAAATCCCTATGGCAAAAGAGTTGTTGGCTTTTTCACTGATGTCTTTTTTCTCGACGGTATTGTTAAATTATGTTGAAATTGATATTCGTGTAATGATCCAAAACCGAATTACCATGGCTGATGCTGGAACTTGGACGGCGATGACCAACATATCAAAAAACTATATGGTTTTTTCGAGCGCTATTTTCACTTTGTATGTACTTCCAAAGTTTGCTGGAATCCACAATAAAACCGATTTTAAAGCAGAACTTTTCAATATTTACAAAACCTTATTACCGCTCTTTGGGGCGGGAATGTTGCTGATTTATTTTTTGCGGGATTATGTAATCCAGATTATCTACCCAGATTTTCACGGGATGGAACCACTGTTTAAATGGCAACTTTTGGGCGATTTTGTGCGCTTGGCGGCTATTGTATTGGGATACCAGTTTTTAGCGAAAAAAATGGTGCGTAATTTTATCTTTTCAGAAGTATTGTCGCTTGCGCTTTTCTATGGTTTCTCCTATTACTTCGCTGGAATCTACGGCGTTGAAGGGGTGGTAATGGCACACTTTTTAAGATACGTAGTTTACTTTTTCGTAGTTTTTTATCTCGTGTTTCGCTATTTTAGAAAACAACGAAAAACAGCTGGATAATTAGTAAAATTAGACGTTTATTATAAGATAGCTTTGGTTGAATTCTGCAATAATCTCTTTGGAAAATGGGCAAGGCAAACAATAGATAATAGTTACCTTTGCAGAAAATTTTCTAAGCTGAATTTTTATGTCCCTAACACTTTTTAATCCTTTTGAGGATTTAATTTTTGACGAGCATTTCTGCTTCCTCTCCGGAGTTTTAACGACTGAAAAGATGACCGTTTTTCCACAATGGCTGATGGATCATTTTAAGTTTGGTGAAGAAAGAATTGAGATGATGGATAAAACCAAATCATACAATTATTCCGATCTTAAATTGCCTTGCTCACCAGAAGTGAAAAATGCTTTTGAAGAATTGGATATAAAAATTCAGGCGGCCTATAAAAATGGTTTTGAAGGAATGGCTAAACTCGACGAAGAATTGCTTTTCCAGTGGACGGGCAGAATGGTCTATGGGCTGCTGTACTACGAAATGCTTTATGAAAGGGACAGATTGCTTCGGCAAGGCGATGAGTTTGCCCTTTCTGAGGCTCTCAGGGAACGTTTTGGCCGTTTTCACTTGATGCTTCATTCTGTAATTGAACCCGTTTCTTTCGTTGGAAAAAAACCGTGGAGTATTGTTGTATTTCCGCTTAAATATTCTGCCGATATTTTTAGCTATCGCGATGATGCTATCAATTTAATGTTCTCTTTCGGCGTCAATGGCTTTGGTTTTATTGCGTGTTTGCAGGACAATGGCGTAATTGGGGAGAAGGAAAAGGAGTTGCTTGATAAAATGGAAGGCCATGTTTTACATCCCGTCCAATTTGAGGAATTGTACGCAAGGTTTCATTATTCAGATTATATTTTACAGTATAAACCTGAGTACAAAATTGAAAACGGTGATGGCGAAATAACGATTGAAGCGATTCCTTTTGAAGCTGTCGGTAACAAACCAATTTTTGGATTTTGGGATGAAGATATATTTGCCCAATTGCTCGCCAATTATTGGAGCGTTTACGGCATTGAAAGAGAGGATATCCTTAAATTTCAAAAACCCCCGCTTAGTTTTCTTGAAAACCCGTATAGTAAAGATTTTATTAATCCAGAATCCATCGATTTGCCTTTCTAACTATTTTTCCCAGGCTTCCAGATATTTTTTGGTGATGGTAATATAGTCGTGTTCCCGCTCAATGAATTCTCTTGCATTCCTTGAAATGGATTTTAGTTTTTCTGGATTCAAAATTAAATCTTCCAACTTTTCGAATAGATAATCCACATCAGGAAGTGCGTTTATGCACACTTTATCTTCCTTTAAATTGTATCGTTCCAAAAATTCTTTTTCGGCTCCGGTGAAAACAACTTTTCCTTTCGCCATTGCTTCCAAAGCGTTATAACCTTGGTCATACGCATACACTTGGTCCAAAACGATGTGCGCCGAATTGTACTTTTCAATGTATTCGGAATACGGAATATTTTCAACGGTAATCACTTCAACCTTTTCAGCGTATTTCTGCTGAATTTTTTTGAGCGCGGCTTCAAAATAATCGTTTCCTTTCTTGAAATAATTTGCGCGATTGATACCGTGGAAGATGATGATTTTTTCTTCGGTATTAAGTGATTGTGATTTCAGTTTTTCTGTATTTATAGGGTTTGGGATAAGGCCCAAATATTTATTATTTCCAACGAGCGGAATGTCGTAATCCAAATCGGAAGCAATAATTCCATCAACATTCTCAAGAACAAAGTCGTGCAAATCTTTGTATTCAAGCTTTAAATATTTCAAGGCTGGAAAAAAATCCTTTTCAGAAACCTTTCCTTCAAAAAGGGGATTGAAAATGGAGTAGCGAAACTTTTTTTCATATGCGTATTTAACGCTGGTATAATCCGTTCCGCAGGAAAGCAGGAAGAGTTTTGCGTTGTTTTTCTTTAGATACGAAATGATTTCCTTTTCATATTTGGGTAAAATCCCCAGCGGACTTTCGTTGATCAATTGCACAACATCAAAACCCTTGAATTTTTCTTGCTGCTGAAAAAATTGATTTTTTAAGGAAAGTGAAGTGATATCAAAACCAAAAATCTTGAACAGTCCAACTTTTATTTTTTTTGAAATACCGGAATCGTATTTTGGTTTTAAGAGAATATCTGAAGGGAAATCCTTAAAAGCATCGCCTGTAGAAACGAGCGTTACTTCGTGGCCAAGCGTCTGCAATCCTTCTTTTAAGGAATTGTGCAATCTGCTGTATTCGCCCACTAAAAGTATTTTCATCTTAAGTTTTTTACCACAAAGGCCACAAAGGTTTTACACAAAATTCACAAAGAATCCTTTGCGAACTTTGAGCCTTTGCATTGTGGACTTTGCGGTTAATTTTTACACACTAAGCAAATGAAAGTATCCTTATAAAGTTATATTTGCCTTGTGCAACCAAAAATACATAATAAATAAAGATGCAGGCTGAAAAGAAATTCAAAGTCTGCTTGGTTTCCATTTCGCTTGCAAAAGGTGGTTTGGAGCGGTCGTGCGCAATACTTTCACAAATGCTGGAAGCAAAGGGCCACGAGGTGCATTTGGTAATTTTGAATGATGAAATTGATTATCCTTTCAGCGGAAAGTTGCTCAATTTAGGGAAGTTGAAAACCGAAAATGATACGATGGTGAAACGGATGCTGCGTTTTCGGAAACTTCGAAATTATTTAAAGAAAGAAGCTTTTGATGTAATTATAGATCACCGACCCAAAAACAATTTTGAGCGCGAACTGTTTTATTCGAAATTTATTTACCGGGAACTCAACAAAATCTATGTGGTCCACAGTTCGAAAAAAACAGAATACTTGACTAATAACCCAACGGCCTTTTCAAAAATCTGTCAAAAAAACCTTTTGAACATTGCGGTTTCAGAATATATTGAAACCCAAATTTTGAGGAAAGAAGGAATAGACAATTCCATAACTATCCACAATGCTTTTGATCCTGTTTGGGAAAAGGAAAGTGGCGAATTGCCCAAAATACTCCAAAACAAAAAATACATACTTTCCTATGGCAGATTGGACGATTCAATAAAGGATTTTTCGTTTTTGACGGAAGCTTTTTCACAATCAAAAGTTTGGGAAAAAGATTTTCATCTTGTTATTTTGGGTGATGGAAAGGACAAAGAAATGCTTCAAAAGTTGGCTATATCAAAGCCGTGCGCAAAGCAGGTTTTGTTTTTACCATTCACCAATAATCCATTCGAAATTATTAAAAAGGCCCATTGCGTATCGCTTACCAGTAAATATGAGGGTTTCCCAATGGTGCTTGTGGAATCGCTTTCCTTGGGAACGCCAGTAGTTTCGTTGGACATTGTTTCGGGTCCTTCGGAAATTGTGCAACATCAAAAAAACGGTTTGCTGATTGCCGAAAGAAGTTTACCTTTATTTGCGGAAGCATTGCAGCGTGTTTGTTTTGATGAAACTCTTTATCAAACCTTGAAGGCAAACACAAAACCTTCCGTAGCAAAATTTTCAATGCAGGCCATTTCTGAAAAATGGAACCAAACTTTACAGCATGCAATACGTTGATTTGGATAAAATAGAACTAAAGGAAATCCCCAAAATAAGCGACCCAGACGGTCGTGGAAACCTTTCAGTAGTGGAGAAGGACTTCCTCCCTTTTGTAATAAAGCGCGTTTATTATTTATACGATGTTCCGAGATCCTCCACCCGAGGTGGCCATGCCCACAAAGAATTGCAGCAATTTTTGATAGCACTCAGTGGCAGTTTTGACGTGGTCTTGGACAACGGGAAAAACCGCAGGACCATAACCTTGAACAAACCCGATAGAGGGTTGTTGATTCCAAATGGCGTATGGCGGGAATTGGAAGATTTTTCTTCGGGAGCCGTCTGTCTTTCCTTGGTGAGTGCAGAATATAACGAAGCAGATTACATCCGCGAATACGACGAATTCAAGCTATTTAAAGGTGCCTAAGCGCAATCCGAGCTTTTCCAAATTGTCCTTCGTTTTTGAGAGATACTTCAAAATGGTTTTGTTTTGACGAAGTAGAAACTGTTGCTTCTTGCTGAGATTTTCCTGATTTATTTTCCTGAAATTTTTCTGAAAAGCTTCTTTATTGCCTTCTATTTTTGCCAAAATGCAGAGTGAATATCGGTTTAAATCCAAAAACTTTTTAAGGGCGGGATTGTTTTTTTCGAAACCTTCGTAAGCTTCAAAATTTGCTTTGTCTTCAAGGTTTTTTACACTTTGAAACAAGCTGTTTTTCCGAACGATATATGTTGCGCACACTTTCGGGCTGAAAACCACTTTGTATTTTAAACCTATCCGCACGTATAGATCGGTATCTTCACCACTTTTTATTTTTGGATCGTACCAACCAACGTTTGCAAAGACTTCTTTTTTTAAAACTGTGGAAATGCTAAGCAAGACCGAATCCAATTGGCTTGCCTCAAAATAATCCACAAGAACGGCATCTTCATCAATGGTTCTAATGGAATAAGTGTTTTTAAAAGTTTTTCCGTTGCGCTTAATTTCGGTGGCGGTGGCAAAAACAGATTCGTTAGGAAACTTATTTAGCAACCTGTTTTGCTCTTCCAAATAGAAAGGATACCAATAATCATCGGCATCCATCAAGGCAATATAATTAGCCTCGGCTTGCTGTATGGTAAAATTCCGTGCGGCAGATGCACCCCTGTTTTCTTTTGAAAAATAGCGAATTCGAGAATCCTTGAATTTTAATATTTCAGCTTCGCTGTTATCGGTGGAACCATCGTTCAAAATCACAACTTCAAAATCAGTAAAAGTCTGGGACAAGACACTTTTTAGCGTATCGGCAATATACTTTTCTTTATTAAAGACTGATATGACTACCGAAAATCTAGGCATCTATTGGTTTTAGAGAACTAAGATAGCCTAAGCGATACAAATCGAAAAGGAAAAGCGAGGGTTTTGGTGAATTCAGGTTTTTGAGCATTGACTTTTTAAAAACATTGAAAAATCCTCGAACTGCAAAAAGTAAGTTCCAATTTTTTAATTTTGAATAAGTTTTTAAAATTTTTACGTTTTCACTGTCGATAGCACCTGTTTTGTAAAAATTCAACAAATTTTGAAGCGCCAACTCCGATTTTTTTATAAAATCGGCATTGGTTTCCAAATTCAGATGAACCACGGGATTGTCAATATGCTGCAAGGGAATGTTGTTTTTTTGAAGATCATACGCAAAAACAGAATCCTCATAACCATAACCGGCAAGCTTTTCATTGAATTTTATTTTTTGAAAAACCTCTTTTTTAATTGCAAAACCCATAGTTATAAAGCTCCGGTATGGATTTTTTAGGCGTTCCACAAGCGGTAAGCTTTCGCGTTCGGCTCCGTATTTATGTCTTAGACTGAAATTTTCAGATTTGTTTTCTGGATATTTGATTCCCCCAAAAACAACGGGACTTCCTTCAGAAATGGCCGCCAAATATTTCTCTATAAATTTTGAGGTTGAAGGAAAAGTATCCGCATCCAAAAATAGCAGCCAATCAAAACTTGCCTTTTCAGCCAAAAGATTCCGGATTTTACTTCTGCCGATGTTTTCTTCCAAAACCTGAAAACTGCAATTTTGAAATGAATTGATTTTTGAATTCTCTTCAATTATTTTTTTGTCGGTGGAAGCATCGTCCAAAACCAATATTTCACAGGCAATAGCTGCGCTTTCACATTGATTGTGCAAATTCTCAACCAATGAAAAGATATTGTAATTGTATGTTGGGATGAGGATTGAAATCATTTTTTGCCGATCAATACAGTTTCTTCCATAAACCCGTAACGCTCATCTGCCGGAAAAGTTTTGATTTCTACATTTTGAAACCCGTTTTCTTTCAACCGTTTTTGCAATCCTTCTACAGAATAGATGCGCACGTGGTCTTCCTGCCCAAAAGCTTTCAGCCTTTCTTCTGGACTTCTTTTTGAAAAATCTTCATAGATGTCTCCTTCTTTAAAAGGTGTTTGAATTATACAAGTTCCATGAGGTTTCAAAACACGGTGCAATTCTTCCATAGCTTTTTTATCATCTTCAATATGCTCCAAAATGTGATAGCAGATTATAAGGTCGAAAAAATCGTTTTCCAAAGGAATCTGGGTGATGTCATACTTGTATTCGGCAATAAATTCATCTTCGTAATCGGTGCTGAAATATGTTATGTTCTGGTTTTTCTTCAGCAATCTGTAAACACTTCGCGAAGGCGAAAAGTGCAGCACTTTTCCGTGGATTAAATCATTCTCGTTAAGAAAGGAGTAAAGTCTTCGGGTTCGTGAACGACTGCCGCAAAAGGGACAGAGAAGGTCGCCATCTGGTATTTCGATGTACTTTTTGATCCCGCGACCACAAACGGGACACTCGTGGTTTTTTCCACGTAAGTGAAAAGCAAAAATAGATCGAAATAAAACCTCGTTCTCAAAAAGAACTTTTTTTGGAACTACTGCAAGCGCCACTTTTTTCAGGGTTTGATACATGCTGCTAAAATACAGCAATCTTTTTAGGATGTAGAAAAAATTATGTTTCGAATTGGCTTGGGAAGTTTCACCCTTTCTTTAATTTTAAAAAATATGTACCTTGTAAAAAAAAGAATCTTCCGTGCGAGCACTCCTCATTATAGTTTTTGCTGTTTTATCCACATTTTCTGTCCATGCCCAAAAGGAGGCGTGGTTTTATCTTCGTGCACGCGATACTTCTTTCGTGCCTTCTTTTGAAAAAAAGGGGGATTATTTGAGCTATTCTGGCAATGATGCTAGATTGAAAGCCGCATTGAAGAATTATAAGATCAAAATTTTCAAAAAAACATGGAAACACGCCAAAAAGCAAAATCTGAAAAAAACATTTTTCGTGGTAGCTGATAAAGAAGCTTTAATGACAGATTTATTGCAAAACGCCTCCCATCTTTTTGAGTTCGGTGAAATGATTGCTGAAGAGGACAAAAAAATATTTGAGCCTAATGATTATGGGCTTACCAGCACCATTGGGGATAACCTGGGAGCACAGGTAAACCTTGATTACCTAGATGTTTTGGAAGTGCCCAAGGCTTGGTATTACACTACAGGCTCGCGTGATATTATTGTTGGTATTTCAGATGGTTCCATTAAAGCTAATGACAAAGAGTTTGCTGGTAAAACAAAGGAAATACAGCCATCTTTTTTAGCAAAAGGTCATGGGTTTTCTGTTGCCGAATCAGCTGCGGGACAAGGTGACAATGGGTATGGTATTCCCGGAGTTTGCTACGACTGTAGTATCTATTCCACTAACTATAGTCATCTAAATACGTTGGAACAACTGGTGGAGCTTTCCAAGATGGGGGTGAAAGTTATTAATTGCAGTTGGGGCACTTCTAAGTATTATGAAACAGCGCAGCAAGCTGTTTATGAAATGATGGACAACGGCACTGTAGTGGTTGCGATAGGCCATAACCCAGATTTTACAAAAACAAAAGGCAAGGTTTTGTATTATCCCGCATCCTATGATAAAGTGATTGCGGTGTCTTCGGCGCAGCATCGTTATGAAAACTATTGGGAAAATATTCAAATTGAAGAGGACAAAGGATTGTACTATGTCAAAAATATTCGGAATTATGTTGGACTTACTGCAGGTTTTAAGAATAATGACACTACCCAAGTACCACATCTATACCCAATAAGCATCCGAAATATAAACAGTGAAATAGATATTGTGGCGCCATCAACTGGTATTTTTAGATATGGTGAGCTTGCATTGAATGGTTTTGAGGACGTTAGCCAGTTTAACCAAACTTCTGGGGTTGCCCCATTGGTTACAGGCACTATCGGACTTATGTTTTCGCTTTATCCGTGTCTTCCGGCGGAAGAAGTGGAAAGCATCATTAAATTTACTTCAACCAATATTGACGATGTAGAACCGAACAAACCTTATGCTGGAATGTATGGTTCTGGCATGCTGAATACAGGGCGCGCCGTGAAAATGGTCTTTGATATGTTCGCCGAAAAGGAACCTGTGAAAATAGAGAACCAGCGTTTCAGTCGGTGGGATTTTAAACTCACTTCTATTTCAGAAGTAATAATGAAAAACCAACAATTTACTGAAAAATCAACTTTGGAACTCACTTCAAAAAAGCAAATAGTGATTTCTGAAAACACTATTTTAAAACCAAATATAAAAGGAAAAATTCACCTAAAAATAGATCCGTCGCTCAAAAAAGAATGCGAATTACAACTCAGGGATCCAAGTATTCTGGATGATTAATTTTTTACCGATAACCGACAACAGTTTAGACCGTCTTCTGAACCACCTCAAAAATCTGGTTTTCGTCGCACTTCAAGGTTTTTGATGGATATTTCAATAGTAGCGCATAATCATGAGTTGCCATCAAAATAGTGTTTCCATTTTTGTTAATTTCGCGCAACACTTCCATTACTTCTACACTAGTTTGCGGATCCAGGTTTCCGGTAGGTTCATCTGCAAGAATCAATTCAGGATCGTTTAAAAGCGCACGGGCAATTGCCACACGCTGTTGCTCCCCGCCAGAAAGTTGGTATGGATATTTGAAGGCCTTGGTCTTCATGTCAACTTTAGACAATACCTCGTTTATTTTGCTTTCCATTGCGGCTTTATCTTTCCAGCCGGTTGCGGTAAGAACAAAATTGAGATTGTCGTGAACCGTACGGTCGTTCAACAATTTAAAATCCTGAAAAATAACGCCCAATTTTCTTCTTAAAAAAGGAATGTCGTTTTCTTTTAAAGTTGCCAAATCGTAGCCCACGATATTCCCTTCGCCTTCTTGAAGTGGTAGGTCGCCGTATAGCGTTTTCATAAAACTACTTTTCCCAGTTCCGGTTTTTCCGATTAGGTAAACAAACTCGCCCTTTTCTACAGAAACCGAAACATCGGAAAGCACCAAGTTTTCTCCTTGAAAAATAGAAGCATCTTTTAATTGTAAAACGTGATCAGGCATGGAGATTTTAGATTTTGAGTTATCATTTGGCTGCAACAAAAGTAAATGGAAATACTGCCAACTGCAACAACCAAGAGTTACTTATTTATTTTTCCGAAAATTTTTCTTTCAGCGCATCAATTTCCTTTTGTTGCTGAAGTGTATAAAGTGTCAGCTCTTCAATTTTTTGAAGCAAAATCAAATTCATTGCTTTCAGTGAAATTCCTTCGACCTGCATCGTTTCAGCTGATGGCACATTTGGCAAATGGTTGTTTTCTTTTAAAAAAGTTTCCAATTCCTCCAAAGTAATCAATCTGTATTCAGGCATTGCTTCTGAAAAACCGTTGAAATGGTTTTCAAAAACATAATCCGGTGCCACAGCTCCTTCCAAATCTACCAATACTTCCTGGGTGTGTATTTTTCCCTTTACGGTCAAAAGCTCATCGGGAAAATTGGTTCCGATGCCTATTTTGCCATCTTTTTCAGATAGATTTTTAAATGGATTGCGTTGGGCCGTTGCGGAAAGTGAAAATAATATAAGAGAGAAAATTATTAATCTGTTCATTACAATGTTTTTAGAAATTATGAAGTTTTAAAATTACGGTATTTTTTGAAAGGGATTCAAGGTATGTTAAATTCTGTTGT
>JAPKFY010000008.1 GCA_026646335.1 Aequorivita sp. | reverse complement strand
ACCGCCTTTGGGAAGTTAAATTATTACGAGTTGTTCACAATAAAAAAAACCGCTCCTTGTTATGGGAGCGGTATAAAACTTTTAATAAAAATTGCAGTTAATAAGCAACATCAAACTGACCTTCGGTTATTTCAGATCGGTTTGTGATAAAGGAAAAAGTTCCCTTTAGGGTTTTTTCAGTAGTGTTGTGCTCTATAATTTTTATCAATCCACCAGCAGTAGTTTCAGGGCCGTTAACACCTTGGAATTTTGCAGAAAAACCTACTCTAGGCAAAGTGTATTCACCTGGCTCCACATTTGCGGTTACTGAAATCAAAATAGTGGAATTTGCCGTGCTCCCCGAAGTTATTATGGTGTTGCCCGTGTTGCGGGAAGTTACGGTTATTGGCAAAAACTGATTGCCATCAACTTTGGCACTAAAAGTTCCCGCATTGGTTGGATCTGTAATATCGCCACCCGAATAAGAAACATTGTGCAAAGCCCCTTTTGAAACATATATTGTGTCAATACCTGGAAGAAAAGCGTTGAAATTGAAAGTCCCTGAAAGGGTTTTGTTAGCTTCGTTCACTTCTGAAATCGTAATCACCCCTTCCCCATTAGGCCTTGTGGTGTATATACTCCCGCCAATATCTTCATAAATCGCATAATTGGGGAGGCCTTCGGCAATGGTGAAATTTCCTTCGGCCAAGCGCGAAACGTGCAATGTAAGAGATTCCTCATCAGTAAACCCTTGAATGGTAAGGCTGCCGTTTTCATTTAAAGCTACACGCGCATCATTAGATCTGTATAACCTATTGTCCACATTGGCTTGCAAAGCAACATCATTGGTTTCTATATCTTCACAGGAAATAAGTGATAAAGCGGCTAAAAGAACAAATAGAATATTTTTCATCGGTTAAGTGGTATTTAGGGGTTTTGACAAATGTAAAATAAAAACTTTAATTGGTTGAATTTCAAAAAGAAAATATACTATCTTTGCCGTCCTTAATTATAACCGGGGTCGGGAACCCCAAAAATTAATTTTAATATGCCTGTAAAAATCAGACTACAAAGACACGGGAAGAAAGGTAAGCCTTATTTCTGGATTATCGCGGCTGATAGCCGTAGCAAAAGGGATGGTAAATTCCTTGCAAAATTAGGATTTTACAATCCAACGACCAACCCTGCACAGATTGACCTAGATGTGGACAGCACTGTAAAGTGGCTTCAAAATGGAGCACAACCTACAGATACTGCCCGCGCTATTCTTTCTTACAAAGGAGCTTTAATGAAAAACCACCTTGCTGGTGGTGTTCGCAAAGGCGCTTTGACTGAAGAACAAGCCGAAGCAAAATTCAACGAGTGGTTGGAATCTAAAAAAGGTTCAATTGACCACAAAAAAGCAACTCTTTCTGATGCTAAGGACAAAGCGAAAGCTGAAAAACTTGCTGCTGAAAAAGCTGTAAGCGACAAACGTGCGGCTGATGCTGCCGCTGCCGCTGCTCCTGCAGAAGAAGTAACTGAGGAAGCTGAAGCAGTAGAAACTGAAGCTACCGAAACTCCTGTTACTGAAGCTCCTGCTGAAGAGACAAAAGAAGACGAACCTTCCTCCGCTGAAGCTACCGAAGGCGAAGGGAAAGAAGCATAAATTTCAGAACGATGCAAAAGGAGAATTGCTTCTACTTGGGCAAAATCGTTAGAAAATACAGCTTTAAGGGGGAACTGCTCATTAAACTTGACACAGACGAACCCGAACTTTTTACTGAAATGGAATCGGTTTTTGTGGAACAACGCAAAAACCTGATTCCATTTTTTATTGAAGAAAGCTCACTGCACAAAAGCGAACTGCTTCGCGTGCGTTTTGAGGATGTAAAAACCGAAGCCGAAGCGGATGCTCTGATTGGCGCGCATCTTTACCTGCCCTTGAAATTTCTTCCAAAACTTTCTGGCAATAAATTCTACTATCACGAAATCATAGGCTTTACTGCGAAAGATGAGGTTTTTGGAAAAATTGGTAAAATTACAGGTGTTAACGACACTTCTTCACAGGCCCTGTTTGAAATTGATCGGGACGGAAAACAAATTTTGATACCGATGATCGACCATTTCATTAAAAAAGTGGATCGTGAAACTAAAACCATTCTTTTGAATGTGCCGGAAGGGTTGATTGAAATGTACCTTTAACAGCAAATTCCAAATTACAAGCACCAAATTCCAAATAAGTCCCAAAAAGTAAATCCCAAATTCCAAAATCTTCAATCAGCAATCGGCAATCGTAAATCTAAAATCCATTGAAGCCTTTTAAATTCAAACAATTCACTGTTGAGCAAGACCGTTGCGCAATGAAGATTGGCACAGACGGCATTTTGCTGGGGGCTTGGGTTTCCCTGATAAATAAGCCCTTTTCAATTTTGGATATTGGCGCAGGCACGGGAATTATTGCTTTGCAACTTGCCCAGCGTTCCAATGCCGAAATGATAGACGCCCTTGAAATTGACGAAAATGCTTTCGAACAATGTGTTGATAATTTTGAAAACTCCCCGTGGGCCGATAGGCTTTTTTGCTATCACGCCTCTTTGGAAGAGTTCGTTGAAGAAATAGCGGAAAAATACGACCTCATAATTTCCAATCCACCATTCTACTCCGAAGATTACAAAACTGCAGATGAATCTCGTGATATAGCGCGTTTTACCGATGCGCTTCCTTTTGATGAATTGATTGAAAGCGCTTCGCTTCTGCTCTCTGACGAAGGAATATTTGCTGTAATCATTCCTCGAAAAGAAGAAGAAAATTTTATTGCATTGGCTTCAGGGGTAAACCTTTTCCCGAAGCGGATTTGTAGGGTTCGTGGCAATGAAGAATCTGAAGAAAAAAGAAGCATTTTGGAGCTTTCATTTGATAATGTTTCATCAAAAATTGAAAATCTCACCATTGAAATTTCGCGACATAATTACACTGACGATTATAAAAAACTCGTTCAGGAATTTTACTTGAAAATGTAGGTCTTTCAACTTGTGATTTCTACATTTGTACTCCTTTAAATTATAGCATATGAAACCAGATTTATTCGAAGCTCCAGATTACTACAATCTTGACGAATTACTTTCCGACGAACACAAATTGGTACGCCAAGCTGCCCGTGATTGGGTGAAGCGCGACGTATCGCCCATTATAGAAGAATACGCCCAAAAGGCTGAATTTCCTAGCCAAATCATTAAAGGCCTTGCCGAGATTGGTGCTTTTGGCCCTTACATTCCCGAAGAATACGGCGGCGCCGGGCTTGACCAAATTTCGTACGGATTGATTATGCAGGAAATTGAGCGCGGCGACAGTGGTGTTCGCAGCACGGCTTCGGTTCAATCTTCTCTTGTTATGTATCCAATCTGGAAATATGGAAACGAAGAACAACGCAAAAAATACTTGCCAAAACTCGCTTCAGGCGAATGGATGGGGTGTTTCGGATTGACCGAACCAGACCATGGAAGCAATCCCGGCGGGATGACCACTAATTTCAAAGACAAGGGCGACCACTACCTTTTGAATGGCGCCAAAATGTGGATCAGCAATGCGCCTTTTGCACAGGTTGCCGTAGTTTGGGCAAAAAATGAGGAAGGACGAATCCACGGCCTGATTGTAGAACGTGGCATGCAAGGCTTCTCTACCCCCGAAACCCACAACAAATGGTCGCTCCGTGCTTCGGCAACGGGCGAACTTATTTTTGACAACGTAAAAGTGCCGAAGGAAAACTTGCTTCCAAACAAATCAGGTTTAGGCGCGCCGCTTGGCTGTTTAGATTCTGCACGTTATGGAATTGCTTGGGGCGCAATAGGCGCTGCAATGGATTGTTATGATACCGCACTTCGCTATTCAAAAGAGAGAATGCAATTTGGAAAGCCAATTGGCCAATTCCAACTTCAGCAGAAAAAACTTGCCGAAATGATTACCGAAATCACCAAAGCACAACTGTTGGCTTGGCGTGTGGGCGTAATGCGAAATGCAGGAACAGCAACCAGTGCACAAATCTCTATGGCAAAACGCAACAATGTGGATATGGCCATCAACATTGCGAGAGAAGCTAGACAAATGCTCGGCGGAATGGGCATTACAGGTGAATACAGTATTATGCGCCATTCCATGAACCTTGAAAGCGTGATAACTTACGAAGGAACGCATGACATTCATTTGTTAATTACAGGTCTGGACATTACTGGGCTTAACGCTTTTCAATAAACCGAAGGACATCTTTAAAAAAGCCGCGAATTCACGAATATTTTATAGTATATTCGTGAATTCGCGGTTTAAAATTTTCAACAATGTCCTCATTTAAAAGAATTTCCAGAGCTTACCAATCTGCACGCCGGATTACTTTTAATGACACTTCAAAATTTGTAATTTTCAGTGATTGTCACCGTGGCGACAACAGTTTTGCAGACGATTTCGCCAACAACAGAAACATCTACTTTCACGCGCTCCAGGATTACTATAAGAACGGATTTACCTATTGTGAAATTGGCGATGGCGACGAACTTTGGGAAAATACCTTTTTCAAAGATATTTTTGAAGCCCATCAAAATGTTTACGCTTTGATGAAACTTTATTTCAACGAAGGAAGGCTCTATAGATTAATGGGCAACCATGACATGGTCTATAAAAACAAAAGATACGTTGAAAAACATCTATTCAGCTATTTTGATAAAATAACCGGAAAAGATGCGCCACTTTTCCCTGGAATCGAGTTTACAGAAGGGTTAATTTTAAAACATGAAACCAGCCAACAGGAAATTTTCATGATGCACGGCCACCAAGCTGATTGGATGAATTATGTAGGTTGGAAATTCAACCGTTTTATGGTACGGGTGCTTTGGCGGCAATTACAGATTTTCGGTATTGGCGACCCTACAAGCCCAGCAAAAAATTACAAAGAACTCATCAAGGTTGAAAGAAGGACAAAACGTTGGATTGTTGAAAACAAAAATATTTTTACCATCATTGGCCACACACATAGACCGCGTTTTCCGGAACCAGGAGATATTGCTTTTTTTAACGATGGAAGCTGCGTGCATCCAAGAAGCATTACCGGTTTGGAAATAGAAAATGGCGAGATTTCATTGATAAAATGGCAGATTTCTACTACGGAAGATGGTACGCTGAAAGTTCAACGCGTATTGCTTGAAGGGCCACAAAAGTTGATTGATTATAAAACTGAATAGTTCTTTAGTATTGTAAACTTATAAAAACAGTTCCTTAAACTTCAGGAGCCAATTCTACTTCCAATCCATCGAGTTCTTCTTTTATAAAAATCTGGCAGCCAAGGCGGCTATTGTCTTTCACATTAAAGGCTTCGGCAAGCATCAAATCTTCATCATAGCTCATTTCAGGTAGCTCGTGTTCACTTAGAACATAACACTGGCAAGATGCGCACATCGCCATTCCACCACAGATACCGATGGTTCCCTCTGGCGCCAATTCGTAGGAACGAACTATTTCCATAAGGTTCATATTCATATCTGTTGGGGCTTCAACTTCGTGTTTCACTCCTAGGCGATCAGTGATTGTAATTTTGATGTCAGTCATCTATTAATCAATTGACTTAATTACTGCTTTGGGCGCTTCTTTTTTACTGCCGTCAAAACCTTCCACACCCCCAACGGTGGTGTATTTCATTACATACCGTTTATCTGGGAATATTCGTTGGTAGGCACTTTGGCACATCAACGTAGCTTCGTGAAAACCACAGAGAATTAGCTTCAATTTTCCAGGATATGTGTTTACGTCGCCAATGGCATAGATTCCGGGAATGTTTGTTTGATAATCTAAAGAATTGTCAACTTTAATCGCGTTTTTTTCAATTTCAAGTCCCCAATCAGCTATTGGGCCTAACTTTGGAGATAATCCGAACAAAGGAATAAAATGGTCGCACTCTCGATTGAAAATGGCAGCACCTTGTTTTATTACTACTTCTTCAAGACTATTATTTCCAACCAAACCAATTACTTCAGCAGGAGTTATCAGTTCAATCTTTCCAAGATTTTTTAGTTCCTGAACTTTTTCAACGCTGTCCAATGCACCACGGAATTCATTTCTTCGGTGAATGAGTGTTACACTCTTTGCAACGTCTGTCAAGAAAATACTCCAATCAAGAGCAGAATCACCACCGCCAGAAATAACGACATTTTTATTTCGATACAATTCAGGATCGCGGATAATGTATTCCACACCTTTATCTTCAAATGTGGAAAGATTGGGAATTGGGGGCTTTCGC
Source organism: Aequorivita sp. (assembly GCA_026646335.1). Taxonomy (GTDB): domain Bacteria; phylum Bacteroidota; class Bacteroidia; order Flavobacteriales; family Flavobacteriaceae; genus Aequorivita. The sequence goes on along the minus strand of JAPKFY010000008.1, from coordinate 44,868 downwards.
GGTTCAAAACTTCCCAAGCCACCTGCAATGGCGACTATTGGGGCGTGATGTTTTGTGCCTTTATCTGTGGTGACGATGAAAGAACCGTCATCTAATTTTTCAATCGTATCCGCACGTTCACCCAAAGTGAAGCCGGGCTGAAATGGCTCAATCTGCTTCATCAAATTGCTTACCAAATCGCCAGCTAATATTTCTGGAAAGCCGGGAATATCGTATATAGGCTTCTTAGGATATATTTCTGCACACTGTCCACCAGCTTGCGGAAGTGCATCAATCAAATGACATTTCAATTTAAGCAATCCTGCTTCAAAAACCGTAAAAAGACCCGTAGGTCCTGCGCCGATGATGAGAATATCCGTTTTTATCATGAAAGACTATTTCTTTATTGGGTTCAAAAATAGTTTTGAAATTGAGTTAAAAAAATGACGGTTGTCATTGTTGCTAAACACTTACTACTTTTTCAATTTGAGGAGCATACTTTTTAATAGTCATTTCCACACCGCTCTTTAACGTCATTTGGTTTACGGAACAGCCAACGCAAGCTCCTTGCAACTGAACGTTCACTACTTTGCCTTCTTCAATGGAAACAAGCGAAATATCGCCTCCATCGTTCTGCAAAAATGGACGGATCTCGTCTAATGCTTCTTCTACTTTTGTTGTTAGTTCCTGGGTTGTCATATTATTTTTTTACGGCGCTGCAACCTGCCATTGTTGTAATTTTTATAGCTGCCGTTGGCGGAAGATTTTCGTTTCTGCGAACTGTTTCCTCAACTACATTTCTAGTAATTGCTTCAAAAGCTTCTTCAATTTGCGTTGCTGTTTGCAGCGCTGCTGGCCTTCCTGCATCACCCGCTTCGCGAATGCTTTGCACCAATGGCACTTCGCCTAAAAATGGAACGTCCAAATCTTCAGCTAAATGTTTAGCACCCTCTTTCCCAAAGATATAGTATTTATTTTCTGGAAGCTCAGCAGGCGTGAAATATGCCATGTTCTCGATGATTCCCAAAACAGGAACATCTATGTTTTCCTGCCTGAACATTGCTACACCTTTTCGAGCATCGGCCAAAGCGACGGTTTGTGGCGTACTGACCACCACCGCTCCAGTGATTGGCAATGACTGCATAATACTTAAATGAATATCACCTGTTCCCGGTGGAAGGTCTATCAGCATAAAGTCCAATTCGCCCCAAGCAGCATCAAAAATGAGTTGGTTCAATGCTTTGGCGGCCATTGGTCCACGCCAGATTACGGCTTGGTCGGGTTGGGTGAAAAAGCCGATGGAAAGAATTTTTATTCCGTAGTTTTCAACGGGCTTCATTTTGCTTTTGCCGCCAATGTTTACCGAAAGTGGCTTTTCCATTGCAACGTCAAACATAATCGGGATGGAGGGGCCGTAAATATCAGCATCTAAAATTCCAACCTTGAAACCCATTTTGGAAAGCGTAACCGCCAAATTTGCCGCCACCGTTGATTTACCGACACCTCCTTTTCCGGAAGCTACGGCTATTATATTTTGAATCCCGGGAATGGGTTTCCCTTTTATCAAATTCGGGTTTTGAGGTTTTGCAGGAGCCTCAACCTTAATATTTACTTGTACTTTGGCATTGGCATCCACTTTTTCGTGAATGGTTTTGACAATATCTGCCTCAGTGCGTTTTTTTATGTGAAGTGCCGGTGTGGAAAGTTTCAGATCCACGATAATTTCGTCTGCAAAAGTCACAACATTCTGCACAGCACCACTCTCTACCATATTTCTTCCTTCACCTGAAACTGTAATGGTTTCAAGGGCTTGAAGGATATCTTGTTTTGAAATGCTCATTTTTTTATCACAATATTTAGATTCATTCTAAAGTGCAAATATACTAAAATAAGTTGGCAGTACACAGTGGCTGCTCGCAGTAAGTTTGGTTGAAATTATATCCTAATTATTTGTAAATTTTAAAAAAAATAGAAAATACTACTGCTTTAATTTTCGAAGTATTCCTTTTGGTATTTGGGATTTTCCTTTTCAAAGCTCCTTCATAGGGTCCCAAAAATATTTTTCAAAATTTTGAACCTTGTTCTCAACTACTTCAATGCCCTCACTTTCCAGAAGCTGTTGCATCAAGTTTGTACCCTGAAAATGGTGTTTCCCCGTGAGCAATCCATTTCGGTTTACAACCCGGTGTGCAGGAACGTCTTTGTTTACACTTCCGTTCATTGCCCAACCTACCATACGGGCACTTCCGGTAGCGCCTAAATACTTTGCGATTGCACCATAAGAAGTAACCCTTCCGTAGGGAATAAGTGCCGCTACTTGATAGACTTTTTCGAAAAAACCTTCGTTGGACATCTTTAAAATTCCTTTAAAATTTTCAGTAAAGTAATTACCGAAATAGCAGCGGTAACAAGACCTATAACATAATTCATATTAAGGCTTAGCTTATGCGAATGTTCTTTCGGCCTAAAAAATTGCACATATAGAGCCAAACTAGCATAAGTACCTACTCCAGAAGCGATTACAGTTATTAAAAGCCCGAGTTGTGAAAAAGAAAACACCCCAAATGTCGAAAAAGTTATGCTTAGATAGATCCAATATGGAATTGGCAAAATGTTTAGCATTGCGATAAAAATTCCCAAAAAGAAGCGGTTTCTTTTGGAATTTTCATTGTGATCACGGATTTCCCTACGGGTATCCTTCGCTATAAATATGAAGTAAATCGTAAGACTGATAAATATACCCAAGGCCACTTTTTGAAGCATTCTAACCACATCTGGATGCTTTCCGATATAACGGGCAAGAATAAGCGCAATATAAGTTTGAAGCATCACCGTAATGCAAACCCCAATCGAAAAAAGAAAGGCTCTTTTCCTACCCTCTTTCATACTTATTTTTGCGGTATACATATTTATCAAACCCGGAGGAAGCACACCGATAAATGAACCTAGAAAACCTATAAGTAAATTGTAAAATAGTGCCATTTAGGGCGGTTATTTCTGTGAATATACTGAATTTCTAACTAACGGAATTTAAACCGAATGTAAGTTATCTTCTTGCCAATTTCAAGATATTGCTTCTCATAAAAAGTCTGAATATTGGTTACCGCCTCTGGCGCGCCTTGGCTGCCGTAAACATCGTGGTGTGCGTATTCAATATTTTCGCCCAAACCATGCAGCAGGCCAAGGGTGTAGCCGTGCATAAATTCACTATCGGTTTTTAGGTGAACAAACCCATCTGGTTTTAGGATTTTTTTATATTTCTTAAGAAAGTCTTCATTCGTCAAACGATGTTTGGTGCGCTTGTATTTAATTTGTGGATCTGGAAAGGTGACCCAAATTTCATCTACTTCATTTTCTTCAAAAATGTGGTCCACGAGTTCAATTTGGGTACGTAAAAAACCTACGTTATTTAGGTTTTCCTCCAAAGCGATTTTTGCCCCACGCCAAAAACGGGCACCTTTAATGTCTATTCCCAAAAAATTCATTTCGGGATATGCTTTTGCAAGGTTCACGGAGTATTCTCCTTTGCCACAGCCCAATTCCAAAACCAAGGGATTGTTGTTTTTGAAGAAATTTTTGCGCCAATTTCCTTTTAATTTCAACGCATCGCTCAATACTTCCTCGCGTGAAGGCTGCACGACGTTTGAAAAAGTTTCATTTTCCCTAAAGCGTCTCAGTTTGTTTTTGCTTCCCAAAATTTAAATTTTCGGTAAAATTAAGGAAATATACTACCGCAGCAATTATTGCTACCTTTGTTTTTATGCTGAAAAAGAAAACGATATTAGTTGCTTCCTTGCATTGGGGGTTGGGACACGCTACGCGCTGTATTCCTATAATTCGCGCATTGCTTGACCATAAATTTGAGGTTATGATAGCTTCAGACGGGGCTGCTCTCTTGCTTCTTCAAAAAGAATTTCCCGAATTGGAATCTTTGGAATTGCCTTCATACAATATTACATATCCTAAAAAAGGCGGCTATTTTAAATGGAAAATCCTGTTGAAACTTCCTCAAATTCAAAGAACAATTGCTGCTGAAAAACGAATTGTAAAGCATCTCGTTGCTGAAGGAAAAATCCATGGAATTATAAGTGACAACCGATTTGGCTTGAGAGATTCAAAAATACCTTCCGTTTTTATTACGCACCAATTGAACGTTTTAACGGGGAGCACTTCCTACTTCAGCAGTAAAATACACCAAAATATCATTGCGAAATTTGATGCTTGCTGGGTGCCAGATTCTGATGACGTGCTGATGAACCTCAGTGGAAAACTAGGCCATTTAACGGGGGAGCCATTTCCAATAAAATACATCGGGGTTTTAAGCCGAATGAAAAAAAAGGAAGTCCCAAAAACCATAGACATCTTGGTTTTGCTTTCAGGTCCCGAACCACAGCGAACTATTTTGGAAGAAAAATTGAAGGAGTCATTGAAAAAAAGCGAAAACAAGATTTTAATGGTCCGCGGAATTGTTGAAAAAGAACAAAAGTGGGGAAATTTCGAAAACATAAAAATGGTGAACTTTATAAAAAGCAACGAGCTTGAAGACACCATAAACAAAAGCGAAGTTGTTATTTCCCGCTCCGGATACACTACAATTATGGATTTAGCGATACTTGAAAAAAAAGCGTTTTTCATTCCAACTCCGGGACAATACGAACAGGAATATTTGGCAAGTCGCTTAAAAAACCTTGGGATTGTACCTTCTTGCGGGCAGGATAAATTCAAATTGAAAAAACTCGACAAAATTGTTGCTTACAAGGGTTTGAAAACCTTGACACAACAACCCGTAGATTTCACGGAATTATTTTCCCTTTTCGAGGGTGAATGAAAATTCAGAACCAATGCCAAATTGGCTTTCCACATAGATTTTTTCGTTGTGGGCTTCCACAATATGCTTTACAATGGATAGGCCCAACCCGCTTCCACCCTCCTTTCTGGAGCCGCTTTTGTCAACGCGATAAAAACGCTCAAAAATACGGGGCATATTTTCTTTTAAAATTCCTTCGCCATTATCGGTAACACGGACCAGAACTTTGTTTTTCACAATATTTTCAATGCTTACCTCCGTAGTTCCGTCTTGTTTTCCATATTTCAAAGAATTTACTATAAGGTTTGTAAGCACTTGTTCAATTCGCTCCCGGTCTGCTTTTACAATTATTTCCTCAAAATATTCCTTGTCAAAAACAAGGGATATATTTTTTTTGGCAGCCTTCATTTCCAACAAATCAAAAATATTTTTAATCAATTCCAATACGTTGAAATTTTCTTTATTCAGCACCAGACCTCCCACCTCCAGTTTGGAAATCATGTCCAGCTCTTTCACAATATAAATGAGCCTTTCCACACCTTTATTTGCTCTTCGCAAGTATTCTTTACGCACCGCCTTATCTTTCATTGCGCCATCTAGCAAAGTCAAAATATAACTTTGCACAGTAAATAAAGGAGTTTTTAGTTCGTGCGAAATATTTCCCATAAATTCCTTTCGGTAATTTTCGCGAATGTTTAGGGTTTCTATTTCAAGTTTTTTGACATTAACATAATTCTCAACTTCGCGGGTAAGCACTTCTAAATCAGTGGTTACGGATGGTTTTGGAAAATCCTTCTCGTTTAGAATGCGAACGTCTTTGTATATTTTTTTTATTCGGAAGTAAATGAATTTCTCAACTCGATATTGAATGATGAAAAACGTGAGCAAAAACAAAACTAGAAAGAGGAGAAGCAACCAAGCGGAAATCAAATCAAATAAAAAATATAGAAAAATGCCCATAGCCAATGTTGAGCAAAACGCAATGAGAAGCGAGGTGGAGGCTGCAAAATTATATTTTTTGGGAAATTTCATTTTTTTAAACCACAAATTTATAGCCAACGCCCTTTACTGTCTTAAATTTATTGTCACCAATTTTTTCACGGAGTTTTCTGATGTGGACATCTATTGTACGGCCACCTACAATCACGTCATTGCCCCATATCCTGTCCAAAATTTCTTCGCGTTTAAAGACTTTTCCAGGTTTTGACGCAAGCAAAGCCAAAAGCTCAAATTCCTTTCGCGGAAGGGTAATTTCTTCTTTGCCAAGTAGAATTTTGTATTCTTCAAGGTTGATGGTTAAATTTCCAAGCTTGATTTTTTCTTCTTCAACTTCTTCTTTAAACCTGCGCAACAATGCTTTTACTTTGCTTACAAGGATTTTGGGCTTGATTGGTTTTGTTATATAATCATCGGCACCAGCTTCAAAACCGGCCATTTGTGAATAATCCTCCCCGCGTGCAGTTAAAAAAGTAATTACGGTTTCGGAAAGTTCCGGGATATTCCTGATTTTTTGGCAAGCTTCAATACCGTCCATTTTTGGCATCATTACATCCATAATAATGAGATGTGGCCTTATCTTTTTGGCTTGTGCTATGGCCTCAACACCGTTTTCTGCAATTTCAACACAGTAGCCTTCAGAGGTAAGGTTGTATCGGACTATTTCTAGAATATCCGGTTCATCATCTACCAGTAGAATTATAATGTCATCTTTTTTCATATTAAAAATGAATCTTTTCTAATGCTTCAAAGATACTATTAATTAACCTCAGTAAAATTCAGCACGCTTATTGTTAATGTTATAATAACCGTTTAATAACATTGAAAGTCACGACCATTGGCATCAATTTTAGACGTAAAACACATTTAAAAATAAATTAGTATTTAGTCTTTTTAAATTGAATATTTTTTTATAGCTTTAGTTAAATAACTTAAAAACAGATGGTTATGAAAACAATTACTCTTATTGCAAGCTTATTGTTCTGTACCGTTTCTTTTTCGCAAATAGGCATAAATGAAGTGGATGTAGATCAAACTGGAACCGATGTTACAGAATTTGTTGAAATTCTGTCCGATTCCCCAAACTTCTCATTAGAAGGTTACATTGTGGTATTTTATAATGGTTCAGACGACGAAAGCTACAAAACTGTAGATTTAACAGGGTATGTTACAGATTCAGAGGGATTTTTCATCATTGGCAGTAGTGCAACACCCGGAGTTGACATTTCTATTGGAACCAGCAACACCATACAAAATGGGCCTGATGCTATTGCTATTTATCAAGACAGTGCCAGTAATTTCCCAAATGGAACGCCCGTTACAAGCGTAAACTTGATTGATGCAATTGTTTACGGAACCGACGATGACGATGATCCTGAGCTATTGGCAGGACTAAACCAAACCGTCCAATATGATGAAGATCTTAATGGAAACAAGGAAACGGAATCAATTCAAAGTGATGGCGCCGGAAGTTTTTGTGTGACCCTACCAACATTGCGCGCTGAAAATGCGTGCGTATTGGGCATTAACCAATCACAAATAGATAGGTTCAAGATATTTCCTAACCCTGCTACAAATGGTTATTTATATATATACTCAAAAATAAGTGGAACGAAGAGTATTTCAGTATTTGATGTATTGGGAAAACAAGTTATAAAAACCACATTAAATGGCGAAAGATTAGACATTTCAACTTTAAACAGTGGTATTTACATATTGAAAATCGAGCAAGGAAAATCTTCGACTACCAAAAAATTGGTTGTTAAGTAATCCGTTATAAAATATTTTTTTTAAAGCTCCTGTTTCGGCAGGAGCTTTTTTATTTACCTATTTTTGAAATGATATTTCGTTGTTGAAAAATATGCTGGAAAAGGAAATTTTTAATATCAGTACCCTCGAAGATTTTGAACGTCTTGCGCTGGAAGTATTCCGCTTTCAGTATGAAAACGTTCCTGTTTATCGCACTTTCTGCAATCTGTTAAACATAAATTCTATCGAAGTAAAAACAATTGACAACATTCCTTTTCTGCCAATTCAGTTTTTCAAAAGCCATAAAATAATCGCTGAAAATCTATCCGAAGAAATAATCTTCACAAGCAGCGGCACCACGGGCAGCATAACCAGTAAACATTATGTCGCCGATTTAAAGTTATACGAAAAAAGTTTTCTCAAAGCCTTTGAAAGACAGTATGGCAAACCTTCAGACTTTGCTATTTTGGCACTGCTGCCCTCCTATTTGGAGCGCGAAGGCTCTTCATTGATTTATATGGTTGAAAGTTTAATTGAAAAAAGCGACAATCCAAACAGTGGTTTTTATTTATATGAAATGGATGCGCTGATAGAAAAGTTGGATTTATTGGATAGAAACAATCAAAGTACGATACTTATTGGTGTTTCTTATGCTCTACTCGATTTTATTGAAAAAAACGGTTTTCAACTTAAAAACACAATAGTGATGGAAACTGGCGGAATGAAAGGCCGAAGAAAGGAAATGATAAAAGAGGAACTGCACCAAATTTTAAAAAACGGTTTTGGTGTTAAAAAAATCCATAGCGAATATGGAATGACGGAGCTGCTCTCCCAGGCATATTCGGTTGGCAATGGCCTTTTTTCCTGCCCACCCTGGATGAAAGTCTTAACACGCGATCCCGAAGATGCGCTATCTTATAAAGTTGGTAAAACAGGAGGAATTAACGTGATTGATTTGGCAAACCTATATTCCTGTTCCTTCATTGCAACCCAAGACTTGGGAAAAACTTTTGCTGATGGCACTTTTGAAGTTTTGGGACGGTTTGACAACAGCGATATACGCGGCTGCAATTTGATGGTTTTATAGGGAAATTTTTAACACTCTCCGTTGAAATAAAATGTAAGTTTATTATAAATCCTTCGACCAAGAAAACATGAAAAAGTGATTATTTTTCATAATTTGGTTGGTTAGTTAATCGAAAAATCCCCGCGCAGACTTTGCCGGGGATTTTTTATTTGCTTAAACCATCATTTACTAAACTACTTTAATAATAAAATAATTCTTCTTTCCGCGTTGTAGTAAAACGAATTGCCCATTGATCAAATCGTTTTCGGAAACGGTAAAATCATCGGAAACTTTTTCTTTGTTCACTGAAATTGAATTTTCCTTCAAAGCACGTCGGGCTTCCCCATTGGATTTCAAAAATCCAGTTTTTTCAGCCAATGCACCAATAATATCAAGTCCGTTTTTAAATTCTTCTCTTGAAATTTCTGCTTGCGGCACGCCTTCAAAAACATCTAGAAAGGTTTTTTCATCAAGCGTTTTCAAATCTTCAGAGGTGGAATTTCCAAACAATATTTCGGAAGCTTTCACGGCATTTTCAAATTCTTCAGCACTGTGAACAGTCGTGGTAACTTCTTGTGCCAAGCGCTTTTGAAGCAATCGCAAATGCGGTGCTTCTTTGTGTTCGGCAACTAAACTTTCTATAGTTTCCTTATCGAGAAAAGTAAAAATCTTGATATACTTTTCGGCATCGTCATCGCTAGTGTTTAGCCAATATTGGTAAAATTTGTACGGTGAAGTTCTATTGGCATCCAACCAAACATTTCCGCCTTCACTTTTTCCAAACTTGCTGCCGTCACTTTTTGTGATCAACGGACAAGTTAGTGCATAGCCTTTTCCGCCAGCAATTCTGCGTATAAGTTCAGTGCCCGTGGTGATATTTCCCCATTGGTCACTGCCGCCCATTTGCAGTGTGCAATTCAAATTTCTGTATAAGTGAAGAAAATCGTAGCCTTGGATCAATTGATAGGTGAATTCAGTAAACGAAAGTCCGTCTGCGCTTTCACCGCTCAATCTGGTCTTGACGGAATCTTTCGCCATCATATAGTTTACGGTAATGTGCTTGCCCACATTTCTGATGAAATCGAGAAACGAAAACTCCTTCATCCAGTCGTAATTATTAACAAGCACGGCTTGGTTTTTAGCTCCCGAAGAAAAATCCAAAAACTGTGAAAGCTGGTTTTTCACACATTCCTGATTGTGGCGCAAAGCAGCTTCATCTAGCAGATTCCGTTCGGCACTTTTCCCAGAAGGATCACCAATCATTCCCGTGGCACCACCAACCAATGCAACCGGTTTATGACCACAGCGTTGATAGAATGACAAAAGCATTATAGGCACCAAATTACCAATGTGCAATGAATCTGCCGTGGGGTCAAAACCCACATAGGCAGCGCGCATGGTTTCCATAAGGTGTGTTTCGGTTTCGGGCATTACATCATGTATCATGCCGCGCCATTGTAGCTCTTCAACGAAATTTTTCAGCTCCATTTTTTGTAAAATTTTTACTCCGTCGTCAAGTTTTTGGAGTATGAGGATGCAAAGATAGGGTTCTCTCTTAAAGATTCAAGGTTCAATCTCGAGAATTCGGGACAATATTTATACTTAGCCGAAGTTTGTCTTAAGTAATTTGGAAGGGCCCAGTAATCAATATTCACGAATGTCAATTTCGATTTGGATTTCGATTTCGATTTCGATTTCAAAAAGAGTATTTTCGCCTTATGATTTTAGTAACTGGCGGTACAGGTTTGGTGGGTTCGCATCTGTTGTGTTTTCTTTTGAAGAAAAACGAGCGGGTGCGCGCAATTCATAGGAAGAATGCTGACATCGGTTCTGTAAAGAAGGTTTTTGCGCTTTATACTTCCGAAGTGGATTCACTTTTCAATAGAATTGAATGGACTGAAGCCAACATTACAGAAATCCCTGCACTTACGGCTGCCTTTGAGAATATTACAAGAGTTTACCATTGTGCAGCTTTCATAACTTTCAACCCTTCAAAATATAACGTACTCAAAAAAACAAATATTGAAGGTACGGCAAATATTGTGAACCTCTGCTTGGCGAATAAAATTGAAAAACTCTGTTATGTAAGTTCGGTCACCACTTTGGGAAGTAATTTACACAATCAATTGATTACCGAAGAAACCCCTTGGAATCCCGGTAAAAAAAACAGCGTCTATACCATCACAAAATACGGCGCCGAGATGGAAGTCTGGCGTGGCACACAGGAAGGTTTAGACGCAGTAATCGTTAATCCTGGTATCATTTTGGGAACATCGCCTGACGGTGGTGGAAGCAGTGTCATCATTTCTTTGGCAGCCAAAGGCATTCCATTTTATCCTTCAGGAGCAATGGGCATCGTTGATGTCCAAGATGTGGCAAAAGTGATGATTAATCTGATGGATTCTGAAACAAAAAACGAGCAATTTATTTTGGTTAGCGAAAATATTACTTATAAGAAACTGCTCTCCAAACTAGCCCCTTTATTTGGAAAAAAACCGCCGACAAAAAAACTGTCAAAAAGAGTTATGCTTTTTCTGAGCAAATTGGATTGGCTGTCGAATAAATTTTTCAGAACCAAAAGAAGGATTATAAAAACTAACGTTAGGTCCATGTTTTCATCATCGCTCTACGATGCTTCTAAAATAAAAAACGAACTTGGTTTTCAATTTACATCCACCCAGGAAACACTGGAAAGAATTGCAAAAGAAAGTGGGAAAGCATCAAATTAAACTGTCTTTTACAGGCTCTGTTTCCGTTTTATTCTCCTTCAATGAGCGCTTGATACTATCTTTTCGGACCCACTCCTTTTCCCAAATACTGTCCATTTTTTGCTGCATTGCGGTAAGTCTAGTTTCAACCTCTCGAACAATTTCCATATAGGTGTTCACATCAGCAGCATAAAACGCATTGCTTTTTGCGAACTGCAAACTATCTATCCCAAAATTTTTATAGACCATGGAATCCATTTTGATGCCTTTTGAAATAATTGACCTATTGTCCACACTTCTTGCGGCATTATCCAAATAGGTTTCCGTAAGTATATCGATCATTTTATCTTTGGCTATAAGGTTTTTGGGCTTTTCAGGTTGGTTTACCTCCTGACAGCCAAAGAGACTTAAAGCGAATATTATAAAAACTATCGATTGCTTCATTATCTGTTAAAGGTAAGTCTTTCCGGATTGCTCTTGTTGGGGAATTTTGAATTTTCATAAACCACAATACCGTTCACAAAAGTATGCGTAACCCGTGATTTAAAAATTGCACCTTCAAAAGGCGACCACCCGCATTTATAGAGCAGGTTTTCCTTTTTAACGGTCCAAGGTGAATTGAGATCGACCAAAACCAAGTCTGCTTTAAAGCCTTCTCGGATAAAACCGCGTTCTTTTATTTGAAACAGAATCGCAGGGTTATGTGCCGTTTTTTCCACAATTTTTTCCAAAGAAATTTTTCCTTTGTGATACATTTCCAAAAGTGCCACCAAAGCGTGCTGCACTAAGGGTCCGCCCGATGGAGCATTTAGATATTTATTGTTTTTTTCTTCTAAAGTGTGTGGCGCATGGTCTGTGGCAATCACGTCAATTCTATCGTCCAGCAGTGCTTTTAGCAATCCATCCCTGTCCTTTTCAGTTTTCACGGCCGGGTTCCATTTTATTTTGGTGCCTTTGGTTTTGTAGTCTTCATCCGTAAACCACAAATGGTGAATGCAAACCTCAGCTGTGATTTTCTTTTCGGAAAGCGGTTTTTTATTGCTGAAAAGATGCGTTTCCTTTTCTGTGGAAAGATGAAAAACATGAAGGCGCGCCCCAGTTTTTTCAGCGAGTTTTATAGCTTTTGAAGAGGAAATATAACAGGCTTCCACGCTGCGGATTTTTGGGTGAAGTTCCATTGGAATATCTTCGCCATATTCCGCTTTATACTTTTCAAGATTTTGTTTTATGGTTGTTTCATCTTCGCAATGGGCGGAAATGAGCAGATTGGTTTTGCTGAAGATTTCTTCTAAAATTTTTGGATCATCTACCAACATATTGCCCGTGGAGGAGCCCAAAAAGAGTTTCAACCCAGCTACTTTCTGCGGATCAACTTTCAAAATTTCGTCCAAATTATCATTGGTTCCACCGAACATAAAGGAATAATTGGCCCAAGAAGTTTTTGAAGCGATATCGAATTTCTCTTCAAGCAATTCAATAGTTGTAGCCTGCGGAACCGTGTTAGGCATTTCAATGAAAGAAGTGATTCCTCCCGCCACCGCAGCTTTTGATTCGGTTTCAATGTTGGCTTTGTGCGTCAGTCCCGGTTCACGAAAATGCACTTGGTCGTCAATCATCCCTGGCAGCAAATAGCTTCCATCAGCGTCAATTACTTTTGTATCGGAAGATTTTGCGCTTATAGTTTCAGAAATTTCCGCTATACGTCCATCCTGAACAAGTACATCGCCTTTTACGATTTCGCCTTCATTTACAATATTTGCATTCTTAATTAAAATTGATTTCATTTATGGATAATATTCTTTTTTTAGGACAAATGGAACATCTTCTTTCAATATTCCACTATATTAAGATTTAATGAAAAGATGCTTCATTAAATTTTTTTCTGTTAAACACACTTTTAAATTTCATTGCAATCACCCCAAAAATAGCTTCAGAAATAATGCCAGAACTCATTTTGGACTCGCCTTTTGTGCGATCCGTGAAAATAACAGGCACTTCTTTTATCTTGAATTTGCTGATATAGGTTTTGAATTTCATTTCAATCTGAAAGGCGTAGCCCACAAAACGAATATTGTCCAAGTTTATTCTCTGTAGCACTTTTCTTTTGTAACATATAAATCCGGCCGTAGTGTCATAAATATCCATCCGCATCACAAGGCGCACATATTTTGATGCCAACCAAGACATTAAAACTCGGCTCATTGGCCAGTTTACTACATTTACGCCTTTCACATATCGTGAGCCAATAGCCATATCATTGCCATCTTTATGGCAAGCATTGAATAGCCGAATCAAGTCATTGGGATTATGTGAAAAATCGGCGTCCATTTCAAATATATAATCGTATCCATTTTCCAAAGCCCATTTGAAACCTGCTATATAGGCAGAGCCCAACCCCTTCTTTTCAGTGCGTTTGAGAATAAATAATCTGTCGGGATATATTTTGAGATTTGCTTCAACAACCTGCGCTGTACCGTCTGGGGAATTGTCATCCACAACCAAAATGTGAAATTCGCGCTGCAACGAAAAAACAGTGCGCAACAGCCGCTCTATATTTTCAATTTCATTGTAGGTTGGCACCACCACTACCGCCTTGGACATACTGCAATTTTAGCGCAAATGTACCCTTTTTTGAATAAATAAATGTGAAGTGAAATCTAATTGATGCCCCAAAAAGGAAATTTATTTTACTGTACCTTTACCAAAAATATTGAAGGTGGATTTCAGCGAAAGACTTATCACATCAACCGATTGGGCCACTTATTTGTTGGTGGCCTGCTTTGTTCTTTTCGCCCTCTCCAAATATTTTTACCCAAAAAGATTTCACGAGTTTTCGTTGCTGCCCATAACCAATCAGTATTTTTTCGTTCACGGCAAAAATGACCAACTGAACCATCCTTTCAATATGATGCTTTTCGTTGTACAAATAATATGTGTTTCGATTTTTATTTTTTTGTTATTTAAGGTTTTCAATCCTTCCGAAGTTCAAAAAAACGAATGGCTATTCCTTCAAATTTGCACTGCTTACAGTGTTTTTGTACTTATAAGATTTTCTTTGGAAAAAATTGTCGGAAATATATTTTCCCTGGATGTGCTTATCAACAATTATCTATATCAAAAGTTGAGCTATCGCAATTTTCTGGGCATATTGTTTTTCATTGCCAATCTTTTTTTTCTCTACATTTACCCGCCAACCGCAAACGCACTTCTCATTTTTGGTGGCTTTGCCCTTGCGCTAAACTCTATTGCATTGCTGTACAGTTATAAGAAAAACGGAAAATTAATAATCAGCAATTTCTTCTATTTTATTTTGTATCTTTGCGCACTTGAAATCGCACCCTATATTATCCTTTACAAAACTTTTGTCTCGTAGAATACAATTTTAAAAAATCAGGAATATCTATGAAAGTGAAAACTATTTTGGTTTCCCAGCCCGAGCCTAAAATTGAAAACTCACCCTATTTCGATTTAATCGAAAAGCAAAAGGTAAAAATAGATTTCCGCCCTTTTATACACGTTGAAGGCGTGTCAGGCAAAGATGTTCGAGCCCAAAAAGTTGATCTCACCCAATATTCGGCAATTATTCTTACCAGCCGAAACTCTGTGGACCATTATTTCCGGATTGCCGACGAGCTTCGTTTTAAAGTGCCAGACACAATGAAATATTTTTGTTTGAGTGAAGCAGTAGCTTACTATCTTCAAAAATATGTTGTTTACAGAAAGCGAAAGATTTATGTGGGAAAAAGAACTTTTTCTGAACTTGCTCCCCTGATCAAAAAATATAAAAACGAAAAATTCCTGCTTCCTACTTCAGATAAATTGAAGCCAGAAGTGCCTCAGGTATTGAATGAATTAAAAGTAGATTGGAAAGAAGCAACATTTTACAAAACGGTAATCAGCGACCTTTCAGACCTTCGCGATGTGTATTATGACATATTGGTGTTTTTTAGCCCAAGTGGAATCCAATCACTTTTTGAAAACTTTCCAGATTTCAAACAAAATGATACCCGCATAGCAGTATTCGGGAACACAACGGTAAAAGCCGCTACAGATGAAGGCCTGCGTGTGGACATTCAAGCCCCAACCCCCGAAACTCCGTCTATGACAATGGCTTTGGAAAAGTACATCAAGGAGGTAAACAACAAAAAATAAGATCGATTAATTGCAAATAAAAAAGGCTTGCCACATTGGCAAGCCTTTTTGTTTATGAATTATTTTCAGAAATTATTCGGAAGCGGGAGCTCCAGCAAGAATTTCATCATTTGCATAGGTTTCAAATTTAGCAAAGTTCTCTTTGAAAGAGTTTGCCAATTCTTTAGCTTGAATATCATACGCCTTTTTGTTCTTCCAAGTTTCCTTTGGATTTAATATTTCCGAGGGAACGTTCGGACAGGATTTTGGCATCATCAGATTGAAAATTGGGTGTTTCTCAAATTCCACATCTTTTAATTTTCCTTCCAAAGCAGCGGCAATCATTGCACGGGTGTATTTCAATTTCATTCTGCTCCCCACTCCATAAGGACCACCGGTCCATCCTGTGTTTACCAACCATACATTAACCCCGGCAGCCTTCATCTTTTTGCTTAACATTTCGGCGTATTCCGTTGGGTGAAGCGGCATAAAAGGCGCACCAAAGCACGCTGAAAAGTTTGGCGTAGGTTCGTTGATTCCTTCTTCTGTTCCAGCAACTTTAGCAGTATAACCACTAATGAAGTGATAAGCAGCCTGTCCTGGAGTCAATTTTGAAATTGGAGGCAAAACGCCAAAAGCATCAGCCGTCAAAAAGAAAATATTTTTCGGGTTGTGGCCAATGGAAGGCACTTGAATGTTGTTGATGTGATAGATTGGATAACTTACACGCGTATTTTGGGTGATAGAAATATCTGCAAAATCTATGTTTCCATCTGCGTCCATCACAACGTTTTCAAGCAGCGCTCCGGGTTTTATTGCATTAAAAATATCCGGTTCGTTTTCTTCTGAAAGGTTTATAACCTTCGCATAACATCCACCTTCAAAATTAAAAATCGTATTGTCTGGTGTCCAGCCGTGTTCATCATCGCCTATCAAATTTCGTTCTGGATCTGCTGAAAGTGTAGTTTTACCCGTACCTGAAAGCCCGAAGAAAATTGCCGTTTCTCCATTATTGCCAACATTCGCCGAACAGTGCATTGGCAAGGTGTTTTTATCTACCGGCATAATAAAATTTAGTGCCGAAAAAATACCCTTTTTAATTTCACCGGTATAACCTGTACCGCCAATCAAGGCAATTTTACGCGTGAAATTAAGGATGGCAAAATTATGTTGACGTGTTCCATCAACCTCAGGATCTGCTAAAAATCCGGGTGCATTAACAAGAAGCCATTCGGGATCAAAAGATGCCAATTCTTCTTCAGTTGGACGAAGAAACATGTTATGGGCAAATAGATTGCACCAAGGCGTCTCGTTAATAACTCTGATGTTGAGCTTGTAGTTTTCGTCTGCGCAAGCATAGCTGTCGCGCACGTAAATTTCTTTCTCTGAAAGATAATCAACAACCTTGTCATAAAGCTTGTCAAACATATCTGGCGGAAACGGAATGTTTACGTTCCCCCACCATACTTTGTCGCGCGTAACATCATCTTTTACAATAAACCTATCTTTCGGGGACCTTCCCGTAAATTCTCCTGTGTTTACTGACAAAGCACCGTTAGCGGCCTCTTCTCCTTGCCCTTTTTGCAAAGTTTCGTCGTGAAGTTCTTCAGAAGAAAGTTGATATTTAACTTTTGCGTTTTTGATTCCGTATTTGTCAACCGAAATCGTTTTTCTAGCTTGGTTTTTATCGACCATACCTTTTTTAAATTTTGTAGAGTACAAAAGTAGCAAATCTTAGAGAGATTGAAGAAAATATAAAAAACATTTATCGCTTCTTTAACGTAAGCATTTTATATGCAAACCAAAACCACCCGATGATAAACATCAAACCCCCTATTGGGGTTACAAATCCAATCTTGGCGGCATTAAAAGGCAAAACTTCATTCAGGGCAAGCAGATAAATTGATCCTGAAAAAAGAAGTATTCCTAAAATAAAAAACCAAAACACAGTTTTTTTTAACTTCTCCGGAATTGAAGGCGCCAATCCCAACACTAAAATGGCAAGACAATGATACATTTGATAGCGTACGCCAGTTTCAAATGTATTTAATGCAGAAGCTTCCACAATATTTTTTAAACCATGTGCTCCGAAAGCTCCCAGAGCAATTGTGGCGGCGGTGAGAAAAGAAGCTGTTACCGCCATTTTTTTGTCAAAAACTGTCATTTTTAAAATTTGGAATTAGTAATTTCGTCCATTACAAAATCTATCTCCAAAGTTAACAAAAAACTCTCCCAATGAGAAACATATTAATTATAGGTGCAGGAAGATCTGCCACAAGTTTAATACGCTATTTGCTGGACAAAAGTGAAAAAGAAGACCTTTTTATAACCATTGGGGATATTTCCATTCAGTCTGCTCAAAAATTTACAACTGGCCATCCCAACGCGCGCGGAATTTTGCTCGACGTTTTTAACGATGTGCAAAGAAAGGAAGCCGTTGAAAACAGCGATTTAGTTATTTCGATGCTTCCTGCGCGTTATCATATTGAAGTAGCTCGTGATTGTATAGAATTTGGAAAACATATGGTAACCGCGTCATATGTAAGCAAAGAAATGCAAGCGCTGAACCACAAAGCCGAATCAAAAGGGTTGGTTTTTATGAATGAAATTGGGCTCGATCCCGGAGTGGACCATATGAGCGCAATGCAAGTGATTGACAGAATACGTGCAAAAGGCGGCAAAATGCTTCTTTTTGAATCTTTCTGCGGAGGTTTGATTGCTCCCGAAAGCGATGACAATCTTTGGAACTACAAATTCACTTGGAACCCCCGCAATGTGGTTTTGGCCGGGCAAGGAGGCGCTGCTGAATTTATCCAGGAAGGAAAATTCAAGTACATACCTTACCACAGATTGTTCCGTAGAACAGAATTTATAAATATTGAAGGCTATGGGAAATTTGAGGTTTTAGCAAATAGAAACTCCCTACAATACCAATCTGTTTACGGACTGGAAAATATCCTTACGCTATACCGCGGAACCATTAGAAGAGTTGGCTTCAGCAAGGCTTGGAATATGTTTGTTCAATTGGGAATGACCGACGACACCTACACAATTCCAGATTCAGAAAACTTAACCTATCGCGAATTTGTAAACTTATTTTTGGCTTATTCCCCAACAGATACCGTTGAACTTAAACTTCGCTACGCCCTAAAAATTGATCAAGATGATTTGATGTGGGAAAAATTGGAGGAATTGGATATTTTCAATAAAGAAAAAACTTTGGGAATCAAAGATGCAACTCCAGCAATGGCCCTTCAAAAAATATTGGAAGACAAATGGACATTGGCGCCACACGATAAAGACATGATTGTGATGTATCACAAATTTGGTTATGAATTGGATGGAAAACAACACCAGATTGATAGCCACATGGCACTGATTGGAGAAGATCAAACCTATACCGCAATGGCAAAAACCGTTGGACTTCCCGTAGCAATTGCAGCTTTGAAAATTTTAAACGAAGAAATAACCACTCCCGGAGTTCAACTTCCAATCGCAAAAGAAGTTTACGAACCAATTTTAAAGGAACTGAAGGAAAACGGAATCATTTTTCACGAAGAAGAAGTGAAATATGCGGGTTACAATCCGGATAACGTTCACTAAGAAAGTATTGAGATATGTGTCGTCCTAAATAATCTGTATCGATTATTTAGGACGACACAATCGACCATCGTCAATCTAATCCCGATAGCTATCGGGACATTAATTTTTTATCTTCTTCCCAAGAAAATTGAGATAAAATAAAGCAATGTAGCCAATGAGCCAAGTGCTGCAACCACGTAAGTTCTAGCTGCCCATTTTAAAGCATCCTCTGCACCGTCATGTTCTTGTGGAGTCACCATATTGCTGCTTTCCAACCAAACCAATGCCCGTTTGCTGGCATCAAATTCCACCGGAAGTGTAACGAATGCAAAAGCAGTAGTTATAGCAAAAAGCACAATTCCAACTCCGAAAATCCAAGTTCCGAAAGCAGAGCCGGTTGCGAAAAGAATAAGACCAGCCATTATCACAAAATTTGAAAGTTTGCTGGAAACGCTCACGGCAGGCACTATCGTTGAACGCAGTTTCAACCAACTGTACGCAGTGGCGTGTTGCACGGCGTGACCACATTCGTGTGCCGCAACGGCTGCCGCAGCTGCGTTGCGCTGCATATAAACCCCTTCGCTCAAGTTCACGGTTTTCTTTGAAGGATCGTAATGGTCCGTCAATTGTCCTGCAACCGAAATAACCTGCACATCGGTAATGCCGTTGTCGGCTAGCATTTTTTCGGCAATCTCTTTTCCGCTCATTCCATTTTGAAGGTGGATTTGCGAATATTCCTTAAACTTGCTTTTTAATTTGTGGCTCACGTACCAACTTACCAAAAAGATAATCCCTGCAATTATATAGTATCCAAACATTTTTTTAGTTTTTTAAATTCTTACTTCAAATTTAATCAAAAAGCGTGCAAATTTTTTAACCTACGATATTCACAATTTTTCCGGGCACGATAATTACCTTTTTCGGCGCGCGACCTTCCAAATACTGGGCTGTTTTCTCGTGTGCCATTACGGCAGATTCTATTTCTTCTTTTGTTAAATCCAAAGGCAGTTCCAAAGTAAAGCGCATTTTTCCGTTGAAAGAGATTGGATATTCCTTGCTGCTCTCCACTAAAAATTTCTGTTCAAATTTTGGAAAAACTGCTGTGGCAATACTTTCCGAATGCCCCAATTTCTGCCAAAGTTCTTCCGCAATGTGCGGCGCGTAAGGCGAAATAAGTATTGCCAAAGGCTCCAACACTTCCCGCGAATTACAATTTTGGGAAATAAGCTCGTTCACCGCAATCATAAAAGACGAAACCGAAGTGTTAAAACTGAAATTCTCAATGTCTTCCTGTACTTTTTTGATGGTTTTATGAAGCGTTTTCAAGGCCTCCCCCTGCCCCTCCGAAAGAGGGGTGTCCGTTACGTAAAAACTTTCATCCGGACCAGAATGGTAGAGTTTCCAAAGTTTTTTTAGGAAACCGTGTACGCCAGTAATTCCAGCGGTGTTCCAAGGTTTTGCCTGCTCCAGCGGGCCGAGGAACATTTCGTACATCCGCAAAGTATCTGCCCCGTATTGGTTGCAAATATCATCGGGGTTTACCACGTTGTATTTGGATTTGGACATTTTTTCTACTTCGCGGGATACTTTGAAGGCCCCTCCCGGCCTCCCCGAAGGGGAGGAGTTTAGTTCGTACACACTTCCATCTTCCAAAATGAAAATAGCGTATTTGTATTCTGGTCTCCAATTTTTAAAAGCTTCGATGTCTAATTCATTTTGAATATTTACAAATGAAACATCGGCATGTACAGTTTGATGAACAAATCCAGCCGGACTATTTAAATTATACTTCTTAAATATAATTGAATATAAATCGTACAGATCTCCCCTTTTACCTGTTTCTTTAAGATCTATTTCTTCTTTTTCATAAATTTCTTTTGAAATGAAAATAGGAGGCAAGTCAGTAGGTTGTAACATATATATCAGTGCACTCTCCCCCAAAATCATCCCTTGGTTTATCAACTTCTTAAATGGTTCTTCCACATTTACAAAACCGCGGTCGAGCATAAATTTTACCCAAAAACGGCTGTACAACAAATGGCCAGTAGCGTGCTCGCTGCCACCTATGTATAAATCCACGTTTTGCCAATAGTCCAAAGCTTCTTTTGAGGCAAAAACCTCGTCGCGTTTTTCATCTTCCATATATCGGAAAAAGTACCAACTGCTTCCCGCCCAGCCGGGCATCGTATTCAATTCCAAAGGAAAAACGGTTTTGTGGTCAATCAACTGACGACTGACAACCGACAACTTTTCAACATCCCATGCCCAATCATCAGCACGGCCCAAAGGCGGTTCGCCTTCTTCGGTGGGTAAATATTTTTCAACATCGGGCAGGCGCAATGGCAAACATTCGGTCGGGATAATTTGCGGCATTCCGTCTTTGTAATAAATCGGGAACGGCTCGCCCCAATACCGCTGGCGACTAAAAACGGCATCGCGCAAACGGTAATTTATTTTGCCTTTGCCAATCCCTTTTTCCTCCAAGGCAGCGATTATTTTATCAGTGGCTTCGGAATAATTTAGACCATTTAAAAAGTCGCTATTTGTGATAATTGTATTTTCCTTATCGGAATAGGCTTCCTCAGAAATATCCGCATCCTTAAATATATTCGGAATCGGTAAATTGAAATGTTTCGCAAAATCATAATCGCGCTGATCGCCGCAGGGAACGCTCATTACGGCACCCGTTCCGTAGCCCACCAATACGTAATCGCCAATCCAGATTGGAATTTGCTCTCCTGAAAAAGGATGCTCAGCATACGCGCCCGTAAAAACGCCTGTAATGGTTTTTACATCTGCCATTCGCTCGCGCTCGCTGCGTTTTGCGGTTGCTTCAATGTAGTTTTCAACTGCTTCTTTTTGTTCGGCAGTCGTGATTTTTGAAACCAAATCGTGTTCCGGCGCAAGCGTCATAAAACTAACTCCAAAAATAGTGTCAGGTCTTGTAGTAAAAACTGGAATTTCAAGTTCAGAGTTATGAGTTATGAGTGATGAGTTTTCTCCTTTTCCTAACTCTGAACTCATAACTCTGAACTTAACAGTCGCACCTTTGGAACGTCCAATCCAATTGGTTTGTGAATCCTTCAGCGGTTGCGGCCAATCTATTTCGTTCAGTCCGTCCAATAAACGTTGGGCATACGCAGTGATTCGCATACTCCACTGTTTCATCTTTTTGCGGACAACGGGATAACCGCCGCGCTCGGAAACGCCATTCACTATTTCGTCATTCGCCAAAACGGTTCCTAGCTGTGGGCACCAGTTTACTTCGGTTTCGGCTAAATAGGTAAGTCTGTATTTTAAAAGGATTTCCTGCTTTTTAGTTTCTGAAAAATCGAGCCATTGTTTTGAAGTAAAAATTTCAACATTATCATCGCAAACCGCTTCTACATTGTAATTTCCTTCTGCTTCAAAAACTTCAATCAGTTCCGAAATATGAAACGCTTTATTGGCGTGTTTACAATACCAAGATTCAAAAAGCTGAATGAAAATCCACTGTGTCCATTTGTAATATTCGGGATTGCTGGTGCGAACTTCGCGGCTCCAATCGAATGAAAACCCTAATTTATCCAACTGTTCGCGGTAACGTGCAATGTTTTCCTCAGTAGTTTTTGCGGGATGTTGACCGGTTTGGATTGCATACTGTTCCGCCGGAAGCCCAAAGGAATCATAACCCTGCGGATGCAAAACATTAAAACCTTGGTGGCGTTTGTAGCGCGCATAAATATCACTGGCAATGTAGCCGAGTGGATGCCCAACGTGCAAACCAGCACCGGAAGGATAGGGAAACATATCCAAAACATAGTATTTTGGCTTGTCTCCCTCCTGGCCTCCCCCCGAAGGGGAGGGATTAACAGCTTTAAAAGTTTGGTTTTTGGCCCAATGCTTTTGCCATTTTGCTTCTATTTCGTTGAAGTGATATTTGCTCATTATAAATTTTTTCTGAAAAAGGACGTTCCTTTGCCAAGGCTTCGGAGTTTGCGGACAAATTTAAGGTTTATTAGAAGAAGTAAAAACCCTAATAATTTAAAAATTTGGATGTAGTAAATTTCCGGAATAAAGCACCCAGGCCATAGAAAGAATTGCTGTAATGTTCATAGCGATTCCAAATAGTTTCATTTGTTTGAGTGTATATGGTTTGTCCTTGAAAAAAACGAAAATATCCAAGATAAGCCAAAATGAAAAAGCAACCAAAAAGCCTGACAGTACCCAATCATCAAACCAAAATTTTAAGATATACGCTTCGAATAAAAGGAGGAAAAGCATTAAGAATTTTGCTTTTTTTCTTCCTATTATAGTTGCCGTTGTTCTCTTTCCAGCCAATTTATCTGGTTCAATATCCATAATTTCCCCAGCAATGTGTGCTTGAAATGCAAAAAGTGAAAGATAAAGAAATGTTTGCCACGGAATCATTTCCAAATCGTTCAACTGAATACAGAAAAGGGCCGTAAAAACATAGCCTACTTGGATTAATATGTCAAAAGGTGGACGTTCCTTGAGTCGGAAAGGTTTGTAATTATAAATGATATTTATAACTATCATAAACAACAATAAAATAAAGAGCTCGCTGCCGCCAACGTATGAAAAATACGCCAAAAAAGGAACCATTACTACAAATATGTGCCGTGGCACCTTAGCCAATTCTTTTTTACTCAATCGGGCACCAAACAGATAGTTACCCTTTCGCGGGTTTAGCGAATCTGCCTTCCCATCGGCAAAATCGTTCAAGCCATAAACCATAAAATTCAAAGGAAAAGTGACAAAGAAGAGGCCTACCCAAAAAAGTGGCTGTTCCCAGAAATTTGAAGTTAGGTCAAAAGGGACCAAATAAATCCAAATTGTTGGAAACCAAAGTCCCGGTCGGGAAATTTTTAGGGATTTTAGCAGGTTTTGTCTGATAATCAATAAGTTTAAGGCGCTTCAAATTTAATCTTATTATAACAAAATGGAAACTTTCGGCGTTGTTTAACACAAGATGTAAAATTACTTGTATTTTTACCGCAAAATTCTCCAATTCCTATGGGTTCTTCTTTTGAAAAATATCAAAAACGCAGGTTGATTTCTTCCTATTTTTCAGTGGTTATCAGTATTTCACTGGTGCTTTTTATGTTGGGATTGTTGGGATTGTTGGTCTTGAATTCAAAAAAAGTAGCTGATTATTTCAAGGAACAAATAGCAATTACCGTTTTTCTAAAGGACAATGCGAAAGAGGTTGAAATCACCCAGCTCAAGCAAAGTTTGGCTTTGGCCGAATACACAAAGTCTGCAACTTTTGTTTCAAAAGAAGAAGCAGCAAAGGAACATCAAGAAACTTTGGGCGAGAATTTTATAGAATATTTGGGTGAAAACCCGCTTCAGAATAGTATTGACGTTTACATTTTGGCAGATTATGTTACGCCACAAAAAATGGAGGAAATAACCAACGAGCTAAAAAGCAAGGGGTTTGTGGATGATGTAATTTATGACAAACCTTTGATTGCACAACTTACCGAAAACGTGAAACGCATTAGTTTTTGGGTTTTGGTAATCAGCGGAATTTTTACATTTATCGCTGTATTGCTCATAAACAGCAGCATTCGACTTTCCATATATTCAAAGCGATTTACTATTAAAACGATGCAAATGGTGGGTGCGACCAAAAAATTTATCCGTCAGCCATTTGTTTGGAAAAGTGTTCGGTTGGGAATTGTTGGCGCAATTGTAGCAATGATCGGGATGGGCGTGGTGCTTTATTACCTCAACCAAAGTTTCCCTCAGTTGCAATTATTGGGTGATCCAATGCTGCTGGCTGTGCTGTTTGTATTCATATTTTTAATGGGTGTTTTTATAACCTGGATTAGTACTTTTATTGCTACACAACGGTTTTTAAATTTGCGCACTGACGATTTATATTATTAGTGCCCCTAATCAAAGGGAATAGCCTGACTCTTAAAATTAAAAATCACAACTTGAAACTTTAAACTTGAAACCTGAAACTTTTAAATAATGGGAGAGAAGAAACGAAAAGAAGATTTTAAACCCGAATTTGTTTTTGAGAGAAAAAATTACAAATTCATGCTTATTGGTGCGGCGTTTATTGTTTTGGGCTTTATATTGATGACGGGTGGAGGGAGTGACGACCCCAACGTTTTCAATCCTGAGATTTACAATTGGCGCCGCATCCGTTTAGCTCCAGCATTGGTGCTTTTGGGGTTTGCGATTGAAGTGTATGCCATTTTATTGAAACCCGATAGCAAAAAAGAAAATTAGTGGATATATTACAAGCCATTGTCCTTGCTATTATTGAAGGTTTAACTGAATTTTTACCCGTTTCTTCAACGGGACATATGATTATTGCTTCTTCCTTTTTTGGTATTGCTGGTGATGATTTTACCAAACTTTTTACAATTGTTATCCAACTCGGAACCATTATGAGTGTTGTGGTCTTGTACTTCAAGCGCTTCTTCCAGAGCATGGATTTTTACTACAAACTTTTTGTAGCTTTTCTTCCTGCAGTATTTTTAGGATTGCTTTTAAGCGATTTTATAGACAGCCTTTTGGAAAATCCAATCACGGTTGCTGTTTCGTTAATAATTGGCGGATTTATTCTTTTGAAAGTAGACGATTGGTTTGGCGATGGTGAGCAGACTGAAATATCTTACTTAACAGCTTTAAAAATTGGTTTCTTTCAATGTTTGGCAATGATTCCGGGAGTATCTCGAAGCGGTGCGAGTATTGTGGGAGGTATGAGCCAAAAACTTTCGCGAACCGTGGCTGCGGAATTTTCATTCTTTTTGGCTATTCCAACGATGCTGGGAGCTACTGTGAAAAAGAGTTACGATTATTACGAAGCAGGTTTTCAGCTTTCTTCGGAACAAGTGAATCTACTTATAATTGGAAACGCAGTTGGTTTTATTGTGGCGTTAATCGCCATAAAATTCTTCATTTCCTATTTGAGTAAAAACGGTTTTAAAATCTTCGGTTACTATAGAATTATTGCTGGAATTGCAGTTTTATTGATTCACTTTTTTATTCAAGAACTTACTGTAATTTAATGACTGCGGAAGATTACAAAGAAGGCCAAGTAATTTTGATAGACAAACCGTTGGAATGGACCTCATTCCAAGCTGTGAACAAAGTTCGTTGGTTGATTCGGAAATCCTTTGGGATAAAAAAAATAAAAGTAGGCCATGCGGGAACGCTTGATCCTTTAGCTACCGGGCTTTTGATTATTTGCAGCGGAAAATTCACCAAAAAAATAGACACTTTTCAAGCGCAAGAAAAGGAATACACCGGTACTTTTACTTTGGGAGCAACCACGCCCAGTTATGATTTGGAAACTGAAATTGATTGCACTTTTGATACTTCAGAGATTACGTCAGAAAAAATAAAGGAAGCCACAAAACAATTTTTAGGCGAAATACAGCAGCAACCGCCAGTATTTTCGGCATTGAAAAAAGATGGAAAACGCTTGTATGAATTCGCTCGAAGCGGCGAAGAAGTGGAAATTCCTTTCAGAACCGTTACTATTTCAGAATTTGAAATAACTAAAATCGAACTGCCAAACGTACATTTTAGAGTGGTTTGTAGCAAAGGCACATACATTCGCTCTTTGGCGAATGATTTTGGAAAGGCCTTAAGCAATGGTGCGCATCTTTCCGCTTTGCGAAGAACCAGAATCGGTGAATATTCTGTGGAAAATGCGGTGGGAATTGAAGCGTTTGAAGCTTCACTGCCAAGTTAAAATATCACTAATACTATCTTAATTGTCAGCAGTTTTGCGGAATTTTGCACAAAATTTCGGTACTTGCAATAATGAATTTCAATTATTCATACAGAGCTTTCCTCATAACTTCCCTGCTTACGGGCTGTCTAGTGCTTTTCCTATACAGCGTGAAACTTTCTAGTGAGCAAGTGGAAAGCAACGAAGAGACTTATGATGTTGTGATGGCACCAGAAGAATTGCTTCCCGATGATCTTGCTATTGCAGAGCTTACGCCTGAAAAAGTAAAGGTTGAAACCAATCGAGCTTATAACGAAGCCGAAAAATTTATCTCTTCCATTGAAAACGAAAATCAGGAAATTACAGAGACCACCGAGGGTAAACTCCAGGAAATGATCGATGCCATGGAGAATTCCAAAAGCGATAACGGCACTGGAACAACAACCATAACAAAACCCGAAAAGGAGAAAAAGAAAAAATTATCCAATAGCAAAAGTGGGAAAGACGCTGAAGCAGTTGTTAAAAGTGGCAATAGAAACACAACTATAAGCTATCAATTGGTAAACCGAAAAGATATCAATCTGCCAAATCCAGTCTATACGTGTTATGGGTCTGGAAAAGTGGTTATAAACGTGGAGGTCAATAATTTGGGAAAGGTTGTGAAAAATTCATACAACAAAACCGCTTCCACCACATCCAACGAATGTTTGATTGATGCTGCTTTGGATTATTCCAGACAAGCACGCTTCAACACCGATGCTTCTAAGACACAACAACTTGGGACCATTACATTTAATTTTCCTGGGCAACAATAACCAGTATTCAGTTCGCAGTGTTCAGTAATCAGAAAATATAATTATGGACTCAAAAAAAATACGCTGTGGATGGTGTGGCACCGATCCGCTTTACGTGAAATATCACGATGAGGAATGGGGTGCTCCCGTGAAGGACGATAAAACGATGTTTGAATTTTTACTTTTGGAAACCTTTCAGGCTGGATTGAGCTGGATTACCATTCTTCGGAAACGCGAAAATTTTAGAAAAGCTTTTGATGATTTTGACTATAAAAAAATAGCCAAATACGACCAATCTAAAATTGATTCGCTACTTCAAAATGAAGGTATTATTCGCAATAAACTGAAGGTTCATTCCGCAGTTACCAACGCAAAGCTCTTTATGGAGGTTCAGAAAGAATTTGGCAGTTTCAGCAACTATATCTGGGGATTTGTAAACCATAAGCCCATCAAAAATATTTGGAAAACGCATAAAGATGCGCCTGCAACAACCGCAGAAAGTGACGCTTTAAGCAAAGATCTAAAAAAACGAGGTTTTAAATTTGTGGGCAGTACAGTGGTTTATGCGCATATGCAAGCCACAGGAATGGTGAACGATCATATTGAAGATTGCTTCCGCTTTCACCAGGTGTGATTATCTCAAGATAGACTTTTTCTCAGAATTTGTTGAATTAGTAACCGCAACCGCCTTTAAAGTTTGATAGTATTGATGGGCAAGTTCAGGATCAGTGTTTTTCTCTACAGAAAATAACTTTTGGAACCATGTCAATGCCTTTTCGTATTCACTTTTGAAATAATACGCGGTCGCTAATTTTTTATAAATGAAAGGGGTGCCGTAACCTTCCTTTACTACTTGTTCGTAAACTCGAACCACGTCAATGTCTTTATTTACATCTATTTTATTCACGCTTGATTGCGAAAAAGAAAAGGTGGAAATACTGGCAAATAAAAATAAGACAAGTAGGTTACGCTTTGTAATCATTGGGAATATTAAGATTTTTTACAAACGCTTGCAGTAATATTGGGATTGCAGTGTTTGTGAGGTTTGTTGTTCAAAGAAACAATAAAAGCCACATATTATTGTGGCTTTCAATAAAAATATTTCAAATTTTAACTTATAGCTTAATTACTTTTTTGTGAATCTTTCCAAAGTCACCTTCAAAAGTAACCAACAACGTTCCCTGCCAGTTTTGATTAAGGTCCAATGTTATTTTCCCATTCCCGTTTTCAACATTGGCTTCGTATAATTTTTGACCCAAAAGGTTGTGGATTTCTACCTTCACAGGACCTTGAATGGCATTCATATTAAACGAAACTTTTCCTGTTGTTGGATTTGGATAGGCTGCTGAAATATGGTTCTGCGCCCACTCATCTATAGAAAGAGTCTCCACTTGAATGGTCCAATATCCTTCCGGTGCCACGATAGGGCGATTTAATTCCTTCCCCGAAATCGCTCTCGCCCAAATATAATATTCAATATTCACGGGCGAATTTGGAATGGTAAAATCTACAGCCCAATTATCGCCGTTTGATGGAGCCATTTCGATTTCATTATAAGTAGTCGCGCCTTCCTCGCGCCAAAAAACCTTTGCCTGCGCCACCCCTGAAATATGTTTAATCATTGCTTCAATAGTAACGGTGCTTCCTGCATTGGCTTCATCAATTGGTTGGTGAACAATCCAAAGTGGGTCTGCAACACCAATAGTGTGCGTTATACAGTGAATGGCTCCCTTGGAAATAATCAAGTTTTCACCGGGGTTATCCACATCTATGCCCACAATATTATAACCTGGCAACATTTCTTGATATTGTGCCAATGCAGGCGCATCAACTGAAGGACGATACGTTGGCACCATAATAGTTTTATTTACGAAAACTGCGTTGCTGTAAGTATTGTATGGGCCGCCCGTATTTGGGTAGTTTCCATTTGTACTTGGCGGCGCATCGATCCATTCAATATTGTAAGGCGTGCCAAATGGCGATTCAAAATTATCCAAAACATACTGAATATTCGCTTCAATCTGTGGACCATCGGCTATTCCTGGCGGATATTTGCTTACAAGTATTGTTTCTTCGTCAAGCAGTTTCATATGCATATCAATATGATGGATTTGATCATACGGAAGCGTATTCATTTTCACAAACCGGTTGATGCCCATATATTCCTGCATAATTCCATCTATTTGGGCCTCGGTCTTTACGCTAACACCATACGGATTTCCAGCAGCGTTTTCATTTAATATCAATTTTGAGGCAAAAGCATTGCCCATGCCATCGCTCATATAATTTCCGCCAGTGTTTACCAAATCGTTAGTTCCAGAGTTGGTTGTGTAAAGCGGAATTCCCGCTTGTGCAGCATGTGCAATTGGCATCACGTCATCATTTGGCCGCGGACGGTTGTAGATCCAATCGGTCAGTGCAAGGTCGCCCACATCGTCTGAATAGATGGTGTTTCCGGCATAATCGCGGATCCAGATACTGTCCCACGGCACGTTTAAAAAAGTAACATTGGTTATATCCACACCATTTGTTGTTAAATAATTGGAAACCGAAGCTTGGTTTTGGGTTGTAATAATCACTTTACATTCCTGCACCCCAGCCTGTACTATTTGCCGAAGAATATTTGGATAAGACGGATTCCAAGTAACCAAAAGATATTCTACCTCCTCCCACTCTGCCGCAGCGCGAACGGGACCTGAAGGGGGTGCCGAAAGTCGCGGACTCGTAAACTGAAAATCCGAAACCAGTGCTTTTTCTGTCTCGGTTAAGTTGTGCGGAAGGTTTGGCTTTTCCTGTGAAATGGCGAAAGTAGTCTGCAATGCCATCAACAATACCAAGAGGTATTTTGTGTAGTTGTTTTTCATAATAATAGCGGATTGTGGAATACGAAGATAAAGTTTTTTTATTATTCTGGCTGTATAGCTGTGTGAAAGAGTTTAGCATGCAGAAAGTTAGGAAAGAAATGCCAAAAATATTGATCTATCAATCTCCTCCGCCCCCAAACTCTCCAAATGGGCATTGTAAATCTGGCAGTCTATAAACTTATAATTTTTAGATTTTACATATTCCGAAAGATAATAAAACGCCACTTTTGAAGCATCATTTACCAAGCTGAACATACTCTCGCCACAAAACACTTTTTTCTGAGGAAGGTCTATTCCATAGAGTCCGCCAACCAATTTATCGTTTTCCCATACCTCAATAGAAACAGCGTGGCCTGCGTTGTGCAATGTAATATAGGCTTCCTGCATTTCTGAGGTTATCCACGTTCCGGCTTGCCCTTTTCGCGAAACATTGGCGCACTTTTTTATGATCCCAGCAAAATTTTGGTTGAAAGTGATTTTAAAATTTCCGCTATTTAAAGTCTTCCGAAGACTTTTGGAAACCTTAAATTTTTCTGGAAAGAGCACCATCCTCGGATCTGGGTTCCACCAAAGAATGGGCTCGTCATCTTCAAACCACGGAAAAATTCCTGAATTGTAGGCAAGCAGCAAGCGCTCCATTGAAAGTTCGCCGCCAATGGCAAGCAAACCTTCAGCTGTTGCATCTTCAGGATTAGGAAACCAAAGGGTTTTAGTTAAATAATGCATTGCTCAAAATTGGTAAAATTTTTCGCATAAAAAAACCCCAGAACATGGCTTTCTGGGGTTCATTTATTAGTCCATAAAATTATGGCAATAATCCCTTAATTAAAAGGGAAGGTCGTCGTGTTCCTCTTCGTTAAAGTCATTAGCAGGCTCAAAGGCTTCAGCTGGAGGCATTGGTGGCATATCGGCACTTCCCGTTGCTTGCGATATATTCTCGATGCGCCATCCAGTTATGGAATTGAAATATTTAGTTTCGCCTTGCGGGTTTACCCACTCGCGACCGCGAACGTTGATGCTCACTTTCACGTCCTGCCCTACTTTATAATTGTTCAGCAAATCTGTTTTGTCCTGTACAAATTCAATCAAAATATGTTGTGGATATTGTTCTTCAGTAGTAATTACCAGCTCGCGTTTCCTAAACCCATTGTTGCCGTAGGTTTTGGTTTCATCTATCATCTTAATTTTTCCTTGTAGTTCCATCGTTTTATTGTTTATTCTTTATTGTTATTTTCTATTCTTTGGATGCTATTTTTTACCTAGCAAAACTTTCCAAGCATCTTCAACTTTTCCTTCGTGAAGAAATTCTTTTGCTTTTTTATGAATTGCTTCATTATCGTTTGAAGCCATTATTCTTTTTAGTTCTTCCGAAGCATTTATAAAGGTATTAATTTCTTCTGAATTTGGAAAATTTTCTACGTTGCCCAACATCCCCAAATCATTTCCTGTCAACACCTTACTCTTGCGAATTTCTTCGGGAAGCATATCTATACCCATTCCAAGTGTTGTCAACGGTTTTGGCACTTCAAAAAGACCGGATTTTGCGCGGCTGTACCAATTGCCGCCAAGTCTGGAAACCGTGTCAATTTTAAAAGGATCAATGTTGCCGTCTTCACCTAAAATTTCTTCTTTTATATGAAGTTTTAACACTTCACAAATCACTAAATTGCCTGCGCCCCCTTCTTTTCCGAGTGCAATAACATCGTTCACTCTACATTCCAGCTGCACAGGAGCCTCGGCCACGCGCGGTGGTTTTATTAATTCGGAAGGGATTTCTGTAAAACCTGCTTTTGTAAATTCGTTTACGCCTTTTGCATATTCGGTAGAAGAAAGTGATACTTGTTGCACCATTGAATAACTTACAATGTTTATTGCCACTTCGGGCACTTGCAAAACGTTTTCGTAAGTGTGCTTCGTGGTGTTGTCGCGACCGCGACGCGCTGGTGAAAACACCAAGATTGGCGGTTTTGCGCTAAACACATTAAAAAAGCTAAATGGCGAAAGATTTACGTTTCCTTCGCTGTCCACGGTACTTGCAAAGCATATAGGCCTTGGCGACACGGCCCCCAAAAGGTATGCGTGCAGTTTTGCGGTGGATAATTCGTGTGGTTCAATAGAAATCATTACTTGCAAATGTACCCAAAGATTATAGCTTGTAAAAACTTGATTGTACAATAATATCAACATATTTGCTTTATATTTAAACTGGAAAAAGATTCTTTATGCTGCGCAACAAATCACTCTCCCGTTGGGGTTTTATTTTGGCTTCTATTATTGTTATCAGTCTTATTCTGTGGAATACGTATATCTTCTTCAATCAATTGAAGGAAAACGAACGTGCCAAAATGGAGATATGGGCAATTGCGCAACAAGAAATGGCACAAAGTTTTTTAGAGGTGGGAACGGATGAAAATAGTAAAGTTAATGCTGTAAGCGAAACTGCACTTGCCGTTATACAAAGCAACAGCACAACTCCTATGATTCTTTACACACTAAAAGAGAAATCATATACAGACCGAAATATTGATTCAACTGAGGTAAATACAATTGAGAAAAAACAGAAATTAATAAAGCAATTTTCCTCAGAATACAATCCTATTGAAGTGAAGTATAAGGATGAGGTACTTTCTATTATTTATTTCGGGAATTCACCCTTGATTAACAAACTGAAATATTATCCCGCGGCGCTTATCTTGATAATTTTCCTTTTCATTTTAGCAGTTTATCTATTCTACAAAACCTCCAAATCTGCTGAACAGAACAGGCTATGGGCTGGAATGGCGAAGGAAACGGCACATCAAATAGGCACCCCGCTTTCTTCTTTGGTGGGCTGGACCGAAATTTTAAAAAGTGAAAATGTAAATCCGGAATACATCGCAGAAATTGAAAAAGACATTTCCCGTTTGGAGACTATCACAGACCGTTTTTCAAAAATTGGTTCGGTGCCAAAACTAGAACAACACGATTTGGTTGAAGAAACAAAAGCCACTTTTCAGTATTTACAAAAGCGCACTTCAAAACTTATAAATTTCAACCTCAATATCCCAGAAAACCCCATTTATGTTGAAATGAACCCACAGCTTTTCAGTTGGACTATTGAGAATTTAGTAAAAAATGGTATAGATGCTATGAAAGGAAAAGGAACCATAACCATTTCCATAGAAAAGAACTCAAAATATGCGTTAATTCTAATTACCGATACAGGAAAAGGACTTACAAAGAGTGAATATAGAAGAATTTTTACGCCAGGTTACACTACCAAAAAACGAGGTTGGGGCTTGGGACTTTCACTTGCAAAGCGTATTATTGAGGAATACCACAACGGGAAAATCCGTGTTTTAAAAAGCGTCCCAAACCAAGGTACTACTATGGAAATAGCACTAAAGACAGAAAGTTAACAATGAAACATAAAACCCATACGCTGCATACAGCCCGCTTAAAAAACAACTGCCCGACCTGCTTTGGAACAGACGGCTTGGAATTTACTTTTACACAAGAGGAAAAAGAAACTCTACTCATTAAAAACCCAGCTACAGAAATAGAAAACAAACTATACTGCCATACGTGCAAAAACAATATTTACCCCGTAAACTGGACCGAAGACATTGAACGCGTTTTTGATTACAACAAAAAAATAGCGGAAACCAATAAACAATATTTAAAGGTAAAACCGCTATTCTATATTTCGGTGATGGCGGCAATCGTTCTGGTTGCTGCAGTAGTCTATGTTTTGATTCCTACTTAAGGTTTCAGTTTTTCGGCAATCGCTTCTGCCAAAGCTTCAAATTCCTCTGAAGTCATTTTTACTTTTTTGGTAAAACGCATATCGTCCATTTCATTCAAGGGAATAAGATGCACATGAACGTGAGGCACTTCCAAACCCACAACGGCCATTCCCACACGTTTGCAGGGAACGGTTTTTTCAATGGCTCGGGCAACTTTTCGGGAAAATTGCATCAATTGTAAGTACATGTGTTCCCCCATATCAAAAATCTTATCGATTTCTTCTTTTGGCACACAGAGCGTATGCCCTTTTGAATTTGGGTTTACGTCCAAAAATGCAATAAAATTATCGTCTTCGGCAATTTTGTAACAAGGAATTTCCCCCTCGATTATTTGTGTGAAAATTGATGCCATATTTAATCTCTTGAAATTTTCAATATTTCGAACTTAAGCACACCATTGGGTACTTGTATTTCGGCTATTTCGCCTTTTTGCTTGCCCAACAATCCTTTTCCGATTGGAGAATCTACGGAAATTTTTCCGGTTTTAAGGTCGGCTTCGCTTTGCGCCACCAATTTATAAGTCATTTCCATTCCGTTGTTTTGATTTTTAATTTTTACGGTTGAGTGCACCAAAACTTTACTCAAATCCAATTGCGATTCATCTATCAAACGTGCGTTGGCTAGAATTTCTTCCATTTTTGCAATTCGCATCTCGAGCATTCCTTGTGCTTCTTTGGCTGCGTCATATTCGGCATTTTCGCTCAAATCGCCCTTATCGCGGGCCTCGGCAATAGCATTGGACGCTTTTGGGCGCTCCACATCACGCAGTTGGTCCACTTCGTCCCTTAATTTTTTTAATCCTTCGGCGGTGTAATAAGATACTTTACTCATAACTTCATCGTTTGTGTATGCAGAACATACGTATTCTTTAATATAATAAAATCCCGACTCGTGGCGGGACTCCTTTAATAAATTGAAAAAATCCCATACGGTGACGGGATTGTGTTTAACAAATATACTAAAAATTTACTTGTTGCGTAATTTGTTGTAATTTCGACCCTTAATTTAATTGTTTTAATGAAAAATAAAATCTTCTTCCTTTTAATTGTTTTTATAACATTATCGTGTTCAAAAAATGACGATAAGCAAGAGCGCAATCCTTATTTATCAGATCCCGTTGTAAGTTTGAATTTGAACTTAAATTTGCCCGAATACAACCCATTGAAGTTTCCGGGAAATACCGTAATAACTTCCCAAGGCATCAAAGGTATCGTGGTAATTTGCGTAAGTGATACGCAATATTTCGCCTATGATTTAACTGATCCAAACCATCTTCCCAGCAGCTGTTCCAGAATGGAAATTAATGGACCAATTGCAAGTTGTCCCTGCCCAAATGATGACAATGAATACAATCTCATAAATTTTGGAAGGCATACTTCTGCCCCTGACACCAAATACCCGATGCAATCATACCGCGCCGAGCGCAATGGGAATAATATTATTATAAGCAATTAGTGCTTCGGCGGAGTTTATCCTGAACACAGTCTAAGGGCCCAGCAACCATTTTGGCCATTGAGCCAATCGTCAAGCACAGGACAGGCTGGAGCCGAAATAACAGCATCTAAAACTTCACCGTAGCCCCAACCAAAAAATTAATCGTCGCCTGTGGATAATACCCAGCACCTTCAACAGTAGTAACCGTTCCCGGATTGCTGAAGTCATCATCGTACGTATAAAAATAGCCGTTGGAAATATATTTCACGTTGAATATATTGTTCACCAAGGCCGAGAAAACCACTTCTTTTATCCACGGAAGTTCGTCCAAAGTGTAAACAATATTAAAATCATTTATGAAGTAACTATCTAACTTTGAAGCTTCACTATCAATATTTCCCATATACTGTTCTCCCACAAATTTTGACAAAAACCCGATTTGCAATTTCTGGATTGGCGAATATTCCAGCATATTTGCCGCAACTACTGAAGGTGAAAACGAAATGTTTGTGTTGCCAAGATTCACTAATTCACCATTGCGAGAGCTAACAAAATCTACATTTTTATTGGTACTCAAAGCGATATTCGGCAAGGTTCTCAAGTTTTTCAAAAGCTGTATTTCGGCATCCACTTCCAAACCTAAACGATAGCTTTTCCCGCTGCTGGTTCGCAGACCTGCGCCAACGTCATTCAATTCGCCGGAAAGCACCAATTGATCTTTGTAATTCATATAAAAAACATTCGTATTCACTTTTGTTTTTTCAGAAGCGAAACGCCAGCCAAGTTCAAAATCGTCCAACTTTTCCGGAGTAATTATTCCCTGTTCGTAATCATTTCGGGAAGGTTCGCGATGTGCTTTTCCGTAGGAAAAATAAAACTGATTTACAGCATTCAATTTATAAGTCAAGCCAGCTTTTGGATTAAAAAACGAATAGTCTTCGTCATAAATCATTTCAACCAAATCTGAAGTAATCCCTGAAGTTTTATAATTCAAAAACCTACCCTGCAAATCCCCAAAAGCACTCCATTGGTCATCAATTTTGTAGGTGGCTTTTGAAAAAACCGTGAATTCACTTTTTGCCCCATTACTGTCGTAATAACGATCTCGGATTTCAGAATCACTGGCGTAGCGCGCCCAAATTACTTCTCCAAAATGGTCGCCCGAATAGTAGCTATAAAATGCTCCACCCGTGAAATCTATTTTATTGTTTTTGTAATTTACGTTAATATTGGCTGCATAAAAATCATTGTCCAACCAACGGCGGCGGATTAAGTCGGTCGTATTTATTGTATCACCTCCAATTTCAATCGGTTCAAAACCATAAGTTTCAAAATCTTCATCTTCTTTGTACTGTTCAAAATAACCCTTTCCTTTTGTGTAATTGAAAGAAACGTTCGTGCTCCAATTGTTATCGAAACGCTGGTTCCAAAGCAATTGATAGTGATCCTGCGCATAATTATCTACTTCTTTATCGTAAAACTGAATGTTTCCGTCTTCATCGGTGTACATTCCAGCGGTGTTGTAGGATCTGTCATTTTCAAGTTTTTCAGGATCTTCCAAACCGTTCCACGACTGGTATGTTTCTTCTCTTCCTCCAAAAGCGAGTGCTTTTATCAATGTGTTTCTATCAACAAACGCCCCTTGTAAAAAATATGATTTCAAGTCTGAACTGGCCCTGTCAATGTACCCATCAGATTGAATGGTAGACAACCTTCCCGCTAATTCAAAATGCTCGGAAAGCAAGCCAGTGCTGAACTTGATATTGTGCTTGTGTGTGTTATAACTTCCGAAGGAATTCGAAATTTCGCCATTGGCTTCATTTGAAACAGCATCGCTCAACAAGTTCAAGCTCGCGCCAAAAGCTCCGGAACCATTTGTAGAAGTTCCCACACCGCGCTGTAATTGCAAACTTTGAACCGAGGAAGTAAAATCAGGCAAATTCACCCAAAAAGTTCCTTGACTTTCGGAATCGTTATAAGGAATACCATTGAGGGTAACATTTACCCGCGAAGCATCACTGCCGCGCACACGAATATAGGTATAGCCCACACCCGCGCCAGCATCACTGGTAGTGACAACAGAAGGCAAATAATTGAGCATATAAGGAATATCCTGCCCAAGATTGCGCTTCTCAAGTTCTTCTTTATCTAGGTTTGAATGGGTAATTGGCGAGTCTGCCGATACGCGAACGGCTTGTACCAAAACCTCGTCTAAAGTTTCAACCTTTGTGGAATCCTGTGTTTTTTCCTGTGCAGCAACAGATATAAATAGTGAAGTTAAAACTGCGGAAATCAATAACTTTTTCATTCGTAATAAATTAAATTTTTACGAATAAAAGGGGCGTTATTCTTGGTTTGTTGAATGGTTAAATAAAAAATCCCTGAAAACAATACGTCGCGTATTATTACAGGGGGTTACAATTTGTTCCCTTGGCAGCATTACCCGCCCAGGTTCTTTGGGTATAATCTCAGCTTTTTTGAGTTCCGAGTTATGAGTTATGAGTTATGAGTTTTAAGACTCACCTCTCAGCACTAATGACTCAAGACTAAAATCAGCACCCCTTTGAGATGTTCGGCAAAGATACATTGCTTTTTCCAAATTCACATTCCATTTCGTTTTCGTTTTCGATTTCATTTTTTTACCATATCCTTAATACTTCCTCTTTCTTATAGTCTTTACATTTGAAGGATGGCCGCTTCAAAAAATAAATTCACGCTTAAAATCATCCTCAGCTACCTCGTTTTGGGGGCTTTATCGGTGTTGGTCGGTCTTTTTTTATATTCGGAATTTAAAAATTTTACTGCTCAATCCGACGAAATAACCGGTGAAAAAAAATTCATTGAAACTGGAACGCTCATCAATTTGGTTTACGAAACCGACGGATTTTCAAGACTCGCGCTTTTAACCGAAAGCGATGGTGATTTTGAGAAATATATGGCAAAAACCGATTCGCTTTTCATAAAAATTGAAGAGATTAAATCGCTCACCACAAACCAATTTCAGATAAAACAATTGGACAGTGTAAATTCCCTGCTCAAGGAAAAAAACCGAAATATTGAACAACTTCGCATTTTGCGTTTAACAAACCAAAAAGACGCTTCGCTAGACGATATAATGCGCGAAGTGCGAAAATTGGAAGCTTCGGTAGGTTTAAATTCCGTGGAATCGTTAATCAGAAATCCTTCAAAACTCAGCAAAAAGGAACGCGGAATTTGGCAGAATTATGCCGACTATCTCAATAGCGATGCAACTCGCGACACTTCAACAGTAAAATCAAAAACTGTGGATTCCATGTTAATCGCCTCCCGATATATCGTTGCCGAGGCGAAAAAAGAAAATTCCCGAATTCGCGAGTCTCTGATGCAAAAAGAGAACGAACTCATTCGGAACGACCTTAACATTTCAGAACGTCTGCGTGAAATAATTGCCAGTTTTGACCGCGAGATTACAAAGAACAACCATTTGGAAAAGCAGCAACGAGCCGAATCCATGAACCGAACGGGGAAGATTCTAAAATTCGCAGGAATTTTAGGTGGCATAATGGTTTTGCTTTTTTCATATTTTATCCTTTCAGATTTTTTTAGGGCGGAGCGTTTCAAGAAGAATTTGGAAGAATCTAAAGATTATGCCGAATCACTACTGAAAAGCCGCGAACAGCTCATCTCAACCGTGAGCCATGATTTGAAAACACCATTAAATACTATCAGCGGCTATGCTGAATTGTTTGAAAATTCAAACCTTTCGGAAAAGCAAAAGTACTATTTGGGTCAGATTACTTCCAGCTCACATTTTATTTCGCATTTGGTGGATGATTTGCTGGATTACTCAAAATTGGAAGCTGGAAAATTGCCAATTGAAAGTGTGCCTTTTTCACTTGAAAATATTATTGTTGACGCAGGAAATGCAGTGAAACAGCAATATTTGCAAAAATCGGTTACTCTTAAAATTTCGATTTCCGAAGGAATAAAAAACCAAATTTTCGAGAGCGATCCGCTGCGGATTCGGCAGATAATAAACAATTTGGTAGGCAACGCTTTTAAGTTTACCGAAAAGGGAAGTGTTGAAATAAAGGTTGAAGAAATTGCAAAAAACGACAAAACTTCAACTGTTCAAATCTCCATAATAGATACAGGAATAGGTATTTCCAAAGAAAAGCAGCAACTTATTTTCAACGAGTTTACGCAGGCCGAAACTGAAATTGCGCACAAATTTGGCGGAAGCGGCTTGGGGCTCGCAATTTCAAAAAAACTCACCGAGCTTTTGGACGGAACCTTAAAAGTTGATAGTGTTTTAGAAGAAGGAAGCAACTTTACTTTAATCCTTCCGCTTAAAAATTCGGAACGCGTTTTATCCAAAGCTAGTCCTGAAAAAGAAAATTCCTTTAATGGGCTAAAAGCTGTAATAATTGATGACGACGACGCAATGCGTGCTCTTTTGCAAGAAATATTTGAGCAAATGAATATTACAACTGAGGCCTACAGCAGTTTTCAAGATTTTGCGATTAATGAGCAAAGCCGAAGTATCGATTTCGTTTTAACCGACATTCAAATGCCCCTGACCGATGGTTTTTCGGTTTTGAAAAGATTAAAAAACGGTGAAATAAATTCCTATAAAAATCAGCCCGTAATTGCAATGACGGGCAGCCGTGAGCACAGCCGCGGTTTCTATTTTGAGAAAGGTTTTGCGGAAATGCTTCCAAAACCGTTTTCGAAACAGGAACTGGTTACGGTTTTAGAGCGTATTTTCCCGCAGCTAAGGAATTTTTCGGAAGAAATTAAAACGGACGAAATATTTCAAGCAAATTCTCCTAACCCGGATAAATTCGATCTTTCACTTCTAAAATCCTTTTTGAATACGTCTGAAGCTTTGGAAGAGGTGCTAAAAGTTTTCAACGCACAGACCGAGAAAGATTTGCAGCAGTTAACCGGTTTAATTGATCGAAAAGACACCAAAACAATTTCAGAAATAGCACATCGTATGCTCACGATGTTCCGCCAAATAAAAGCCAAAGAAGTCATCCCTATTCTGGAAAAAATGGAACATTACCCTGATGAAACTAAAAAAGAAAACGAAATCCAAATCGAAGTGCAAAAAGATTATGAAAAACTAGTAATGAGCATTAGATATCTGCAAAAAGCTCTTGAAGACCGATAGCTAAAGTTCTATTTCGTAATACTTCAATTTATTATAAAGTGTTTTTCGCGTGATGTTCAGCAGCTTTGCGGCCTTTGTTTTATTGAAATCGGCTTCCTTCAACGCGTTTAAAATAAGCTGTTTTTCGTTGCTTTCTTTTGAAAAATCTACTGTTTCTTTTTTTACTTTTTCAGAAAATAAAACTTCGTGTGGAATTACTTCCAGTGGAATCAAGCTTGAATTGGTCAATAAAACCGAGCGTTTTATTACGTTTTTCAACTCGCGCAGATTGCCCGGCCAAGCGTAGTATTTAAAAGCTTTTTCCACTTCTTTTGATAGTCCTAAAACATCTTTTCCTAAAGAAGCATTTGCCTCTGCTAAAAAATATTCGATAAACAGAAAAAGATCCTCTTTCCGTTCGTGCAAGGAAGGAATGTGGATTGAAAACTCGTTCAACCGATGGTACAAATCTTCGCGAAATTTCCCTTCAGAAACGGCTTTCAGTAAATCTTCATTTGTAGCGGAAAGAATTCGGACATCCACATCAATTTCAGTATTGCTACCCACGGGTTTTATTCTGCGTTCCTGCAAAGCGCGCAACAATTGAATTTGGTTTTCATAGGAAAGGTTGCCCACTTCATCCAAAAAAAGTGTGCCGCCATTGGCTGCCTCAAAATGTCCTTTTTTATCGTTTATGGCTCCGGTGAAACTTCCCTTAAGGTGTCCAAAAAATTCACTGGCAGCAATTTCCTTTGGAATTGCACCACAATCTACAGCTATGAAATTTTGATCCCTTCGCGAACTGTATTTGTGAATGGCTTTTGCGGCAACTTCTTTCCCTGTACCGCTTTCACCTTGAATAAGAACACACATATCCGTTGGCCCGACAAGCTTTAAATATTCGTTGAATTTTTTTGAGGTCTCACTTATTCCAACAACAAAAATGGGTTTTTCAGAATTTGTTTTGGGCAAATTTATTTGTCTCTTCTCAATTGTTTCTGAAGCAGAAATTTCCGAAGAAATCTTTTCTGAAAATGCTGTATTTTGAAAACCTTCTTCAATAATCATCAACAATTCCTCAGGACGAAATGGTTTCGAAATATAATCCAAGGCACCTTTCTTAATCGCTTTCACCGCAGTATCCACTTCGGCATAACCCGTCATCAAAATCACTTTTGTTTTGGGAGAGACAGACTGGGAATATTCAAGAAGCTCCAATCCAGAATCATCCGGAAGTTGTAAGTCTGTAATAAGTAAGTCGAAATTGTTTTCCGCAAGCGTTTTTCGGGCACTTTCCCCCGTTAGGGAAACTGAAACCTGAAAACCTTTCCGTTCCAAAAAAGAGGTGAGCATCTTGCCAAAAGCTACATCGTCTTCAATTATATGTATTTGCTGCGCCATTACGTTTACTGAGACCGTAAAAATAGTGAGTATATGGCTGGACAAACTTTAAATTTATCATAAAAAAAGGCGCCCATTTTATGGACGCCTTCCCCAGAAGTATTGAATCTAAAATACCTGCAGCTTACTGCTTCTTTAATTCATTTTTAATCCACTCGCCTTTTGCGTTTGCATAAACGGTTGCAGCTTTGTCGTCTGCAGTGGCTAGTTGAATTTTATATTCTCCATTGGCATTCACATAAGCCTTAGAAATAGTGGCACCGCTAAAATCCTTAGCTACGGCATCTTTAACGGTTTGTGGCACTTCAGATGCATCTACTTCTTTAAAGTCCTGAACAACATCTGTGGCTGCATTTTCCGCACCAACAGCCTTTGTTGCAACAACAGCATCTACGTCTTGGGCAGCTTCAATTCTGCTTTCTACTTGTGCTTCAACGGCAGTTTGTTTTTGATCGTTCAGTGCGGTTGCTTCTTTGTCGGTTTGCGCGGTTACCGCAGTTAAACCTCCCAATACGATCGCTGTACTTAAAATTAACTTTTTCATTTTTTCTGTCTTTAAAAATTATTTATTCGTTTCTCTAAGTTTGTTTGTTGCCTTGTATACAGAAAAAGTAGTGCCACAGAAATTAAGCGCAGGAATATTTCATCAAAGTCTTTTAAAACAAAGCTTTAAAGCGATATTGATTTATTTTGGTTAAATGAAAAGTGTGTAATGTGTAGCGCAACTGTATAAAATTTACACAACAGTTGTATAAAAGTTATTCCATTTTGGGAGGTTTGCGATTTGACTTTTTGAAAGCTTGTTCTTTTTTAGATTTTAAACGTCTTTCAATCGCCCCTTTTGAGGGTTTTGTTTTCTTTCGCGGTTTTGCAATTTTTAAGTTTTCTTGAAGCAATTTCAACAACCGTTCAATAACTATCGTTTTGTTTCGGTGCTGGCTTCGCGTCTCTCCGCATTGAAGTGTTATTATTCCTTCGGAAGAAATTTTTGCAGAAATTTTGTTTTGAAGTCGCTCCTTTTCCGATTCCGAAAGTGCTTGGGAATTTTCCAAATCGAAAGAAACCTCAACTTTTGAAGCCGTTTTGTTGACATGCTGTCCGCCTGGCCCACTGCTGCGGATGGCTTTAAAGTTTAAT
Source organism: Aequorivita sp. (assembly GCA_026646335.1). Classification (GTDB taxonomy): domain Bacteria; phylum Bacteroidota; class Bacteroidia; order Flavobacteriales; family Flavobacteriaceae; genus Aequorivita. The sequence continues at coordinate 1,602 of JAPKFY010000008.1, read as the reverse complement.
TCCGATATTAAAACTTCGGTGTTCATTTAGGCTGATGCACTTCGTTTAAAAGGTCGTTTACAGTTTTTACGGGGTTGAAAGTGATGAGCGGTACTTCCACAAAAATAGTGTTCCAGTTTGCCATGGCGCCATTCCAAAGTCCGGGGAGTTCCAATGCTTTAATGGGTTTTCCGTGATACGATTTATTCGAAATAAAGCCTGCATCAGGATCAGAAAATTCTAAAAGATTAAATTTTTTCCCCTTATAATTGCGCACGCCGCAGACCAAATCCACAGGATTGAAGTGTGTTGCCTTTTCAACCAAAGCCTTTTGTTGTGGATTGTTTTTATCAATCTGCGACATTTCAACAATTTGGTACGATACGTTTCCATCTTTGTCTTTTACGAGAAATGGTCCGCCGCCGGGAGCTCCCGTATTTTCAACAACACCGCAAACGCGGATGGGACGTTCCAATATTGTCAAAATTGCGCTCCTATTTATAGGAGTGATTTCTATGTAAAGTTCTTCGGAAATAAATGCTACGGCTTTGTTCAATATTTCTTCCGAAACATTTTCTGAATGAATTTTATCAACAAAGTCGAAGATTTTTTGCTGGAGCGAAATCAATTTTCCCGCAAGCATTTTTTTCTGAAAAGCGATGGTTTCCACATAATTTTGAGAAACTACGTTGTCAATATTTTTGATGAATACAATATCTGCATCTACTTCATTCAAATTTTTGAGCAATGCTCCGTGACCGGAAGGACGAAAAACCAAATCGCCGTTTTCATCTAAAAATGCTTTATTTTCAAGCGTTGCCGCAATGGTATCTGTCTCTTTTTTTTGAAAGGAATACGAAATATTAAATTTAACTCCAGTTTTATTTTCAAGAGTTTCCTGAATTTCTTCGTATCGCTTTTTGAATTTTTCTTCGTGTTCCACGGAAACGGTAAAGTGCAAATTTGCAATTCCATTTGACGTTGCATAATAAGCTGCTTCGTATAATTGTTCGCCAAAAGCGGTTACGTAATTTTCACCGTATTTATGGAAAGGAACGAGTCCTTTCGGGGTGTTGCTGAAATTCAATCCTGTTTCTTCCAGCATTTCCTTTACAAAGAGATAATACCTTTTCCCTTTTTCAAAATTATCAAAATCGGGATATTTTTTATCCAACTTAGCTTTCACCAGAGACGAAAAAGGAAAATTTTCAACTGAATAAAAAAACGTTATTAGATTTCTGTTTTCCATCTTTTGAAGAAATCTTTCTATCGCATCTTTTGGATCATACGTTTCCAAAAACTGATGCAAAGATTTAAACATTCTAGTAGCCGCACCGGAAGCCGGAACAAATTTTAGCAAATCGAGATTGTTCCTTTCGCTTTCAAAAAGATTGGCAAAATATTTTTGTTCCTTTTCCGAAAATACTTCAATTCCGTTATCTGCCGATGCAGCTTCCACCACATTTGCAAATGGAATTCCATTCTCAAATATTTGAAGTTGGACATTAACACTGGCTTCGGAAAGACCGTGAGCTTTTATTTGTTGTATGTTCTTTTCAGTAAACATTTTAGTTCTTCTTCAGCAATTCATCAATAATTTTGACAGCTTTTTTAAATCGTTCC
>JAPKFY010000079.1 GCA_026646335.1 Aequorivita sp. | reverse complement strand
CACACCAAACCAAATGCACCAACAAAATGAAATAGCAATGAGAACCTATAAAAGAAAAAACACCTGCAAAAACGTTTTTGCAGGTGTTTAATTAATTATTTTTATTCAGTAATCTGTATCGATTATTTAGGACGACACATTAGTCATTAGTATTATTTTTACTGACCACTGATTACTTCTTCGTTGGGCTAATTATTTTCACATCCTGGAAAGCGATAGCACCACGGATTACACCAGAAATAATATCGTGCAATGCATTTATAATTTGCATCTTCAATTCGCTTTTGCTGTAAATTAAACTTACTTCTCGGGCAGGTGAAGGCTCCTTAAAATGCTTCAAATTTTTGGCTTGCTTGGGGAGGATATCTAAGGTGTGCAAATAAGGTAGAAGCGTCATTCCCAAACCTTCATCTGAAAGTTTTATAAGTGTTTCAAAACTTCCACTTTCCAATTGAAATTTATCGTGGTTGCTGTTTTTAGAGGTTTTGCAAAGATTTATTATTCCATCTCGGAAGCAATGACCGTCTTCCAGCAATAATATGTCTTCAATATCGAGGTCATTAGTTTCCAACTTATCTTTTAAAGTCAAACGATGGTTTTCTGGAATGTAGCCAACAAAAGGCTCATAGTATAATGGTCTTTCTTTTATTTTTTCCTGCCCCAGCGGAGTGGCGGCAATTGCGGCATCTAGGTAACCATCATTAATTTTTGTGATGATTTCATCCGTATTCAATTCTTCAATCTTCAACTGTACTTTTGGATAGCGATTTGAAAAATTCTTTAAAAACATAGGTAATAAAGTAGGCATTACGGTAGGAATTATGCCGAGTTTGAAAGTACCGCCAATAAATCCTTTTTCTTGATCCACAACGTCCTGCATCCTTTCAGATTCATTGACGATGTTTTTGGCTTGTTCCACAATTTTTCTTCCAACACCGGTAAGCTCAATTGGTTTTTTGCTTCTATCGAAAATCTGAATTTCCAATTCTTCTTCCAGTTTTTGGATTTGCATGCTTAGTGTTGGCTGTGTAACGAACGTTTTTGCCGCTGCCTTGGTAAAATTTTGATGCTCTGCTACAGCCAAAACATATTTAAGTTGGGTGATTGTCATTGTAAATTTTGTTTATGCAAAGATATATCTTGTATCGAAAAAGCCTATCAAGTTTCTTAAGAAAAAAGAAGGAAAAAATAGAGAAAAGACCACTCAGAAATCATTAATCCACAATCGCCATTCTGCAACCGTTAATCAAAGTAGCCCTCTCGCCTTTATTTCCAAATACTTGTTTATTGTGTTCACAGTAAGGTTTTCCGGTGCGGTAAGTATGGATTGAATGCCGTATTTATGGAGCTCGTTTACGATCAGTTTCTTTTCATAAATGAATTTTTCCGCAATTGTCTTCTCAAAAACTTGGTGGGTCGTGTTTGCTTTTTTGTTCAGAAACGATTTCAGCTCTGTATTTTCAAAAAAGATAACCACCAAAAGATGGGTTTTATTGATAGCCTGCAGATATGCCAGTTGTCGGTGAAGCGCATCCATAGTTTCAAAATTTGTGAATAGCAATAAAAGGCTACGTTGCTTAATATGCCGTTTCACATCTACATACAATCGTGAAAAATCACTTTCCGAAAAATCGGTTTCCACATTGTAAAGTGTTTCCAAAATAAGGTGCATTTGGGCACTTCGCCGTTGCGCAATCACGCGATCGCCAACTTTTCTGGAAAAGGTAAACATTCCCGCTTTGTCGTGTTTTTTCAAGACTATGTTTGAAATAACAAGTGTGGCGTTTATAGCATAATCCAGCAAGCTCAATTGGTTGAAAGGCATTTTCATCACTCTTCCTTTGTCGATTACGGAATAAACCGGTTGCGATTTTTCGTCCTGAAATTGGTTGACCATCAAGCTGCTTCTTTTCGCGGTAGCTTTCCAATTTATATTTCGAACATCATCGCCAGAAGTGTAATCCTTTATTTGCTCAAACTCCATCGTGTGACCTATTCTTCTGATTTTTTTAAGACCGAAAAGTTTTAGCCTATTGGTAAAAGCAATGAAATCGTACTTTTTAAGTTGAAGAAACGACGGATAGTTTGGCACCATCGCCTCAGCGGAAAATTGTTGTTTCCTGGCAATCAATCCCAAAATGGAAGATGAAAAAACATTCAAATTTCCAAAGTGATACTCGCCCCGTTCCGTAGGCCGGACTTGATATATAAATTTCTTTTCTTCAGAAGAATTCAAAAGAGCTTCAATCTTAAAATCCCGAATCTGCCATTGAATTGGCAATTCGTCAATGATTTCCAAGGAAGTTTTAAATTGAAATCTATTTAAAACTTTTATCTCGATGGAATTTTCATCGCCATTTGAAAGCTTTTCTGGCAAAATTCGTTCCGCCTGTATTCCAGTTTTGTTTCGATAAAGCAATAAAATGTCGAAAACAAAAGCCACCAAAAGCAAATAAAATAAAAGCCTAACCACTCCAAACAGTTCCTGAAAGAAGTACGAAACCACAAACAGCACCGCAAGCGAGAACAGAACGATAAAGAATCGCTTTTTTAAATATAAACTTTTAAGGAATTTCTTCACTTTAGTTATTTCAATTTAAAGCCCTTCGACTTTGGTTTATCCTGAGCTTGTCGAATGGCTCAGGGTGACATTAAAGTTTAACTTTCTACTCACTACTCATTATCTAGGGATCTCGATGGTTTCAATAATCTGCTGCACCACTTTATCGGCCGTTATTCCTTCCATTTCGCGCTCTGGCGTAAGCATAATTCTATGTCTTAAAACTGATGGAGCTATTTTCTTTATATCGTCTGGCGTCACAAAATCGCGGCCGTTCATTGCCGCCAAAGCTTTTGAAGCGTTCATGATTGCCAAGGATGCACGTGGCGAGGCTCCTAAAAATAGATTGGCATTGGTCCGGGTATTATCCACAATTGCTGCTATGTATTTCAGCAGATTGCTTTCTATGATTATTTGTTTAATGGTGTGTTGGTATTCTGCAATTTGTTTTGCATTAAGAACTGGAACTATACTATCCAAAACCAAGGCATCTTTCCGGTTGTGTTCGTTTTCAAGAATGTGGATTTCCTCTTCCAAACTTGGATAAGGCACGTTTATTTTGAAAAGAAAACGGTCCAATTGCGCTTCGGGTAGGGCATAGGTTCCTTCCTGTTCCACAGGGTTTTGGGTGGCAAAAACCAAAAAGGGAGGCTGCATTTTATATTCTGTGCCGTCCATAGTTACTTGGCGCTCTTCCATTATTTCAAAAAGGGCTGCTTGAGTTTTTGCAGGAGCACGGTTTATTTCGTCAATCAAAACGATGTTTGAAAAAATGGGGCCTTTTTTGAATTCGAACTCACTGCTTTTTACGTTGAAAATCGAAGTTCCCAAAATATCGCTCGGCATCAAATCTGGCGTAAATTGAATTCTGCTGAAATCTACCGCTAAGGTTTTTGCCAGCAATTTTGCAGTTAACGTTTTCGCAACGCCCGGCACACCTTCAATCAATGAATGTCCATTTGTCAAAATTGATATGATGAGCATTTCCAGCATATCGTGCTGCCCGACGATTACTTTACCGAGTTCAGTTTTGATTCTTTCGGTCGCTTCCTGTAGATTTTTCAAATCGATCCGTGAATTGAATTCCAACGGATTTTCCTGTGTTTCTTCCATAATTTTATAGTGTGAATGCTTCTATTTTTTTGTTGAGTTCCAGCAAATCAGTTTCACTGTGAACAGATTTTTCTTTTAAATGTTTTATTAAATGCATCAATTTTTGGGTCTTTTCAAAAGTGTTTCCACTTTTCAATGCCAGTTTTTTTATAAAATCTTCCGTAAAGTCATTTGTGGTCAAAAAGTATTTTGAGCGAAGCGTTTCCAAAAAATAAGTAATTTTCTTCGCAATGATATTACTGAAATCTTTATGCTGAAAATAGAGATCGCCAATGGTTTTGGTAAATTCCACCGAAGTATTTTCCAGCGGTTCAATAACTTCCACTACGCGTTGTTGGCGTTTTCCCTTGAAAAGTACAAAAATTAACAATCCCCCAATCAAAACATAATACGCCCAGGTAAGCGGTGCTTGATCCAAAATAAACCGCATTGGCGAAGTGACCACTTTCCGGCCGGATTTGAGATACTCGTCCCAGTAAATTTTGTCCGTATCAATATACGAAAGCACGTTGGCAGCGTATTGTTCGTTGTCTTTCAGCAAATAATAGTTTGAAAATGCTTCGGGTAAATTATGCAATAGAAACTTACCTTTTCCATAGTTCACTTTAACATAATTTAACTCTTCAAGTTTGGGATTTTTGGAATCGTAATATCCCAAAGCTGTCGTTTTCAAAGTGTCTATTTCAACAAAATAAGCTTTAAAAACCCCTTTTTTGAAAGCGGGAAGTGAATCCTGTTTTAACGATGGCGAGAAAAATTTTGGGTGAAGTTCTTCCTCAAGAATATTATAGTTCGCCGACGAATCTATATGCAATGAATCACGAAGAATATAGCTCACGCTGCGGGAGGACACAAATACCGTATTGCCATTTTCAACGTATTTCAGAATCTCATCTACTTGCCTGTTATCAAAAAACACTTCGTCGTTTATAAAAACATAAGCCGAATTTTGTTCGTAAGTGCTGTCCGTTAGAAAAACGTACGGGTCTTTATCAATTTTTTCGATTTCAGCATTTTTGAAAAGTGAAGATACTTCCTCAAAAAGCACAAATCCACCAAATGGAATTTTATCAACATAAGTATAACTGGCGCGCCAATCGATAGGTTTTGGACGCACGAGCTCTGTAATCACGATGCCCAGCAACGCAATCCCAAAAATCCAAAGCACTCTTTTTGAACGTTTATCCAGCATTTTTCAAGTTTTGGTTTAGTCGTTCAAAGTCTTTTTCGGCGTTTTCAAAACCCGCTTTGTCCAGGGCAAATTCGCCGTACCAAATATTGTCGTACAGGTAGGAAGTTTTTCTGAAGTTTTCCTTCAAACTTTCACTTTCAATTTCGCGGTAATAATCGCTGTTTGTTTTTTCAAAATGCCATTCAATAATATTGTTCAGTGACAATAATTTCAACGATTTTAGATACATATACCGAATAGCCAAGCGGTAGTTTTCTTCCTTTAAAGCGTTTTTTATGTAGCTGTCCAAATCCACATTTTCAATATGTTCCTCTTGGATATTGAGCGGCGAAACCATCTTGCTTTGCCTGCTGAAAAACGACGAAGCATTGTCACCTACGAGCAATTTCACCAAAATATAAATTGCGAAAACGATAAGTAGTATATAAACAAAAACTTTAATGATTTGGAACATTTCTGGTGAAATATGGATGCCGAAAATTTCACCGAGTTTCTTGAAAAACCAAGTGATTGCACGCCCTAAATAGTTTTCGGCCTCACCTTCCTTGGAGTCGTAATCAAAATCACTTCCGGAATATTTTTCAGATAAACTTTCTGAAAAATGTTTTGGAACAACCTTGCTGCTATCCACGGCAACGGTCAGACTGTCCGTTCCCGACGCGGTGAGGACATTCAGAAGGAAAAATAATATGAAAAGGAATTTATTCACCCGCACCAATATTATCAATGCGTTCGCGGGTGGCTTCGTTGTAGGTTTCTTCGTGAAGGGAATAATAAAGTATACCGTTGACAAACTGCGCCAGCGATTGGTTAATGGTATAAAGTATCAAAACCAGTGAAAGTGCAAGTGTCCAAACCACGTTTGCCACTGGCGAATTGGCAAGGTCCACGCCTGTGTCCAACGAATGAAAAGCGTAAATACCTATCAAAATTCCGGGAATCGTCAAAACGACAATCATCAAAATTCCGAGTAACAACCCGATGACTAGATTTGAAAGCACACTTTTCCAGAAATATTTTTTCAGCAGTTTAAAGCCTTCGCCGAAAGCGACTGTTACTTCTTTGTTGTCGTTTATCATCGCCATAAATGAAAGGCCCATCCAACTGGTGTATGCTAAAATAAGGATGTAATATGCAAACGTTCCAATAATTGGGATGAATGCCAAAATAATTCCAACAATCATAACTGCTATGTAGCAAACCATCATTAAAACAATAAAAAGAGCGATATTTCCTAGGTTTTGTTTTACCACTTCCCAAACTTTTCTTTTTTCAACCCCTTCGCCTTTGTTGTCTTCATATTGAATCATATAAACGGCGGCAAGGCTGTAATTTAGTATTGCAGTGATAAGAAAAAGCACCAAAAAACCTAGGGATCCTGCAACAAGAAAAGTTATGTAATTAGATGGGTCATTGTCAATTCCAAAACCCGTTGGCGCTGAAAATGCACCCACAAAACCAGTAACCAATAAATAACTTACCCCAAGAAATCCCAGAATAAAAATTCCGTTGTAACTGATAAAAATATTTAAAAATGGTTTGAAGTTCTGTTTTAAAAACTCGAAATAGGTAGTGATCATTTCGCCTACATCGCGTTGCCGTTTAAGCGGTATGTGTTTGTGTAGCATGCTTTTTGTTGAGGATGATTGGATAAATAACGTAATAAAAAATAATAAGTGCCAAGGAACTAAAAATAATGGTCATTGCCAACCAAACGGGCATATTGCTGTAGCGAGTTATGAACCCTTCAATAAATCCGGCAATGATGAAAAACGGAATGGTGCTCACCACAATTTTAAGACCGTCTTTTGCACCTTTCAGAAAAGAAACTTTTCGCGAATATGTTTTTGGGAAGAGAATGCTGTTGCCCATCACCATTCCCGCACAACCTGCTATAACGATTACCGAAATTTCGATGGTTCCGTGAAGCCAAACACTTTTTGAAGCTTCAAATAGCAAATCGCGATTGTAGAAAAATGTGAAAAAAGCTCCGAGCATCACGCCATTGCTGAAAAGGACATAGGCCGTCCCCAAAGAAGTTATTACCCCAAAAGCATACGCTAAAAATGCTACGCGAATGTTGTTGATGGTGATTCCCAAAAACGTGCCGATTTCGCTGCCGCTTTTGTAAATGGCGGTTGGGTCGCCTTTGTCAATATTATTCAGCGTTTCGTTAACGTAGCCATCGCCAAGAATCAAACGAACGAATGAATCATCGTTCACTGCCGAAATTGCGCCAATAGCGGTTGCGGTTGCGAAAAGTAAAAACGAAAAGAGCAACATATGCTGATGTTGTCTGAAAAACAACGGAAACTCATATTTCCAAAAACTTACAACGCGGTTTTTGGTCTCTTTTTTGTTTTTATAAATTTTTTGGTGTGCTTGTGAAGCTAGTGAATTTAAATAAAGAAGTGCTTTGCTGTCAGGATAATAGGTTTGCGCATAGGCAAGGTCGTTCGTAAGTTGAATATAATGGTCGGCAAGCTGGTCTGGACTTATTTTTGAATTAAGTGTGATTGCCTTTTCAAATGCAATCCATTTTTCCTTATTTTGCTTGACGAATGCCGCTTCGCGCATCTTTTAAAATTTTCGATAAATATAACCACTTGCTTTTACATGGCAAACTTAGAAATCAATACAACACAAAACGTAAACCTAGACTACAAAATAGTAAGCGTAGGAGAGCGAATTCTAGCGTTTTTAATAGACCTCTTTCTGTTTTTTGTGTATTTCTATCTTGTAGAGTTGGCCACGGAAGCTATGCATATGGCTTTTAGCGATCACTGGACTGTTTTCGGACTACAGCAATTATTGCTTTTGCCTGTGATGTTCTATTCGCTCTATATGCACATACTTTTCAATGGAAGAACGGTAGGGAAGATGGCGATGAAAACCCGAGTGGTAAAGATTGATGGAAGTCCTGCTCGCTGGAGTGATTATATGATTCTGTGGATGTTGCGCTTAGTTGATATTTGGATCTTTTTGGGCTCCATTGGTCTGCTCTTCATTATTTTTTCGGATAAACGGCAAAGGGTTGGCGACCACGCTGCAGGAACCGTGGTGATAAGCACAAAAAGTAAAGTGAAAATAAGTCATACTATTTTAGAAGAAATCGCGGACGATTACCAACCGAAGTTTTTGAACGTTACCAAACTGACCGACAAAGATGCGCGGCTCATAAAGGAAACTTATCTGATTGCTCTTAAAAGCAATGATTATAAAACCTTGAATATGCTTCGGAAGAAAGTTGAGTCTGTGCTTGAAACAACTTCAGATTTATACGATAGGCAATACATAGACACCGTATTGCGCGATTATAACCATTTTACCCAGAATATGTGAAATGCCTATTGAAAATTGATAAACTACGAAGATGAATAATTCGGACCTTATATCGCTTGTACTGCACGAAGTATAAGTATCCGCTTTATCAAATAATATATAAAAATGAAACTTATACTTATAATAGATATTCTAGGAACCATTGCGTTCGCCATTTCAGGAGTGCTTACCGCACTCAACAAACGGTTGGACCCATTCGGGATTTTGATAATTGCTTTTGTGGCAGCTGTTGGCGGAGGAACATTGCGCGACATACTTATTGAAGCACCCATTGCATGGATGCGGAATCTTACTTATGTGTATGTTATTTTCGGCTCCACCATTTTTGCAGTTGCTTTCAGAAAGCGGCTTGGCCACATTCGGCGTTCCCTGTTATTGTTTGATACCATTGGAATAGCACTTTACACAATTGTTGGCGTGGAGAAGGGGATTGCCGCAGGTTTTCCCCCTATAATTTGCATTGCCTTGGGAACGATAACGGCTTGTTTTGGCGGTGTGCTCCGTGATATTCTTTGTAATGAAATCCCGATTATCTTTAGAAAGGAAATTTATGCTACGGCTTGTATTTTGGGTGGTTCTGCCTATTTCTTGCTTCACTTTACCCCAATTACGGAAACTTTTATTGTTATCATTTCTGGCGCTATTGTATTTATTGTACGGTTGCTCGCGGTTTATTTCAATCTTTCGTTGCCAAGTATTTATAGGAAGGATGAAACACAGGATTGACTTACTCAATTACCTTTGCAGTAATATAAATATTCTGTAAAGGCCAATCCCCGTCATCCGCTTTCACTTTCGAGATTTCCTCCACGACGTCCATTCCTTTGGTCACTTTTCCGAAGATGGTGTATTTGCCGTTTAAATGGGTCGTTGAAGATTTTGGGCCTAAAAAGATAAAAAACTCGTATGGAGCCGTTCTGTTATCTGGGTTTTCGCGGTATTCCTTTGCGCCGGAAACTGTTCCATATTCGTGAATGCGACCAGGAATAATTTCTGCTGGAAGTAAATATTTATTTCCCAAAGCGACACGTTTTCTTGGGGTTGAAACGATATCGCTGTTTCCGGCTTGGATAATAAAATTGGGAACAACACGATGGAAAAATGTTTCATCAAAATATTTTTGCTTTACCAAATATATCATATTGGCGCGGTGCAGCGGGGTGTCTTTGTAAAGTTCAATTTCAATATCGCCAAAACGGCTTGATATTAGAACTTTAGTCTCGGGATTATTTTTTCCGTATTCGGTTAAAAAAGAAACCACATTTTCATTCGTGATTTCAGGATATGTTATCGAATCTTTCTTTTCAGCGTCAATTTTTCGGTTACTGAGCGAAGTTGAAGTATCGATTTCATTTTCAATTTTGGTATTGGCTTCGGCTTTGATTTCAGTTCCAGTTTTGGACTGCTTTTTTGTATCTTCACAGCTTCCGAAGAGCAGAACAATTCCGAAGAAAAAAATAAATAACTTTCCCATAATGGATTTTCGCGAGTTTGAAAAACGGATTGTAAAAGTAACAAAAATGGAACTTCCGGGCGAAGCGATCCAATTTAAAATGGCGCCGATGGAACGTTTGCAGGAATTGAATCGAGTTGCCCGAGAAAAGGACACTGCAAAACATGCAGGTGTAATGTCACTTTTTTATCCTTCAGAAAATTTTGAAACACGATTGATTTTGATACTTAGGAAAACATACAATGGAATCCATTCCGCCCAAGTTGGTTTTCCCGGTGGCAAGCTGGAAGCGGGAGATGGAAACATTCAAGATGCCGCTCTCCGTGAAACCGAGGAAGAAGTCGGGGTTTCGCGAAAGACTATTTCAGTATTAAAAAAACTTACCGAAATTTACATTCCACCTAGCAATTTTTTTGTGCAACCTTTCTTGGGAATAACTACAGAATTGCCAAGATTTGTTCCACAGGAAGAGGAAGTGGAAGCGCTAATAGAAGTAACCTTACAGGATTTTATGAATGATGCAAACATTACAACCCAAATGCTTTCCACATCATACGCCTCCAACTTTGAAGTACCTGCTTTTAAACTGAATGGCCATATAGTTTGGGGAGCTACAGCAATGATGCTCAACGAAGTGCGCGAATTACTGAAAATGGCACTGTAAAAGCTTATTTTAGTATATTTGCTAGGTTAAAACACAAAACAGGAAGTGCGAAATTGTAAAAAACTAATTTAGAAACATTAAACTGGTTACTGCGTACTGAATACTGATTATGAATACTGAAAAATGAGCCTCTTCAAAAAAAATCCTTTCGGACATATTCTTTTCATAAAACTCTGGCTAATTCGGATTGCTGGACTTTTAACCCATAGTCGCTTTAAGGGTTTTAACAATTTGCAAATTCACGGCAGTGAGATTTTGAAAACACTTCCGGAAAATAATGTACTCTTTGTTAGCAACCATCAAACCTATTTTGCAGATGTAGCTGCCATGCTTCACGTTTTTAACGCCAGCTTGAGCGGAAGGGATGACAGTATAAAAAATGTTGGTTATTTGTGGAATCCTAAGCTAAATATCTATTTTGTTGCCGCAAAGGAAACCATGAAGGCGGGTTTACTCCCCAAAATTCTTGCGTATGCAGGTTCCATTAGCATAGAACGTACATGGCGGGAAAAGGGCCAGGATGTGAACAAACAAGTAAAAATGAGCGATGTGAGCAACATCACAAAAGCTTTGGACGACGGTTGGGTAATTACATTTCCGCAGGGAACTACCAAACCTTGGAAGCCTATCCGTCGTGGAACAGCACATATCATAAAAAAGAATAAGCCCGTGGTTGTTCCAATCGTGATTGATGGTTTCAGAAGGTCTTTTGACAAAAAAGGTATTCGAATCAAAAAGCGCGGTATTCTTCAGTCAATGGAAATAAAACCACCATTGGATATTGATTACGAAAACGAAACGATGGACCAAATTGTTGAAAAATTGGAATACGCCATTGAACAGCATCCGTCTTTTCTAAAAGTAATTCCTTCTTCAGAAATATTAAGTGAAGAAGAACTTAATAAACAGCGGGAGTGGCGGTATTAAAAAGTGTTCAATAGCAGTTGGCAGTTATGCTAGGTGTATAAACTGATTACTGCCACTGCAAACTGCTGCTTTTTTCAGACTTCTATCTTTTTCAGCTCTTTATAGTTTTTGTAAAGTCTTCGCAATAGAATTCCATAAACAATTCTGTAAAACAACAAGACGAAACCGATCATTACAATTCCAAAGAGGATTTGGATAACAAAGAACATTTTCATGAACCTTTCCTGAGAAATGTTTGAGATGCCATAGTCTTCTGTCATAAACCTAAATACAATATCCTGATTTACGTAGTAATAAAAATTGATGCCGATTATTAGTAAAATAGAAGCAGACACATTGTAAATCACAAAATACTTGACGGTTTTACGGGTGCGCAAAATATTTCTCATCAAGTCTTTTATGGAATCTGTAGTTGAAATTTTGCGATAGTTTCTGTAAAAAAGAATTATGAAAAAACCAAAAACCGAATAGTTCAGTACATTGACGCCCAACAAAATATTGTGTAGCCCAATGTCGTCACTAAATTTGGTGCTGGATTCTGGCACAAGAAAAGAAAGTAAGGTCCAAAAAAGAATCTCTGCAATACTTATGTAGAATATCCACTTCACTATGGAAGAGGATTTTTTCAACAGCATTTTATAGATGTCGTTATAGGACAAATGCGGTAGCACCTGCTCTTGGCTTTGCCATTGTTTTTTTAATATTTCAAGTTCATCCATAGTGGGTTACGGATTTATAATAGTTCGTAATTTTTCTTTTATCCTATTCATTTTTACTCTCGCGTTAACTTCGGTAATACCAAGTGTTTCTGAAATTTCTCTATAATTTTTATCTTCCAAATAGAGAAACACCAATGCTTTATCAATATCATTCAAATCTTTTACGGCACTGTACATTAATTTTAATTGCAGTTCTGTGGTATCGTCATAAGGTTCTGTGGTAATTTTAAAACTAACCCCTTCAAAATCTTGTGTTTTTATGCTGCGTTTTGATTTTCTATAAAGTGTAATAGCTGTATTTAGCGCCACTCGATACATCCACGTACTGAACTTGGAATCGCCCCGAAATTTTGGATATGCACGCCAAAGCTGAATGGTTATTTCCTGAAACAGGTCGTTGTGGGCGTCGCTGTCATTGGTGTATAACCTGCAGATTTTGTGTACGATGTTTTGGTTCTCCTCCAGTTGGGTAACAAAACTATGTTCAAGTTCCTGGTTCAATGGCTTTTTGTTGGCTGTTTTATTAGTGTTCTTCTGAATTGCTTTGTTACAAAAATCCTAAAAAATAAGATAACTCAATTAACTAATCGTACTTTTATACTATATAAAAAAACGATGAATATTCCTGAAACTGGTGTACCACGAATTGTCGTTATAGGCGGTGGATTTGCTGGGATTTCCTTTATAAAAAAACTTAAAAAAGAAAAGCTGCAGATTGTACTTTTTGACAGGCATAATTACCACACTTTTCAACCTTTGCTATATCAAGTTTCAACTGCCGGTCTTGAACCCGATTCCATAGCATATCCACTTCGGAAGATTTTCAGAAAAAACAAAGATTTCCATTTTAGAATGGCTGAAGTTGAAAATATCAATACTGAAAATAATGCAATATCTACTTCCATAGGAAGCTTAAAATATGATTATCTGGTGATCGCAACAGGAACGCGTACCAATTTCTTCGGAAATGAAAGTATTGCCGAAAACAGCATGCCAATGAAAACCGTGCCCCAGGCGCTGAACATTCGCAGTTTGATACTTCAAAATATTGAACAAGCCGATATTACAGTCGATGAAGTGGAACGAAAACGGCTCCTGAATTTTGTAATCGCTGGCGCAGGACCAACTGGAGTAGAACTGGCCGGAGCGTTGGCTGAATTCCGAAAAGGAATCCTTGAAAATGATTACCCTGAGCTGGATGAAGATGAAATGAACGTTCACCTTATAGAAGGGCAGAACCGTGTTTTGCCGCCAATGAGCGAAACGGTTTCAAAAAAGGCACAAAGATTTCTTGAAAAGCTTGGCGTACAGATTCACTTGGAAACATACATCAGTGGTTATGACGGAAAAACGGTAACCACAAAAGATGGTAAAAAGTTTGAAACCGCTACATTTATTTGGGCAGCAGGTGTAACAGGAGCACTGATTAATGGGATAAATGGTGAAGCCTTGGTTGAAAGAGCGAACCGTTATAAGGTTAATGAATTCAATAAGGTAAATGGATTTGATAATATTTTCGCGCTAGGGGATATTGCTTTGATGGACTCCAAAGAATACCCCAAAGGACATCCGCAAGTTGCCCAACCTGCAATCCAGCAGGGAAAACATCTGGGAAAAAACTTCATAAAAATGCTTCAAGGTGATAAAATGGAACCTTTTAAATATTTTGATAAAGGAACCATGGCTACAGTGGGAAGAAACAAAGCCGTTGTGGACATTGGTAAATTGCACTTTGGCGGCGCCATTGCCTGGTTTTTATGGATGTTTGTTCACCTTTGGTTTTTAGTTGGCTTCCGGAATAGAGTGGTTACCTTTTTCAATTGGACGTATAGTTACATCAACTATGATCGTGCTGCTAGGTTGATAATAAGGCCTTTTAAAGCCCCTCGACCCCCGAAGGGGGAGTAGTTGGGCGCTGAAAGAAATCCCCCTTTGGGAGTTAGGGGGTTATTTTAACAGGAATAGGGCCTCCATTAGATACCCAGCCGCCGCCAATTTCGTCAAGATTAACATCCAGCTCGTCCGTGGTTTCAATCTTTTTTATATTAACCTTTACTTCGTCATAAGTGTCAACGCTTTTTAGGTTTACGTTCAGCTCGTCGTAAGTGTTGATATCCACCAAACGAACGTCTATCACTTCAGTTACTGGTTTGGTTTCAACCTTTTCTGAAGCATAGGCAGAAGGAAAAATCTCAAAATCCTTCACTACATTGATGGTTAAACAAATGGCTATGATGGTCAGGATTGTTTTTGTGTAGTTGTCTGTTTTCATGATTATAAGGTTAAGAGTTTAGATGTTTATGAGTTGAGGGTTTAAAAGGTTATGATAAATTTTATTGACCACTGGAACTTCAGCAATTTTTATATTTATCGTGAAGGCCGATCCCTTGTTTTATCATTTCACTGCATTTTTCGAGCCGAATTTGTTGGGTTGCCTTGCGTTTAGCTTCGCCAATATATTCGGCATATTCACGCTGTCTGCCGGGCGTAAGTTTTTTAAAACTTTCTTTTAAAATTGTATCCTTAACCATTGCATTTTTTAAAATTTCGGGAATGGAAACTTCTTTTTTCTTGACTGGTTTCATCTCTTTCCCCGCTTTTGCATTGGCGATTGCTTCTTCAATATATTGTAAAATGAGTTTGGAGTCAATTTCATCTTCTTCCTCAAACCGCCACTGCCGTAGCGCTTTAGTTACGCCTTCCTGTGCGTTTACGAGTTTGTGGTGCTTGTCCTTAAGAAAAACTCCTTGATGGAACCAAAGCGCCATGTGGTTTTTAAAATCTGCCATTGCAGCAATCAATTTTCCGTCCAAAGTATATGTGGGCTTGCCCCATTTCACTTCTTCTTTCAGCTCTGTTTTTTGGAAAAGCGCGCGAAGTTGCTGTAGTTTGTCTTTCCACTTTGTTTGCTTTGCGATATATACATCTACTTTTTGGCAATCGGTCATGTCGCTCTGTTTTCTTCCGAAGATACAATTTTTCTTTTTTTTGTTTCAGAAAAAAGCAGAATTGAATTTTCAATAAAAGCTCCCAGAATTGGCAGCTTTACAATTTTTTTACATCAAAAAATTATAAATTGAATAATTTTTATTTACTGTAAAAGATTATATATTTATTGTTTATCAATAAATAATTATCTAAATTCGTTTTATATTTCTAAATCTATAAATATGAAAACAAATGTTATAATGAAAATAATGAATATCATATTCTGGATAGTATTCATTGGTCT
>JAPKFY010000078.1 GCA_026646335.1 Aequorivita sp. | reverse complement strand
TAGTAAATTTCAATTCAGTAAAAGTAGTGGACGGTATAAAAAGAGTTATAAATGGCTACTTATAATCTCTGTGCCCTCTGTGCCTCTGTGGTAAATCATATTTTCCTATGAATAAAATCATTACAATTCTCTTATTTATTTTCACATTTTCCCTTTCCGCACAAAGTATTAATGGGAAGGCATATTATATTTCTAAAACCAAGGCGAATTACAGCACTAATATTTCTGCAGAGAAAAAGAGGGAATTGGATGAAAAGGCCAAGCGTTTATTTGAAAAGACATTGGTCTTAGATTTTAACCAAACAGAATCTTTCTACAAAGAAGAAGAGTCTTTAGACGATAGTGGTAATTTATACCGCGAAGGATATTTAGCAGCTACAGGAGGTTATCTTTCAAACGGTATTTATAAAAATATTAAAAATGATACTATTATTGAGCAAAGAGAGTTTTTAGGCAAACTATTCTTAATTAAAGATTCAGTTCCAAAATTTAAATGGAAACTTGAAAATGAGTCGAAAAAAATTGGAGATTATATAGTTTTTAAAGCTACAATGGTTCAAAAAATTGATTCTACGGACTATAGGATGATTGGCACCCAAAATATTAAAAGTGATGGAAATATTATTGTTACAGCTTGGTACACTCCTCAAATTCCAGTTAGTGCAGGCCCCGATATTTATGGTGGTTTGCCTGGCTTAATTTTGGAACTTAATATTTATAGAACTACAATTTTGTGTTCCAAAATTATTTTGAACACAAATAATACTGAAAAAATAAAACCATCTAAAAATGGTGATGTAGTTTCATTGAATGAATTCAATAAAATTGCTGAAGAAAAAAGAAAAGAACAACGTGAAAATTTTATAAAAAATTAATGAAGAATATATTTGGAATAGTAATTCTCCTTTTCACATTTTCCCTTTCCGCACAAAGCATTAAGGTAAAAGGAACCATCAAAGACAGCATCGGCAATCCACTGGAATTTGCCAATGTTATCGCGAGCATCAAAGCTACGGGCAAAACGGAATCTTACGGAATTACAAATTATCAAGGGCGCTACCAATTAGATCTTCCAAAAGGGAATACATACAGTTTAAGGGCAAGTTTTCTAGGGTATGAAAGCAAGGAACAAACGGTAAACATTTCCGCAGATGCTGAAAATATTGATTTAGATTTCATCTTAAATCCACAGGAAAACCAATTGGATGATGTGGAAATAGTTTACGAAATGCCCGTAACCGTAAGGGGCGACACCATTGTTTACAACGCAGACAGTTTTACAAACGGGGACGAACGCAAATTGGGCGACGTGATGAAAAAACTTCCGGGTGTTGAGGTAAACGAAGATGGTGAAATTCAAGTGGAAGGCAAAACTGTTACCAAAGTAATGGTTGAGGGAAAAGATTTCTTTGATGGCGACAGTAAGCTCGCCACCAAAAACATTCCCGCAGATGCCGTAGATAAAGTGGAAGTACTCCGCAATTACAACGAAGTAGACCAAATGCGCGGCCTTGGGAACGACCGCGACAACGTAGCGATAAACATCAGACTAAAAGAAGGAAAGAAAAATTTCTGGTTCGGGGAAGTTACTGCTGGAGCTGGAATTGCAGATGAATATGGCGAAGAAAATGGCCGCTATTTGGCACATCCAAAACTGTTCTACTACAGCCCGAAATACAGTATTAATTTAATCACAGACTTCAACAATATTGGGGAAGTGCCCTTCACGTTTCGGGATTATTTCAATTTTACGGGTGGCTTTAAAAACTTCAATAGAGGTGGTGGCACCAATTTTAGAATTAGCGATAGCGACCTCGGTTTCGCAGTTTCGCAGAACGACCGAGCAAAGGCCATCGACGCGAAATTTGTTGCTGGAAACTTCAGTTATGCTGTAAATGACAAACTGGATATTAGCGGTTTTGGAATATTGAGCGACAACAAAACAAACATCGTAAACAACAGCATCCGCCAATATATTTTAACAGGAATCACCGAAAACACCAACACCAGCAACGATCAACGCAACCAATTGGCAATGTTGAAACTGAGCAGCACCTATAAACCAAACACAAACTTTCAACTGGATTATGATGCATTGGTAAAAACTTCAAAACAGGCCGAAGATGACGCCACAATTTCTATGGTGGGCGGCAACCAAAACGATATTTCCGAAGTAAAAGAAAACAAGCCGTTTTCCATCAATCAAACAGCAAATGCATATTACACCTTAAACGATAAAAATATATTCGCCGCCGAAGTGCAGCATTTATATCAAAACGAAGATCCATTTTATCAAGCAGTGCAGGATTCTATTCCGTTCCGTGGCGTTTTTACGGTTATAAATCCACTGGATCCTTTCAATAGCGATTCCGACACCTTTGATCCCTTGGAGCAATCAGACCGTTATAACGTTAATCAAAACAAAACCGTAAAAAGCAATAAACTGGACGCAAAGGTTGATTATTACTACATCTTAAATAACGTTAGTAATCTTAACTTCACGGTTGGAACTACATATAGCAATCAAAAATTCAACTCTGGGATCTTTCAGATTTTGGAGAATGGCAACCAAAATGCGTTCACGGAAGATGATTTTAACAACGATGTAACTTACACATTTACGGATGCTTTTTTCGGGCTTCACTATAAACTTAAAAGCGGGAAATTCATTTTCACGCCAGGTGTTACGCTTCACAATTACAACTTGAAAAACGAGCAATTGGGAACAACAGCAACCCAAAATGATTGGATGGTCCTGCCAGATGTAAACGTGGTTTTGGAACTGAAGAAAAGCGAAAATCTGCGTTTCAATTACGCGATCACTTCAGAATATAGTGATGTGAACAATTACGCCCAAGCCTATGTGTTCAACAATTACAACCGACTTTTTCGCGGAAACAGGGAGCTTGAAAATTCACTTTCACACAGTTATAATTTGACGTATTTCAGTTTCAATCTTTTCAACTATACAAACCTTGGCGGAAATTTGAGCTACACAAGAAGAATTGACGCCATAAAAACAAATACCCAATTAGTGGGCATCAACCAAGTGAGCAGCCCAGTGAATTTTGACAGCAACTTCCCAGATGAAACATTTTCGGCTGTGGGAAGGTTCAGCAAAACCGTGAAAAAGGTTCAGTTTAAACTGGATGCAGCTGTGTTTTTGAGCAAAACGAACAACACAATCAATGATGAAATTGAGGAAAGCCAAAGTTTTACTCAAAACTACAACGCCAGTGTTTTAAGTAATTTCAAGAGTTTTCCAAATTTTGAGGTCGGGTATCGGTTTATTAAAAATGATTATGACAACGGCGGGATAGCGCAGACTTTTTTCACAAACCGCCCGTATGCAAATGTGAATCTTAGGTTTTTGAAAGATTTCAATCTTTTTGCGGAATGGGATTATTACAACTATTCCAACGATGCCAAAACCGTAGAGAACAAATACTCTTTTTTTAACGCAAATCTTTACTACAAACACGGTGAAAGTCCTTGGGAATTTTCGGTACAGGCCACGAATATTTTGGATACCAAATCCATTAACAACGACAGTTTTAATGACCAGTTCATCACTACTTCACAGTATTTTGTAATGCCGCGGATCGTGATGTTTGTGATAAAATATGATTTGTAACCGTAATTGCGAGCGAAGCGAAGCAATCTCAATAAATTTTCTAGAGTATGATTAAAAATTTATTCATTCCAATTGAATTATTTGAATTATGATTATTTTTGAACACCATCTTCGCAATCTTAAGAGTCTTATTTCTTACGTCCTATAGCGAATCGGTCTTAAGTCTATCACATGCGAAACATCTTCCTCGGAATCGTAATTGCCTTTGTAATTGTTTTCGGCCTGCGCTATTGCGAAAATCGAAAAGATACCCGTGAACAGTTGGAGGCCAATACGGCTTTAATTCAAAAAGAACTGAAAAATGTGGGAAAACTGATTGTTACCGAAGGCAGTTACGCACAAGTTTTTACATATAACGACAGCAAAGATTTAATGTACGGTCTTTTCGATGCCCGAAAAAAAGCATTGGTCGTTGTAAACGCAAAAGCAAGTATTGCCTATGATTTAAGCAAAGTGAAGACTGAAGTTGATGAAACCACAAAAACCGTTACCATTATAAACATCCCGGAACCCGAACTTTCCATCAACCCAAATATTCAATATTACGATGTTACCCAAGATTATTTAAACCAATTTACCGCAACCGATTACAATAAAATAAAACAACGGATTGAAAAATCGCTTCGCAAGAAAATTGAAGCTTCAGAATTGCGGACAAATGCTGAAAATAGATTGATTTCAGAACTGCAGAAAATTTATATATTAACAAATTCCATGGGTTGGACATTGAAATATAATGGAAACCCCATCGAAGAAGAACAAGATCTTCAGAAGCTGAAATTATAGTTTATTATTCAAACTATACCAGCCACCACCGTTCATCGCCTCAACACCGTTGCTTTTTAGAATTCCCGCTGCACTTGCACTGCGCATTCCACTGGCACAACAGCAAATTACTGGCTTGTTCCACTTTTTTATTTCATTTACTTTTGAAGAAATATTCTGGAGTGGAATACATTTTGAGCCAGGAATTGCCCCATTTTCATATTCACCTTTACTGCGCACATCAAGAATGATGGCGCCTCGGCTTTTGAAATCCTCAATTTTCTTTGACTTGTTTCCGAATAATAAATCTAATAGTCCCATAGTAGAATGTATGTCTCCTCGAATGCTCCCGATAGCTATCGGGACGAGAGGTCTTTTTATTTAATAATTTCTTTTTTGTTTGCTTCTAAAAGTTCCAATCCTCCTTTAATCAGATGTGACACTTTTGGTCGCTGTTCCCTCAAATTTAAAAGATGTTTTAAAACTTCTTCGGAAAAATCTGTTTTAGTTTGCGCGACCAATTCATAAATTTCCAGCGGAAGCAGCCAATCTGTTGGATGGTTTTCTTTTGCAACCTTAAAAATATTCTGAAGTTTTGTCGCATCTATTTCTTCGGAATTACGAATCTTCCGAACTTCTTTATAAAGTTCATTCAGTTCTATTTCCTTTTCCGAAAGTTGCGGACGGATGGTTTCGCTTGAAGAAGTGTGTGTCACCAAATTAAACGAATGGTAATCTGCCGCCCCTGCAAATGCAGAAACAATTTCCTTGCCCACAGCCATGTCAAAATCGCCCATTTCTGGAGAAAACAACACTTCATCTTTATACTTTACTGTGCAATCCGTGAATTGAATAAGCATCAATTCGCCTCTTAAATTTCGTATTCCTGTAACGTTCAGGCCTTCCACTGTTATTCCGCTTTCAAATTCAAAAGCAATTGGTTTGCCATCGTAAAAATTATACGCCTGCAAATCGCGAGGGCCCATATTTTCAATGGCGAGATTGATGCCTTTCAGTTTTCCCAAGGGCGAACGGAAGCCATTTTTATGACGGCTCACACCGTGGCCGATCACTTCTTTTTCACGGTGGCTTAGAGCAGTTTTGCCTTCAGTTTCAAAATAAACTACTTCGTTGTCTTCGTTTTTTATTATTCGACTAAAGTGACCGCTTATTTGAAGACCCGTGCTTATTTCAATCGTACCGAGTTGTTTCGATTTTATGAGTTTTTTCAATCCGCGCCATCCGCCTTTCCGAACTGCCATTGTATTCGCAAATTCTTCCAAAACTTCCTGTAAATAGGCAAAATCTGGCGTTACATAAAGTTGCGGCTGTGGTTTTGTAATGTCAAAATCTTGATACGCCGCATCTATTGAATAAGGGATTTTCTTCACTTCATCCTTCATGCACCAAACGCTTTCGCCAATGGATGAAAGCAATCCGGCGCCGTAAATCTTCGGATTTTCAACCGTGCCAACCATTCCGTATTCCACCGTCCACCAGTGCAGGTTTCGAATCAATGAAATTTCGGAAGGCTTCACTTTTTTGTTTTGAAGTTCTTCAACTCGTTCTTCTGCGGCTTCAATTTTTGACAAATGCTTCCGTTTAGCAGAATTTGCTCCTCCCCCTTTGGGGGAGGCTGGGAGGGGGCTTTCCTTTAAAATTGAAAGTTCGCGAACGGCTTCATACATATCAATATCGTGCGCGCTCGAAATGGCTTTTGCACCTACTTCGCCAAAACGCCGTAAATATTCCGCATAATCTGGGCTCGCAATAATAGGGGCGTGGCCAGCTCCTTCGTGAATAATATCGGGCGCGGGCGTGTATTCAATATTTTCAAGTTGGCGGATGTCGCTTGCAATCACGAGCACTTTGTATGCTTGAAATTCCATAAAAGCATTTGGCGGAATAAACCCATCAACAGCTACTGCTGCCCAGCCTATTTCCTTCAAAATACGGTTCATGCCGTACATGGAAGGAATTTCGTTTATGGAAATACCGGTCTTTTTTAGGCCTTCCAAATAACTTTCGTGGGCAACCTTGGCCAGATAACCCACATTTTTCCGCATCACATAACGCCAGACCGCTTGGTTTACAGGCGTGTATTGCCCATAATTCTGAGGTTTTATGTACTGTTTTAAATGCGGCGGCAACCGGTCCAACAGTTCGTTGGTTTCAATTTTGCTTTCCATAGGTCAAAAGTAGGCCAGAGCCGGCAGGTTTCCAAAGCGATAAACACCTAATTTTTGTATCTTGCAACTTAAAGCAAAAAGCGTAGTTTTGTTTAGCATTTTAAATCCAATACGTGGCAAAATTTCATAAAATAAAAGTAAAGGACGTTTACAAAGAAACCAGCGATTGCTCGGTAATTACTTTTGACGTACCAGCAGATTTGGCTGAGGAATTCAACTTCCGCCAAGGCCAACATTTAACTTTAAAAGCTGATATTGATGGCGAAGATACGCGCCGTTCCTATAGCTTGTGTTCCAGCCCCATTGAAAACCAGTGGCAGGTTGCGGTAAAAACAATTCCCGAGGGTAAGTTTTCAAATTTTGTTAATTCAAAATTACACTCTGGCGATATGTTAGAAGTAATGGAACCAAGCGGAATGTTTGGTGTTGAAATTGAACCGGACAAAGCCAAAAACTATCTTTTTTTTGCTGCCGGAAGTGGAATTACGCCAGTGCTTTCAATGATTAAAACACATTTGGCATTGGAGCCAAACGCAACATGCAAGTTGTTTTATGTGAATAGAACGGCGAAATCCATTATCTTTAAAGAAGCTTTGGAACAGTTGCGAAACCAATACTTCGGAAGGCTGGAAATCTATTATTTTCTCACGAAAGAACGCCGGGACATCGAACTTTTCAACGGTCGTTTTGACGAAGAAAAGATGCGAATTTTGACTAAAAATTTCATCGACATTCCCGACACCAGTGAAGTGTTTTTGTGCGGCCCTGAAGAAATGGTGAATTATGTGAGCAGTTATTTAATTAAAGCAGGTTTGCCGAAGGAACTGATTCATTTTGAACTGTTCGTGACTGGTTTAACCGAAGAAGATAAACAACGTGCCGAACGCTTGGCGCAACAAAATGTTGAAGGTGTAGAGGTTACCATTCTGGATGCCGGGAAGGAATTCCAGTTCACAATGACCAAAGATTTTGACAACATCCTGGATGCCGCCCTCGCTGCTGGAGCCGATTTACCCTTTGCCTGTAAAGGCGGGGTTTGCAGCACTTGTAAATGCCAAATTTTGGAAGGCAGTGTAGAGATGAAAATAAATTACGCTTTGGAAGAAAAGGAAGTAGCGCAGAACTTTATATTGAGTTGCCAAGCCGTTCCCACTTCGGAAAAAGTGAAAGTAGATTTTGATGTTTAATTCTCCCTTTGAAGGGGGCTAGGGGGATGTCTTCCTAGCTTTATAGCATAGTTTTATGAGCGAAAAAGAAATAAAGAACTTAGAACAAATCTTCGAAGCCCGCATTGCGCGTGATGAGAAGATAGAGCCGAAAGATTGGATGCCCGAAAAGTACCGCCAAACCCATATTCGGCAGATAAGCCAACACGCACACAGTGAGGTGGTTGGAATGCTTCCTGAGGGAAACTGGATAACGCGAGCACCTTCATTACGCAGAAAAGCCGCCCTTTTGGCAAAAATTCAGGATGAAGCTGGCCACGGATTGTATCTGTATTCGGCCTGTGAAACATTGGGTATTTCACGCGATGAACTTTACGAACAACTCCATAGCGGAAAGGCAAAATACTCTTCAATTTTTAACTATCCAACAATCACTTGGGCAGATATGGGCGCCATTGGCTGGTTGGTTGACGGCGCAGCAATAATCAACCAAGTGCCGCTTTGCAATACTTCTTTCGGACCCTATGCAAGAGCAATGGTACGCGTATGCAAGGAAGAAAGTTTTCACCAACGCCAAGGGTATGAAATTATGTTGACCCTTTGCCGTGGTTCCGAAGAACAAAAAGCAATGGCGCAAGATGCGCTTAACCGTTGGTGGTGGCCAAGCTTGATGATGTTGGGTCCAACTGATGCGGAATCCGTTCACACAGAGCAATCGATGAAATGGAAACTAAAGCGAAAAAGCAATGATGAATTGCGCCAGCAGTTTATAGATCAAACCGTGCCGCAAGCAGAATTAATAGGATTGACTATTCCAGATCCAGATTTGAAATTCAATAAAGAAACAGGTCATTATGATTTTGGCGAAATTGATTGGGACGAATTCTGGCAAGTGGTAAAAGGCCACGGCCCGTGTAATAAAGAAAGAATGAGCGCCAGAGTAAACGCATGGAACAATGGCGAATGGGTCCGTGATGCCGCAATGGCACACGCTGAAAAGAATGAAAAACGAAAAGTAGCAAAAGCAAGTTAAGTAAGTATTGAGTATTGAGAAATTAGTAATTAGAACCTTACGATTATGAATGTATTAAATGATTTAAAAGTTTGGCATAAAGCAATGGATATTGCCGTTGAAACTTATAAATTATTTTCAAATTTTCCAAAAGAAGAAAAATACGGATTGACTAGTCAAATACGAAGAAGTGCCGTTTCTGTACCTTCTAATATTGCAGAAGGTACGGAAGAAATACAAAAGGTGAATTTAAAAATTTCCTTAGTATTGCAAATGGTTCGGCCTATGAGCTTTATACTCAATTGATACTTTCCCTTAAACTTAATTTAGTATCTGAAAATTTGGTAGAACCTATTCTTAAAGAAGTAATTGAAGTGCAAAAAATGAATTACGCGTTAATTAAATCCTTAGAAAAACAATGAATAACTCAATACAAAATACTAACGACTCAAGACTTTATTTATGAAAAAAAACTGGCCCCTTTGGGAAATATTCGTCCGCAGTAAAAACGGATTGGAACACCGTCATTTTGGAAGCCTTCATGCCGCCGATGCCGAAATGGCAATGGAAAATGCCCGTGATGTTTACACTAGAAGAAACGAAGGCGTAAGCATTTGGGTAGTTGAAAGTAAATATATTACCGCCTCAAACCCCGAACACAACGGCGAAATGTTTGAACCCGCTCAGGATAAGGTTTATCGCCATCCTACCTTTTATGATTTGCCAGACGAAGTGAAGCATATGTAAAACTATTTGTCACCTTGAGCGCAGTCGAAAGGTCTTTGAAAAACAAATCTAAAGCTTATATGAAAAACCAAAATCTCTATAAATATATTCTCACAATTGCCGATAACTCCCTAATCCTCGCACATCGATTGGGCGAACTCTGCGGCCACGGCCCAAATTTGGAAACCGATATTGCGCTGACCAATATTTCATTGGATTTGCTTGGACAAACGCGAAGTTATTATCAATACGCGGCAAAGTTAAAAGGCGAAAGCAACACTGAAGACGATATCGCTTTTCTAAGAATCGAGAGGGAATATAAAAATTGTTTGTTGGTAGAACAGCCAAACACACATTTTGGTTATGTGATAGGACGACAGTTTTTGTTTGATGTCTATCACTTTATGTTGATGGAAAGATTGCAAAATAGTCCTGATGAAACTTTGGCTGCAATCGCAAAAAAAGGAATAAAGGAAGTTAGTTACCACAAACGCTTTTCAAGTGATTGGGTAAAACGTTTGGGCGATGGAACCGAAGAAAGCAATAAAAAAATGCAGGAAGCCATTGATGACCTTTGGCGGTTTACAGACGAACTTTTCTACATGACCGATTCTGAAAAAGCAATAGCAAAAGAAGGAATCGGTATTGATGTTTCAACTTTTAAAGAAAAATATTACGAAGAAGTTGCTGAAATCTTAAAAGAAGCCACGCTTACGGTTCCCGAAAACAAATATTTCACCAAAGGCGGAAAAGAAGGCGTTCATACAGAGTATATGGGCTTTATTTTGGCAGAATTGCAGTATATGCAGCGCACCTATCCGAATATGACTTGGTAAATCCAATGTCGCCCTGAGCGCAGTCGAAGGGTTTTTTAATTTATAAGAAAGAATTTGTTGACTGAAACAGCACATATCGAATCGCATTTAATCCCAGTTCTGAAAACCGTTTCAGATCCTGAGATTCCCGTGCTTTCGGTTTTGGCGCTTGGAGTTATTCGTGAAGCAATTGAAGAAAACGGAGTTGTAAAAATAAAACTAACGCCTACCTATTCCGGTTGCCCTGCAATGGACGTAATTGCGGACGATTTAAAAAAGGCCTTTTCAGAAATAGGAAAAAAAGCCGAAGTTGAATTGGTTCTTTCCCCGGCTTGGTCAACTGATTGGATTTCCGAGGAAGGACTCCAGAAAATGGAAGAATACGGCATTGCCCGGCCATTGTCAGAATCGCACGACAAAGACGTTTTGCTCGGTGAAAAAAAAATGGTTAAATGCCCGCAATGCGGAAGCACACAAACGCATTTGGTGAGCCAATTTGGCTCCACGGCCTGCAAAGCGCTTTTTAAATGCGACGACTGCCTAGAACCTTTTGATTACTTTAAATGTTTGAAATAAATCTAAATCTCACCCTGAGTAGCTTGTGCTGAGCGTAGCCGAAGTACAGTCTAAGGGTCTTTTAAAATATATAAAATTGAATAAAAGCATAACCACCAAAATAGAAAATAAGGTAGCCACACTAACGCTAAACCGTCCAGAAGTCTTTAACAGCTTCAACCGCGAAATGGCGCTATTGCTTCAAAGCGAATTGGATGCCTGCGAAAAAAATTCAGAGGTCCGTGCAATTGTAATTACTGGCAGCGGAAAAGCCTTTTGCGCGGGACAGGATTTAAAAGAAGTCACTTCTCCAGAATTAAACCCGGGTTTCAAAAAAATTCTTGAGGAACATTACAACCCAATCATATCCCGAATTCGAAATATTGAAAAACCAATTATTGGTGCCATTAATGGCGTTGCTGCAGGAGCTGGCGCGAATATTGCCTTGGCTTGCGATGTTGTAATTGCTTCTGAAAACGCGAGCTTTATTCAAGCATTCAGTAAAATTGGGTTGGTTCCAGATAGTGCCGGCACTTTCTTTTTACCACGATTGATCGGTTTTCAAAAAGCTTCGGCCCTGATGATGCTGGGCGATAAAGTTTCTGCAGAACAAGCTGAAGAATTGGGAATGGTTTACAAAGTGGTTTCTTCTGAAAATTTTATGGAAGAAGTGAATAACATAGCAAATACAATGGCTAACATGCCTACGAAAGCATTGGGGCTGACTAAACGTTTGTTGAACAATTCAATGCAGAATAGTTTGGAAGAACAATTGCATATGGAAAGCAAACTACAAATAGAGTCTGCCCAAAGTGAAGATTATGCTGAAGGGGTTGATGCATTTGTAAATAAAAGAAAGCCAAATTTTAAAGGAAAATAAATGATTAAGAATGTTGGAATAATCGGCGGAGGAACAATGGGCAGTGGAATCGCGCAAGTAGCAGCTACAGCTGGCTTTTCTGTGAAATTATACGATACAAAAACGGAAGCACTGGAAAAAGCCAAAGCTGATTTGGAAAAAATAATGGATCGTTTGGTGGAAAAAGGAAAAATCGATTCTGCAGAAAAACAACGCATCCAAAACAATATAAAATATGTCAATTCCTTAAAAGAATTGAAAGATTCCGATTTGACAATTGAAGCAATTGTTGAAAATCTGGAGGTAAAAAAGAACGTGTTTTCAACATTGGAAAAGTTTGTAAGTGACGATTGTATCATTGCCTCAAATACTTCTTCTTTATCGATAGCCTCCATTGCTTCTTCCCTTCAAAAACCAGAACGTTGCATCGGGATTCACTTTTTCAATCCCGCGCCATTGATGAAATTGGTTGAGGTTATTCCAGCCATTCAGACTTCTGAAGGAACTTTAAACATTTCAATAAAAACAATTAAAGATTGGGGTAAGAGTGTTGCAGTTGCAAAAGACACTCCTGGATTTATTGTAAATAGAGTCGCCCGCCCTTTTTACGGTGAAGCGCTCAGAATTTATGAGGAAGGAATTGCAACTTTTTCTGAAATAGATTCCGCAATGAAAGAAGTTGGGGGATTCAGAATGGGACCGTTCGAACTGATGGATTTTATTGGTAACGATGTAAATTACACCGTTACCGAAACCGTTTTTGAAGCTTTCTATTTCGACCCGAGGTACAAGCCGTCTTTTACCCAAAAACGTTTTTCCGAAGCAGGTTATTTAGGTAGGAAAAGCGGAAAGGGATATTATGATTATTCAGGTAAAGAGAATGTCACCTCGAGCGCAGTCGAGGGGTCTTTGTCTTCTGAAAAAGCTGAAAATATTTTTGAAAGAGTTCTCATAATGCTCATCAACGAAGCCGCCGATGCACTTTTTTGGAACATCGCTTCCTCGGAAGATATTGACAATGCAATGACCAAAGGCGTGAATTACCCAAAAGGACTTTTGGCTTGGGCTGATGAAAAAGGTATTGATTGGTGCGTTAAACAAATGGACGAACTTTACGATGAATATCATGAAGATCGTTACCGTTGTTCGCCTTTGCTGAGGAAAATGAATCGAGAAGGCGTGAGGTTTGGGGTGTGAGGTATGAGGCCTCAAAAAATTGAACTTTATGAAATCAGAATATCATTTTAGATTTGAGGATTTGCAGGTTTATCAAAAATCGATTGATTTTGGTGAGATTGTGAATACTTTAGTTAAAAAATTTCCACGAGAAGAGAGATTTGAGCTTACTACCCAATTCAAAAGAGCTTCGGATTCTATTGCACTGAATATCGAAGAAGGTTCATCCGGCTCTGATAAGCAATTTCACAATTATCTTGGTAACGCCTGGCACAGTGCAGAAGAATGCGTGGCTTGCAGTACAAAGGCAAGATTGAGAAATTATATTAGTTTTGAAGAAGACGAAGAAGTTAGAAAGCATATTACCGA
Source organism: Aequorivita sp. (assembly GCA_026646335.1). Classification (GTDB taxonomy): domain Bacteria; phylum Bacteroidota; class Bacteroidia; order Flavobacteriales; family Flavobacteriaceae; genus Aequorivita. Next base: position 2,065 of record JAPKFY010000078.1, on the reverse strand, counting down.
ACTTTCAAAAATGATAACAAGTTTGCGTTCCAAGATCTCAATCAGAATTGATAAGAAATAATGAAAAACCTCAAACCACATACCTCACGCCTCAAACCTCAAGAAGTACCAATAAAAATGCTCAGTCAAGACGCTTTCAGTTCGTGGCTCGGTATTAAAATCTTGGAAGTTGAAAAAGGCAAATGCAAAGTTGCAATGACCATTCGAAAAGAAATGTTGAATAGTATGAACAAAGCCCACGGAGGCATCAGTTATAGTTTGGCAGATACTGCTTTCGGTTTTGCCGCTAATACCCACGGAAAATACGCTGTTTCCATCGAAACTTCAATAAACCACATTGAAGCATTGAACGAAGGCGATTATTTAACAGCAGAATCCGTAATTGAAAAAGTAAATAACAAACTGGGTTTTAACATCGTTGAAGTAAAGCGTGGCGATGAATTGGTCGCACTTTTTAAGGGTGTGGTTTACAGAACTAGCAAGGATTGGGAGTAATTCGAATTAATAAAAAACCTAACGAATACAGTATAAATTATGAAATGGCAAGGCAGAAGACAAAGCGGAAATTTGGATGACCGACGTGGAATGAGCAAAGGCAAGTTGGCAGCTGGTGGCGGAATTGTAGTGACATTAATTGTTCTTGCACTACAATTTTTCGGTGGTGAAACGGGGCAACAACTTGCGCCAATTGTCGAACAATTAGGCAATAGCCAAACGACACAACAAACCGAACAACGGGAGCTTACCGCTCAAGAAAAAGAAATGGGAAGCTTTATGGCTACCGTTTTGGCAGACACAGAAGATGTTTGGAGCCAAATTTTTAGGCAAAACAACATTGGGGAATATGAAAAACCTACAATGGTTTTATTTACCGATGCGGTTAGCACTGGCTGTGGTAATGCGAGCTCAGCATCTGGCCCGTTTTATTGCCCTGCAGACCATAAACTATATATGGATTTGGCATTTTTTGATGAATTGAAAACCCGCTTTGGAGCAAAAGGAGGAGATTTTGCCATTGCTTATGTAACTGCTCATGAAATTGGGCACCATGTGCAAACATTACTCGGAACTTCACAAAAAGTAACGCAATTGCAACGCCAAAATAGAAGTGAAGCCAACAAATTATCTGTGGCACTTGAACTTCAAGCAGATTTTTATGCAGGACTTTGGGCACATTACAACCAAGAATATTTGGAAGAAGGCGATATAGAAGAAGCTTTGAGTGCAGCCAATGCTGTTGGCGATGACGCCATTCAAAAAAGGTCACGAGGAGACGTGGAACCCGATAGTTTCACCCACGGAACCTCTGAACAACGAATGAAATGGTTTATGAAAGGTTATAAAACTGGCGATATAAAACAGGGCGATACCTTTTCGGAAATATTAAATTAGAATAAAATTAGAATGAAAGAAGCATATATAATTGACGGAATACGAACGCCAATAGGTAATTACCAAGGAGCACTAAGCGCTGTGAGGACAGACGATCTAGCGGCTTTGGTAATTGCAGAAATCGTAAAACGAAACCCAAACATTCCCAAAGATGCTTATGATGATGTAATTCTTGGCTGTGCCAATCAAGCAGGCGAAGACAATAGAAATGTGGCACGAATGGCAGCATTGCTAGCTGGATTGCCAGTTACAGTTCCAGGTGAAACCGTAAACAGGCTGTGCAGTAGTGGACTTTCAGCAATCATACAAGCCAATAGAGCGATAAAAGCTGGAGATGGCGATTTGTTTATTTCGGGTGGAGTTGAACATATGACACGCGGGCCCTACGTTGTTGGCAAACCATCTTCTGCCTTTGGCACCGATGCTAAAATGTACGATTCTAGTTTCGGTTGGCGATTTATAAATCCCAAAATGGCCGAAATGTACGGCACAGACGGAATGGGAAATACGGCTGAAAACCTTGTAGAGAAATATAATAAAGCCCGCAGGCGCACCATGAAATAATGCAACCAAACACTTGTATTTTGCAAAAATAAATCCTATTTTTGCGGCGAATTCGAGCGATGGTGCAAACCTCGGCAGTCGACCCACTCTTTGAAGGAGACGTTCCATC
>JAPKFY010000077.1 GCA_026646335.1 Aequorivita sp. | reverse complement strand
GTATGCCAGCGCTCGCCGGGGGTGTTAACAGGGTATTGTCTTTAAAAATAAAAATGTTATCACCGGCACATTCCGCTACATAACCATCTTTATTGAGCATAAATATAGTTATGGCAAAATTTAAATTAGACGACACAGATCACAAGATTCTCGGTTTACTAATCGATAATACACGAATTCCTTTCACCGATATAGCAAAAAAGCTTGACATTTCTGCGGGTACCGTCCACGTTCGCGTAAAAAAGATGGAAGATGCTGGAATCATTACCGGATCTTCACTTCAAGTTGATTATAAAAAGCTGGGATATTCCTTTATAGCATATGTGGGGGTTTTCATTTTTAAAACTTCACAAACACAGTTTGTACTGGAGCGAATCAGCCACATTCCATTTGTGACCGTAGCCCACGTAACTACGGGGAAATTCAATATTTTCTGTAAAATTAGGGCGAGAGACACAGCGCACGCCAAGGATATTATTTATGAAATAGATGATATAGAGGGAGTTAGCCGTACAGAAACAATGATCTCTATGGAAGAGAGCATTAACGACAAAAAACGATTGCTTCATTCTATATTTAAAGAAATTTGATCCTTCACCCAATTTTATATTAAAGCCTTTGCCTAACAGCAAAGGTTTTTTTTTACCTTTCGAAAAAAAAATATGCGCCCATCAAATATTTCACCTTCAGAATACAATCCGTATTATAAAAATTACATAGAATTGGTGGAAAACACCAATTTGGTTGATGCGCTTGTAAAGGGAATGGATACTACCAATGCTTTTTTACAGAGCTTGCCCAATAATAAATGGAACCATCAATACGCTGAAGGCAAATGGACGCCCAAAGATATATTGCTGCATATTACTGATACCGAAAGGGTTTTTGCGTACAGAGTTCTGTATTTTGCCCGTAGCAACAATGCAGAACTCAAAGGTTTTGATGAAAATATATTTGCTGAGAAAGCTCTTGCAAGTAGCAAAACTGTTGCAGATCTTTTGCAAAATTATGTAGCGGTACGAAACGCCACGCTGAGCCTTTTCAAAAGTTTTGATGAAAACCAGTTAAAGCAGATTGGCCAGGCCAATGGAAGCGTTATGTCTGTAAGAGCTGCTGGATTCGTGATCTGCGGTCACGAAAAGCACCATTGTAATATAATAGCGGAACGCTACCTATAATGAAGTTCTTATTACCAGCATAAGCCTGAAGGATTTGTCTGCTTTCAATTCAAGATTGATTAAGGAGGCTAAGCACGAACTTCAGCAAACTTAATAACAAACAAAAGTTTCAACAAAAAAAAGAGGCAATCACGCCTCTTTTTTATTTGGAAGAAATCATTCCTCCTCTTCCATTTTCTTTTTGTCCGGAATTTCGCTTATTGGCTCATTGAAGTCTGCATCATCGTAATCATCTTCATCAAAATTTGCCATGGTTGTTTCGAGACGCGAACTTACCTTTACCAAATAAATAGTATCGTTTGTCCTAACCTCAACCGCTTCAACGGTCTCGTTTTTGGCGTTTTTAAAGGTGATAACGTGGTCGTCGTCATATCCGTCAGGATACTTTTCAACTAATAATGAAAGTATCTCGGGTGTCAACTTTCGGTAATCTACAATAATGCGCTTCATTTAATATTCAATCTTTTGGTTTGTGGTTATAAAACTATTCAAAAATAGATGACTTAAAAATATTTTGAAGAAAATTTTTATATTTTTTTATAATACTCAAAAGCACTGTATATCAACGAGTTGCTAACAACACAGTCGGTTCTATGATGGCCTATGTCCTCTAAAAGAACAAACAGCACTTGCCCATTTCTATTTTTTTTGTCGAAGACTAGTAGTTTTATGATGGCTTCAATATCCTTTTTGCTAAAAGTTTGCTTTGGAAAATACTTGAATATAGTTTTTGAAACATCGTGCAATGATTCTTTCGGAAACCCATAAGTTTCCATTGAAATGTAGGTGGCCAAAACAATCCCCACCGCAACCGCTTCACCGTGCAACAAGGTTTTCTTATCGGGGTTTTCAAGAAAATACGATTCTATTGCGTGGCCGAGCGTGTGGCCATAATTAAGCGTTTTCCGCAAGTCTTTTTCCAACGGATCTTTGGTGACAATCTCTTTTTTGATTTCAATGGAATCCCAAATCAATGCTTCAAATTCCGCTTTCTTGGAAACATCGATGTTCTTTACGCGTTCCCAATATTCTTTGCTGTGGATGATGCCGTGTTTCAGCATTTCCGCAAGGCCGGATGTAAGGTGTTCATCGGGTAAAGTTTTTAGAAACCCAGTGTCCAAGATTACCATTTCGGGAAGATTGATTACGCCAATTTGGTTTTTTATATGCCCCAAATCAACCCCGTTTTTCCCTCCAACGGAAGCATCAACCATTGCGAGTAGGGAAGTGGGGATATTTATAAAGGAAATTCCGCGCTTAAAAGTGGAAGCCACAAAACCACCAAGATCGGTTACCACACCGCCACCAAGATTGATTATTAAGCTATTTCTATCGGCACCCTTTTCTGAAAGTATTTCCCATACTGTTAAGCTCGTACTTATGTTCTTGTGGATTTCACCTGCCGGAACCGTAATGGTTTCGGGAGCGATTTTAAAAGCTATCCTTTTCAAAAAATAGGGTAGGCAGTGCTTTAGCGTGTTTTCATCGGTCAATACAAATATTCCGGAGGGTTTTAACTCCTTTAGTGAATCCGAAAAGATTTCCCAGGCAATCTTATTGCGATACACTAGGCCTTTTTCATTTAGTACTTTTCCCATAAACTTATTGACTTTTCTCATATATTCAAAGTTCAAATCTAACTATATTTGCACACTTTATTTAACTTTATATGACATCAAACTCACTCTTCGATAATACTGAGACTGCATTTCAGCTAAAAAGTGATTCCGAACTGGAACGCGCATATTTTCTTTTCAAAATGATTTCCATGGAACCATTGGTGAAAATTGGATCAGCGGTTACAAAATTCGCATTGAATGTAAACCTCCCGGTAGAAGGGCTCATCCGCTCTACGGTTTTTGACCATTTTTGTGGTGGTGTGAACGAAAAAGACTGTATGTCTACAGTTGAAAGACTTTTTGATGTAGGAGTTTCTTCAGTATTGGATTTTTCTGTTGAAGGAAAAGAGGAAGATTCACAATTTGACATCACTGCAGATAAAGTAATTGAACTAACCGAGCTTTCCAAAAACATGGAAGCAATGCCTTTTTCGGTCTTTAAACCCACAGGATTTGGAAGGTTTAAAGTTTGGCAAAAGGTCACTGAAAACCAGCCATTGACTGATGCTGAAAAAGTGTATTGGAAAAATATCGAAAATAGGTATGATCGAGTTTCAAAAACAGCCCATGATTGTGGAGTCCGTTTGCTTATTGACGCTGAGGAATCCTGGATGCAGGACGCTGCCGACAGTCTTTGTGAGACAATGATGGAAAAATACAATACGGAACGTCCTATTGTCTTTAATACTTTACAATGCTATCGTTGGGACCGGTTGGAGTATCTAAAAAACATGCACCAAAAGGCCAAGGCAAAGGGGTATAAACTTGGGTTCAAAATTGTTCGGGGCGCCTATTTGGAAAAGGAAAACGAGCGTGCAGCAGAAAAAGGCTATAAAACCCCAATCTGCGAGAGCAAAAAAGCCACTGATGACAACTTCAACGAAATAATGAAATATATTTTGGACAACCTTAATGATATTGAATTGTTCGTAGGAACACATAATGAGTACAGTACTTATCTGGCAATGGATATGATGAAACAAAAAGAGATTTCAAAAAGTGATAATCGTGTTTGGTTTGGCCAACTTTTCGGAATGAGCGACCACATTTCATTCAACATTGGAGCGATAGGGTACAATGTAGCGAAATACATTCCTTTTGGCCCTGTGAAAGACGTGATGCCTTATCTAATACGCCGTGCAGAGGAAAACACTTCGGTTGCTGGACAAACCAGCAGGGAGCTTACACTTTTGAAAAAGGAGAAGAATCGAAGGAAGCTTTAAAGAAGTTTAGAAGGTGTAAGTGATTGAAAATTTAGAGGTACATTCTGAAACGAAAGCTCGATTACTTCTGAAAAACGTTTGCTTCTGTTACCGTTGCCAAGCTGTCACAATTCTCAATTCTGACTTTTAGGTATTTTTCTAAGATCTTCCCTTCAATAACATACTGTTTGCAGGAATCCAGATTGGTATTACTTTCTGAAAACAATACATCCCCGTCTTCCAACAAAGTTGAAATTGCCGAGGTATCCATTTGATTTTCTCGGAGAACTGTCAGCGTTTTTTCAGAAAAGGCGCGTTCTTTCACTCTGATGTTTTTAAGGGTTCTCGCATCCAAACCATAGGCACAGGATGTTTTTTTTCCGCTGAGAATAAAAAACAGCAGGGCTATTCCAATTATAAAACCACCTGAAAAATAGACCAATCGGTATGCTAACTTCATTTTTTGGGATTTGGGATTGATTAATTCGGTATTTGATTTGTCAAAACTTAAAAAATCAATAAATTAAGATCGCTATAAGGCATATCAAACCAATCTGCAACTGCCTTATTGGTCAAAATTCCGCGGTAAAAGTACAACCCATTTTTTAAACCGTTATCAAAGCGGATGGCATTTTCCAATCCGCCACTTTCGGCAATTTCCAAAATATAGGGCGTGAAGATATTACTTATTGAAATAGAGGCGGTTTTAGGATAGCGTGCAGGAATATTGGGAACCCCATAATGTATCACGTCGTGTTTTATGAATGTTGGGTTGTCATGACTGGTCATTTCGGTTGTTTCAAAACAGCCGCCCATATCTACGCATACATCTATTATTACGGCTCCTTTTTTCATATTCCGCACCATTTCTTCCGTAACGATTATGGGGGCCCGATTTTGTCCGCGAACAGCTCCAATTGCAACATCACAGCGCAAGAGAGCTTTCATCAAGTTTTTAGGTTGCACCGTAGAGGTATATAAAATACGGTTGACATTGGTTTGGATAGTTCTTAATTTGGTAATGGAGCTGTCAAATACTTTTACATTGGCGCCCAAACCAAGGGCAGAACGCACTGCAAATTCGCCTACGGTACCTGCACCAATTACAACAACTTCAATGGGAGGGACGCCACTTATGTTTCCAAAAAGAAGGCCATTTCCTTTTTTGGCGTTGACCATTAATTCAGCGGCAATAAGTACAGAGGCCGTTCCAGCAATTTCGCTTAAAGCTTTAACGGCAGGATAACTGTGGTCTTCATCTTTGATAAACTCAAAAGCAAGAGCGGTAATTTTCTTTTTTGAAAGCGCTTCAAAGTATGATTTTTGGCGAGTTTTTAGTTGAAGTGCCGAAATGAGAACTGTTTTCGGTTTAATTATTTCCAATTCTTCCAGAGTAGGGGGCTCTACCTTTAGTATTATTGGGCAACCAAATACTTTTTTTGTATCTTCTGTTAATTGTGCGCCGGCTTCTGAGTAATCTTTGTCAGAAAACCCTGCTTCATTCCCAGCTCCTTTTTCAATCAAAACCCTGTGGCCATTGCTCACGATGGCATTAACCGCATCTGGGGTAAGGCAAATTCGCTTTTCCTGGAAATAGGTTTCTTTGGGAATACCTATATAGAGTTCCCCTTTTTGCTTTGTTATTTCAAGGGTTTCTTCTTGAGGAAGCAGTTGCGCAATCGTGAATGGTGATTTTGGATTTGGCATAGTTTAAACTTGACCGTATCAATTTACGGAATAATTTTCATATTCGTTCAAGTTAAAAGATTATCGGAATAGGTCTTTTATTTGATCCCAAAAAGATCTTCTTTGAAGAAGCTCCTCTTCAAATGACTTTAAATCGTCTGATCTCATCTGGCTAAAAAGTTTTGCGCGAATTAAATAGACAAATGGAACCAATACCATCATTATAGGGATTACGTAGATTATTTCCACTTCATCAGCATTTATATTCTGTTTTAAAATGTTGAACAATTGAAAAATATACATAGAAAGTGGGACCAAAATAATCCAATGCCACCAATGTTTGCAAGTGAAAAACCATATAAGCAATAAAATTACAGGAATTATTTTGCCGGTTAAAAACCAAGCGTACTGGTTTAAATTTGGGTACTTGGTAGTGAAGGTAAAAAATGAAGTTTCCCAGACCGAGGTATCGGCTGGGAAACTTTCATATGCGTAATAAATAAAAGGGGTGCAAGCTATTATAAAAACAACGATGCCTCCCTGTATAAGACTTTTTTTATCCGGCTGGCGGAACTTTAACCGTTCTGACGTCGATTTGTTGTGGGGTTTGTTCATCTTGGATTCCTTCAGGGGTGCAAGAAACAAATAGTCCTGCGGCAAAAATTGCGGCTACAATAATAAGTTTTAAGTTTTTCATGATAGTAAGTTTTTGTGAGGTTAATATGGGTCAAACTTACAGTCAAAAAACTTAAACGTAATAATTAAGTTTATGGTATCTTTACAGGTTATTCTGCAATAAAATGCTTTGAAATACATTCTAATCTCCAAATTGGTGTTAAAACTTTAACACTTCTAATAACACAGTAATTATATTTCTTTTTTCACCGGCAATTATTGGTTGGTTTGCTTCTGGTTTTTTGTTAGTATCTAGGTTTAGTTTTGAGGTTTTTTTATTAATGCTACCCCAAGATTTAATGATATAATATCATTTTTTGTGATAGCAGTTGCAATTTTTGAATTGTAATATTACAAGAATAACAACGGACCAATGTACGGATTAAATTTGATATTGAATAAAAGTAGTGAATCAAAAAAGATCTTTGATCTGTTGCCAAAGGTTCTTTTTGGTGCCCAGATCTTCTTCAAAACTTTTTAAATCTTTGCCCATTAATTTGTTAGAAAGCTTGGCCTTAATGAGATATACCAATGGAATAATAACAAGCATTATTGGGAAAAGCCACCATATTTCCACTTCGTCCGTAATACCAACATCATCATTAATAACGCTGAATAGTTGAAAGGCAAACATCCCAATGGGGATAAGTATTACGTGGTACCACCAGTGTTTGCAAGTAATAAACCAGAGCACCAAAAGGAGTAACGGTACAAATTTCCCCATCATCGTCCATACAGATACATATACTTCTTGATACCAGTTTGCGTGATATGTAAATAAAAAAGTTTCCCACGATTTTGTTTGTGGGAAACTTTCATATGAATAAAATAAGTAAGGGGTTGCCGCTATTATTAGCGCTATAATACTACCCGTTACTAGGTACGATGATTTTGCTCTTGTGGATTTGTTGGGGTGCTTGTTCATCCTGGATGCTTTCTGGGGTGCAAGAAGCTAAGGTTCCTAATGAAAAAATTGCTGCGATAAATAAGTACTTTACAGTTTTCATAATAAATAAGTTTTGTGAGGTTAATATTACACCAAACCTACTGCGAAAAATGAAGAGTATTTTAATTATTATTATTATATATTTATAAATTTTTTTGATAATAAATTTCCTGTTCTATAATTTTTGCGATTTGGGGCAAACGATTAAGAAGAAATTTATAAATGGATATATCTCGCCACAATTTTATTTCACTTGCTTTAATTTTAAGGTTCTACTTCCGTTATTGTTTTTCATAATATATATGCTATTTGCACTTTTAGGCAATAATTCGTTTATTTTTTCAGGCCATTCTATAAAAATATAATTTCCACTGTAAAAATAATCTTCCAGTCCAATATCATAAGCTTCCGCTATACTCTTAATTCTATAAAAATCAAAGTGATATACTACACCGTTCCCAGTTTCATATTCATTGACAATTGAAAATGAGGGGCTTCCAGATAGTTCCAGAACCCCAAGTTGTTTTACAATTTCTTTAATGAGAGTAGTTTTACCTACTCCCATTTCACCGTAAAGTAGGAATATATTAGAGGCTGATGCTGTCAGGATTTGTTCAGCAACTTCGGGAATTTCGTTTTGGGTATATGTGATTTCCATTTCAAAAACGGAACGAATATAAAAAATATATCTATCAAATCCGCATTTCTTGGAAATTGTCTAAATTTTATGAAAAGGTTTTACAGCTCTACCTTGGTGTTAAGACTGAAAAAGGAATTATCATTTCCTCCAAAGAAACCCCGCCGTGTTGATAGGTATTTCTGAAATAACTTACGTAATGGTTGTAGTTGTTTGGATATGCAAAGAAATAATCCCCCTTGGCAAATATAAACGAACTGCTCATATTGATTGTAGGCAAGCAGATGGATTTAGGATCTTTTGCCGCCATTACCTCTTTGTCCTCATAAGTTAAACTCTTGCCTGTTTTATAGCGAAGATTAAGGCTGGTGTTTTTATCGCCAATTACTTTTGAAGGATTTTTTACATTAATGGTTCCGTGATCCGTAGTGATTATTAGCTTGAAGCCCAATCGTGCAGCTTGTTGGATAACCTCTAACAACGGCGAGTTTTTAAACCAGCTTTGCGTTAATGATCGGTATGATTTATCTGTGGAAGCCAACTCCTTAATAACCTCCATTTCTGTTTTGGAGTGGGAAAGCATATCCACAAAATTATATACTACAACCGTTAAATCTTCATCTTTATGATTTCTGAAGTTTTCTACAAGTTTTTTTCCCTGCTTTAAACTTGAAATTTTATGATAACTCCAATTTAGTTTCATTCCCAATCTTTTGAGTTGCGCCTCAAAAAACTCTTCTTCTTTCAAGTTTTTTCCTCCTTCTTCGGTGTCATTCAGCCAAAGATCAGGATGCAGTTTTTCCATATCACTTGGCATTAAGCCGGAAAAAATAGCGTTTCGCGCATATTGTGTAGCTGTGGGCAGTATACTACAGAAAAGTTCTTCGTGGGTTTTTTTGTAAATATTTGCAATCGTTGGCTCAAAAGCTTTCCATTGGTCAAACCTTAAATTATCCACGACCACCAGTAGCGTAGGAGTTCCTTGCTGCAGCTGTGGTTGTATCTTTTCTTTGAATAATGTATGGGACATAGTGGGAGCCTCGCTTGGGTCTTCAAACCATTTTTTGTAATTCTTGTCAATAAACTTACAGAACTGGCTGTTTGCTTCGGTTTTTTGCGATTCCAGAATTTCAAACATCCCAGAGTCTTCAATGCCTTCAAGCTCCAATTCCCAGAAAACCAGTTTTTGATAGAGGTCTTTCCATTCCTCAAAACTGTTCACCATAGAAAGGTCCATCGCTATTTTTCGGAATTCCTGTTGATAGTTTGAAGTTGTTTTTTCCGAAATCAATCTGCTGTGGTCCAAATTCTTTTTTAAACTCAGAAGGATTTGGTGAGGGTTCACGGGTTTTATTAGGTAATCGGCTATTTTGGAACCGATGGCCTCTTCCATAATGTATTCTTCCTCACTTTTCGTGATCATCACCACCGGAATGGAAGCCTGTTGCTCCTTGATTTCCGCAAGTGTTTCAAGCCCAGAGAGGCCTGGCATGTTTTCATCTAAAAAAACAATATCGAAAGTTTCTTTTTTTATTTCTTCCAAAGCATCGGTACCGCTCTGTGCGGTGGTTACTTTGTAATTTCTGTTTTCAAGAAAGAGAATGTGTGGTTTAAGCAAATCTATCTCGTCATCTACCCATAGTACTTTTATGTCGCTCATATATGTATATTTGTCTTCATACTCCGAAGCTTTAACGTAGGAGTATAGTTAAATTTAAATTGTGAATAATTCTCGCTGCTTTGAGGAATTTCCTTCAAAAATAGTCCTGAATTGTTTCAATAAACTATTGAGGCTATTAATTTAAAGTTAAAGTTTGAAAACCCTTCCAAAGCTTAAAATAATTAACGACCCCATCTATGGTTTTATTACCATACCCAACAAGCTGGTTTTTGATTTGATGGAACATAAATACTTCCAAAGACTTCGCAGAATCTCTCAGATGGGTTTTTCATATATCGTTTATCCTGGAGCGCATCACACACGTTTCCATCATGCGTTGGGCGCAATGTTTTTAATGCAGAAAGCAGTGCAAGTGCTTCAATCAAAGGGGGTTGAAATTTCTGAAAAAGAAGAGGAAGCACTTTATATCGCCATTCTTTTGCACGACATTGGGCACGGCCCTTTTTCGCATGCTATGGAAAACAGCATTGTTGAAAACATCAGCCACGAGCAAATCTCCCTGCTTTTTATGGAGGCTTTAAACCAAAAGTTTAACAAGCAATTAACGCTTGCCATACAGATATTCAAAGATGGGCACCCTCGAAAATTTCTACACCAATTAGTTTCTGGACAGTTGGACATGGATCGTTTGGATTATTTGAAACGAGATAGTTTTTACACCGGCGTGCCCGAAGGTACCGTAAACGCCCAGCGCCTAATAGCCATGCTGAATGTGAAGGATGACAAATTAGTAGTAGAGGAGAAGGGTATCTATTCGGTTGAGAATTTTCTCGTTGCCCGTCGCTTAATGTATTGGCAGGTCTATCTTCACAAAACTGGTATTGTGGCCGAACAGTTATTGGTCCGAGTACTGAAGCGGGCCAAACAGCTTTCCGCGCAAGGAGTTAATCTTCCCGCAAGTAATGGGTTAAGGTTTTTTCTGGGTAATAATATAAACTCAGATGATTTTTCAGAAGAAGTGCTCGATACCTTTTCAAAACTGGACGATTATGATATTATTTCGGCAATGAAGATGTGGGTGGGCAGCGATGATTTTGTTTTGAGGAATCTCTCCAAAATGCTTCTGAATAGAGATTTATTAAAAATTAAAGTGAAATCGCAACCGTTTTCAACTCAAAAAATAATGGAAAAACGAAAGGTTCTTATTGAAACATTTAATATTTCAGAAGAAGAAGCCTCCTTCTTTGTTTTTGCCGGAAAGCTTGAAAACCAGGCCTACAGTATGGAAAAAGACACCATAAATTTACTGAAGAGAAACGGAAAAATTATAGATGTGGCAAAAGCAAGCGATCAGCTGAATTTGGAAGCACTTTCAAAATCTGTGGTGAAATACTATATGTGCTATCCAAAAAACAATGCGCACAGCTATCGGGACTAAGTCCTTTTTTTCTATTTTTGCAAGAATGAAAATTAACGATCAACATTCAATTCATATAAAAAACACTATTTTGCGGTTGCTCTTTTTATGCAATTCGGTTAAAGAAAGCCAATACACCTAATGAAATTTACAGCAGCCCAAATAGCAGGAATATTGAACGGTACCGTAGATGGTGATGAAGGCGTACAGGTTTCAAAACTTGCGAAAATTGAAGAGGGAAGCAAAGGCAGCCTGACCTTTTTGGCCAACCCTAAATACACCCACTACATATATTCAACCCAAGCTTCAATTACTATTGTAAACAATGACTTTGTGGCTTCAAATGAATTATCCACCACATTAATACGTGTAGAAAATGCTTACAAAGCATTTTCACAATTATTGGAATACTATAACCAAGTGAAGATGAACAAGACCGGAATTGAAAACCCAGTTTTTATTTCGGAAAGTGCCAAATACGGTGAAAACTTGTATTTAGGCGCTTTTTCATATATAGGAGAAAATGTAAAAATTGGAAACAATGTTAAGATTTATCCTAACGTATATATTGGCGATAATGTTACCGTTGGAAATAACACCACATTGTTCACAGGCGCCAAGATCTATTCAGAAACAATAATAGGCGAATCCTGTGTAATCAATAGCGGCGTTGTTATTGGAGCGGATGGTTTTGGATTTACCCCAAATGAAAAAGGCGAATACCACAAAGTGCCACAAATTGGCAACGTAATTATAGAGGACAATGTAGATATTGGTCCCGGAACCACCATAGATAGGGCAACTTTAGGCTCTACCCTAATTAAGAAAGGGGTAAAGCTCGACAATCAAATTCAGATAGCACATAATGTTACAATAGGTGAAAACACTGTGATTGCAGCTCAAACAGGCGTAGCAGGTTCAACCAAAATAGGAAATAATTGTATCATTGGCGGCCAAGTAGGTATTGCGGGCCATATCGTTATTGGGGATAATGTGAAAATACAAGCCCAAAGCGGAATTGGAAGAAATGTGAAAGACAATGAAACCTTGCAGGGCTCTCCTGCATTTGGTTATGGCGATTATAATAAAAGTTATGTATATTTCAAAAACCTTCCCAAAATAATGGAAAGGTTCAATATAGTTGAAAAAAAACTCGATAATGAATGAAAGTGTGGTAAAACAGCGCACCATTGGTAAGGAAGTTTCCCTTACGGGAGTGGGATTGCATACCGGCAAAGAAGTTACGTTAACTTTTAAGCCTGCACCCGAAAATCATGGGTATACCTTTGTGAGAATAGACCTTGAGGGGCATCCCGTAATTGAAGCTGATGCCAATTATGTAGTGAACACCCAACGCGGTACAAACCTTGAAAAGAACGGTGTTAAAATTCAAACCTCAGAACACGTGCTGGCAGCTTTGGTGGGTCTAGAAGTTGACAACTGTATTATGGAACTCGACGCTTCCGAGCCACCTATAATGGATGGTTCCTCAAAGTTTTTTGTGGAAGCCGTTGAAAAAGCCGGTGTAGTAGAACAAGATGCCCAACGCGAAGAATATATAGTAAAAGAGGTCATTTCCTATCTTGATGAAGAAACCGGGAGCGAGATAATCGTGATGCCTTCTGATGAATACCAAGTTACTACAATGGTCGATTTTGGCACAAAAGTGCTTGGAACCCAGAATGCTTCGCTAAAACATATTTCAGATTTTAAAAATGAAATTGCGAATGCCAGAACTTTCAGTTTTCTCCACGAAATAGAAATGTTGTTGGAACACGGCTTAATTAAAGGCGGTGATCTAAACAATGCAATAGTATATGTGGACAAACCCCTTTCCCCAAGCACGATGGACAAGCTCCGAACTGCCTTTGGAAAAGATACCATTTCCGTAAAACCAAACGGAATCTTAGATAATCTCACCTTGCATTACCCCAATGAAGCCGCTAGGCACAAGCTTTTAGATGTGATTGGCGATTTGGCTTTGGTGGGAACACGCATTCGCGGAAAAGTGATTGCCAACAAACCGGGACATTACGTAAACACCCAGTTTGCTAAAAAACTTTCGAAAATTATAAAACTGGAAGCCCGAAACAACATTCCAAAATTTGATATTAACCTACCGCCTGTTAAGGATGTAAACCAAATTATGGCGATGCTTCCACACAGACCCCCGTTTTTGTTGGTTGATAAAATTATGGAAATGACTGATACCAGTGTGGTAGGCCTTAAAAACGTGACAATGAACGAGCCGTTCTTTGTTGGCCACTTTCCGGGAGCACCTGTAATGCCAGGGGTTTTGATAGTTGAAGCAATGGCACAGACAGGAGGGATTCTGGCATTGAGCACCGTTCCAGATCCTGAAAACTACCTTACTTTTTTTATGAAAATAAACAATGTAAAGTTTAAGCAGCAGGTAAATCCTGGAGATACACTTATTTTTAAATTGGAACTAATATCGCCCATCCGCCGCGGAATTGTACATATGCAAGGAAACGCTTACGCAAATGGCAAATTAGTGACAGAAGCCGAACTAATGGCACAAATGGTAAAAACAAAAAATTTATAAATGAACTGAGCAGGTGCCTAAATCTGATTAAAAAGAATAGTTTTATGGCCCGAATACATTTCACCTATAAAAACAATAAACAAGAGAAATGAACCAACCACTTGCATACGTCCATCCGGGCGCAAAAATCGCCAAAAATGTTGTGATCGAACCTTTTACGACCATTCATAATAACGTCGTGATTGGCGAAGGAACTTGGATAGGCAGCAATGTAACAATTATGGAAGGTGCGCGCATCGGTAAAAATTGTAACATTTTTCCGGGTGCCGTAATTTCTGGTATCCCGCAGGACTTGAAATTTAAGGATGAAGATACCACCGTGGAAATTGGCGACGGAACAACAATTCGCGAATATGTAACAATAAACAGAGGAACTATCGATCGCGGAAAAACGGTGATTGGCAAGAACTGTTGGATTATGGCCTATTGTCATATTGCGCACGATTGTATTGTAGGCGATAACTGTATCTTTTCAAACAATAGTACTCTTGCAGGACACGTTACTGTTGGTGATCACGTGGTTTTGGCTGGGATGACCGCTGTACATCAATTTTGTATGATTGGCAACCATGCCTTTGTAACAGGCGGCTCATTAGTTAGAAAAGACGTTCCACCATTTGTTAAGGCAGCCCGCGAGCCACTTAGTTATGTGGGTATCAATTCAATTGGTTTGAGAAGAAGAGGCTTTACGTCACAAAAAATCACTGAAATCCAGAATATTTACAGACTTCTTTACCAAAAAAATTACAATACAACTCAAGCTACGGAAATCATTGAAGCCGAAATGGAGGCCACTCCAGAACGTGACGAAATCCTTCAGTTCATCAAAAATTCCAAACGCGGAATTATGAAAGGCTATTTCAATTCAAATTAAATCACATATAACAAACAATAAACCCAAAATGGCAACATCATCAGATATTAGAAAAGGACTTTGCATCCGCTATAACAATGACATCTATAAAATTATTGAATTCCTTCACGTAAAACCGGGCAAAGGTCCTGCTTTTGTGCGTACTAAAATGAAAAGTGTTACCACCGGAAAAACCCTTGACAATACCTTTTCCGCAGGCCATAAAATTGACGATGTGCGCGTTGAAACCCATAAATTTCAATTTTTATACAACGAGGGAAATATGTATCATTTTATGAATACAGAGGATTACGCTCAAATTCAACTGATGAAGGATATACTCGATACGCCTGAATTGATGAAAGAAGGTGAAATTGTTACCGTACTAATCAATACAGAAGACAATGCGCCACTTTCCGTGGAAATGCCTGCCCACGTGGTTTTGGAAGTGACTTCAACCGAACCTGGTGTGAAAGGAAATACCGCAACAAACGCAACTAAACTAGCCGTTGTTGAAACAGGAGCAGAAATAAACGTTCCCCTTTTCATTAACGAAGGCGATAAAATTAGGATTGATACTGAAAAAGGCCAGTATCAGGAAAGGATGAAGGAATAAATTCCAAAATTCAAACCCCAAATTCCAAAAAAACACAAACCAAAAACAATAAACTTTAAACCACAAACGACAATCCGTGAAATTCCCATCTCCCCAAACCCTTGAAAACATTGCTGTTATAATCGGGTCCGACTATATTGGGGAACCTGCTTTTCCGGTTTTTGGGATGAACGAGATTCACGTAGTGCAGCCGGGAGATATTGTTTTTGTTGACCATCCAAAGTATTATGACAAAGCGCTACAATCGCAGGCATCCGTAATTCTTATCAATAAAAAGGTGGATTGTCCTGAAGGAAAAGCCTTATTAATTTCTGAGGATCCATTTCGCGATTTCAATAGACTCACACACTTAGACTCACACACTATTTTAGACCTTTTAAAAGTGCCAACAGTGCAATTTCAGAATCTGCTGAAATAGGCGAGGGCACTGTTATTCAACCTAACGTATTTGTTGGCAACAATGTGAAAATTGGCAGTAATTGTTTAATTCGCTCTACTGCGCTGAACAGGGTCTACGAATTCGATGCAACTCCATTCATCCAGCTGCAATTCTCACCCCGATGTGGGAGCCCATGCTGGGTAATGGCCCCGATCGGGAGGCCAGAATGGCTGAGGTCGTCAGTGATACACCTTTGCGTAGGTTCGGGTTGCCTGAGGAGGTGGCTGCATTAGCAGTACTGCTTGCTTCGGACGAAGCCACCTACATGACGGGCACGGAGTTGAATATCGATGGTGGCATCTTGGCAGGATCAGTTGCCAGTCCAAGTGTCGGAGACGCATAACAATTCGTTCCAGCGGGCGCGCTAAAGTGCGCCGCTGAACTCAAACGTTGGGCGGACTGATGACCACTACGTTGATCCGGTAGCTGAACCCATGGAAGCCGACGAACTCAACCTGCTATTCGAGGTTTTCGAGGACGCACCCCGGCAGGGTCCCGGAAGCATCGAGACCACCCGCCACGCGCTGCGTTTGTTGCCCGACTCCCTGCGGGTGGAGCGTGTGCTCGACCTGGGTTGCGGCACCGGCGGCTCGACCATCGTTCTCGCCCAACACACCGGAGCACACGTTACTGCAGTCGACATCCATCCACCTTTCCTGGCGGCGTTGCGAGCGCGGGCCGGAGAGCTCGGTCTCGCCGACAGCATCACGACGGTTGCCGCGGACATGGCAGACGTCACTTCGCTCGGCACCGGCTTCGATCTGGTCTGGGCCGAGGGCAGCGCATACTCGATCGGCTTCGAGAATGCCCTGCGAAGTTGGCGACCGTTGCTCCGGTCAGGCGGTTGCCTCGTCGTGACCGAGCTCGTCTGGTTTGTCGCCGAGCCAGCCGAGCGCGCGCGTGCCTTCTTCGCGGACGAGTACCTCGACATGCGGGACGAGGCGACGCGCATTGATCAGGCGCGTGATGTTGGTTACGAACTTGTTGGTTCGTTTCGCCTGCCTGCCGAGGACTGGCGCGCGTACTACGCCGGCCTCGAAGCGCCCCTACGCGAAGCGATCTCGCGGCGCGGCGACCGCGAGATCTACACGACCCTTCAGCTTGAGCGGGAGATCTACGAGACCTGCGGCGACGACTATGGGTACCTGTGCATGGCCCTGCAGATCATGGCAGAACCAACGTGCAGACCCGAGGCCGCCCGACAAGCCGATGCAGCAGACCGGCCTTCGGCCGGCCGCTGATCGGCAAGACGTTGGGCGCCACGACCCACTCTGGCAGAAGCCACAATAGCCCGTTCGCGCCAGCCGATCACATCACACTGGCCGTGCAAGCCTTGTCCAACCAATTTCGAGGTAACCCGATGCAAGATCAAGCTGTTTCCATGGCCGTTCGCAAGATTGCCCGCATCACCGGCAAGTCCGGTCAGAGCGAACAACTCCGACTCGCGCTTGCCAGGCTGGAAAGCGCCACACGTCACGAGCCAGGTTGTGTCGAGTTCACGTTCTTCCAAGCCATCTCCGACCCGGACTCGTTTGTCCTGCTGGAGCACTTCATTGATCAGTCGGCCCTTGATGCGCACATGCAGCTGGAGCACACGCGCGCCTTCTTCAGCGCCCAGTTGCTTGATTCGGTGACCGCAGTGGACGTTCCGCGCCTGAGCTGATGGTTCTCGCGTCGCCAGCGGTGCCGCCCAACCCTTCGTTGCACCGGACGTATTGCAGCGGGCCGCGCCCGCTTCTGAACGGCGGTGAACTCAAACGTTGGGCGTCTCAGAGGAGGCCATGAGCGGTACCCAGATCGACTACGACAGCGTCGCGGAGATCTATGATCTATACGTGACGGCGGACTACGACATTCCGTTCTTCCTGCACGAAGCGACAAACGTCGAGGGACCGGTTCTGGAGTTGACCGCAGGCACAGGGCGGCTTTCGCTTGCGTTGATCCAGGCGGGGGTGCAACTGACCTGCGTCGATGGATCCCGAGGGATGCTTGATGTCCTGTTGCGGAAACTGAGGGATCGTGGCCTCAGCGCGGAAGTCCTGTGTGCCGATGTCTGCAAGGGAAACGCTGATCAATTGCCATCGCCGCCTCGCGTGACACGGTAGCATCGACGTCCATGAAGAAACGCCCGCCCGCCTCCGGTCAACTGAGCTTCGCCGCATACGAGTTCGCGCAGAAGAAGCGCACCACGCGTCGCG
>JAPKFY010000076.1 GCA_026646335.1 Aequorivita sp. | reverse complement strand
ATTACAACCCCGCCCTTTTAATTTTAATTACACTACCGCTTTTTTTTATCCAAAAATTGGCGGTCGATAGTCTTTCTGACAGCTACCACTTTTATTATTCAGTTTGGAACATATACGTGTTTCACTTTATAGTAACTCTAATTATTCTGGCAGCCCTTTATCTTGTTAGTAAAAAAGCGCCCAATTATACTGGCTTTGCTTTTTTGGGCTTTATATTATTGAAGATGGTTGCCGCTATTGTGTTTTTAATTCCACTAATAAAAATGGAAAACGTTTCAAAAATTCCAGATTTTATTTCCTTTTTCATCCCCTATTTTCTTTATCTTTTCATAGAGATCGTGCTCACTTTGAGGCTTTTAAGGCAATCTGTAAATTAGAGAAACTCGATCATTTTCAGAAAAATAAAACATTCACACTTCCCCCCTTTTTTTTATGGTTAAAAGTTGTACTTTTGCACAAAATTTTAACGAGCACAATATTTTTTAGTTATTAACATATGAGGCTTACTCAAACACTTATCGGTAGCTTAGCATTAATGGTTTTTTTATTGATGCCACTAAAAGGTACCGCCTCGGACCCAAACCCAGAACAAGGTGATGGGAAATTTGACCCCAAGGAATTGATAAATAGTCACGTATGGGATTCACACGAATTTCATATTGCTGATTGGTCTGGACACCCAATTACTTTGGCACTTCCAATAATTCTTTGGACAGAAAATGGCCTTACTATTTTTCCTTCTTCAGAATTTCATCACGATAACACTGGTACTACTGTAGTTGAGGCTAATGGCCAACAGTTCGTTAAATACCGTGAACATATATTTTACGCAGACCGTTTTGATCAAGAGAAATTTGAGGCAACAAGCACCATGGGCCGCCCCTTTCTTTATGAAGACAGACCATTGGACTTTTCTATTACGAAAACCGTTTTTTCCATGATTTTTGTATCTCTGTTATTGGTGCTCATTTTTGGATTCGCAGCGCGCTCTTACAAGAAAAACAAAAAGGCGCCAAAAGGTGTTTCTGGGCTTTTAGAACCGATAATTCTTTTTGTACGCGATGAGATTGCCGTGCCAAACATAGGCAGCAAATATCAAAAATACATGCCGCTCTTATTGACCATCTTTTTCTTTATATGGTTAAATAACCTTATTGGCCTTATTCCATTTTTCCCTTTTAGCGGAAACGTAACCGGGAATATCATTTTTACATTGGTAATGGCAGTTATTGTTTTCATAGTTACAATTTTCAGTGGAAATAAGTATTACTGGAAACACATCCTTACGCCAGATGTACCCAAAGCATTATACCCTATTATGATCCCGATAGAAATTATCGGGATGTTTACAAAACCCTTCGCACTTATGGTTCGTTTGTTCGCGAACATTACTGCTGGGCATATTATAATTTTGAGCCTTGTTGGCTTGATTTTTATTTTCGAAACTGCCGCCATTTCACCGGTGTCAATAGCGTTTGTACTATTCATGAGTGTGCTGGAACTTTTAGTTGCCGCACTACAAGCTTATGTATTTACATTGCTTGCGGCCCTATTTATTGGTCAAGCAGTAGAGGAGCATCATTAATTTTGTTTAATTATTTTAAAAAGTTTCAATTATGACAGGAACATTAGCAGCAGTAGGAGCCGGATTAGCCGTAATAGGTGCCGGAATTGGTATTGGTAGAATTGGTGGTTCAGCAATGGACGCAATCGCAAGACAACCAGAAGCTACAGCAAAAATTCAAACCGCAATGATTATTGCAGCGGCCCTTGTTGAGGGTGTTGCACTTTTCGCAGTGGTTGTGGCATTGATTGCCTAATTTTTAAAACACAACATTTCGTGGCGGTTGGCCACGAGATGTTGTTTTAAACAAAGAAGTTTTTTAAAAAATAACATCAAATGAATATAGTAGCACCAGAGAGTTTAATATTTTGGACCACCATCATATTTTTATTGCTTTTGATTCTTTTACGAAAATTTGCGTGGAAACCAATTTTGGGCGCTGTAAGAACTCGTGAAACTTCCATTAACGATGCATTAGATGCTGCCGAAAAGGCAAAACTTGAAATGCAAAACTTGCATGCAGACAATGAAAAGCTGCTTCAAGAGGCACGTGCAGAGCGTGAGGCTATGATGAAGGAAGCTCGCGAACTTAAAGCTAAAATGATCACAGACGCTAAGGATGATGCTAAAGTGGAAGCCGATAAAATGGTAGCTCAAGCACAAGCCGCTATTGAAAGTGAGAAGAAAGCTGCAATTGCTGAGCTGAAACAACAAGTGGCTACCCTTTCCCTGGAAATTGCCGAAAAAGTTGTGAAACACGAACTTTCTGACAGTGATAAGCAAATGAAGCTTGTAAACGAAATGTTGGGAGACGCCAAATTAAACTAATTCTTCGATGAGCAGAGCAGCGATACGATACGCAAAAGCAGTCTTGCAGAAAGCAAAAGAAAACAATACAGAAGCTGTTTTGTTTGGCGATATGCAATCTGTTTACAAAACCATTGAAGACAGCCGCGAATTGCAAACAGTGCTTCAAAGTCCAGTAATTAAAGCCAATGATAAAAAAGGGGCTTTGTTGAAAATTTTCAGCGGACAATCAGAAACCACGCATTCACTTATCAGAATCTTGGTGGAAAACAAACGTACTTCATTGTTGGGGGATGTAGCAAAAAGCTATATCGATCTTTACAATGACGCACAAGGCGTAAAAGTAGCAACCGTAATTACTGCCGTACCACTTTCTTCACAATTGGAGGATAAAGTAATGGCCAAAGTAAAAGAACTGACGGGAAGCGAAAAAGTAACGCTTACCAACGAAGTTGATCCAGCAATCATTGGAGGATTTATCCTTCGAGTTGGTGATATCCAGTACAACGCGAGTATCGCAAACCAATTAGGAAATTTAAAAAGAGAATTCAGTAAATCAATATAATTTTTGTGTCACCCTGAGCGATGTCAAAGGGTAAAATCATAAATAGAAATCAAAATGGCAGAAGTAAAACCAGCTGAAGTATCAGCAATATTAAAACAACAACTTGCAGGCTTTGAAGCAACCGCTTCCCTGGACGAAGTAGGAACTGTTTTAACCGTGGGTGATGGTATTGTTCGTGCATACGGACTTTCAAACGCCCAATATGGCGAATTGGTAGCTTTCGATAGTGGTCTTGAAGGTATTGTATTGAACCTTGAGGAAGACAACGTAGGTATCGTGCTTTTAGGTCCTTCAAAAGGAGTTAAGGAAGGTTCAACCGTAAAACGCACACAGCGTATTGCTTCACTTCAAGTAGGTGAAGGTATCGTTGGCCGTGTGGTAAACACATTGGGTCAGCCTATTGACGGTAAAGGGCCAATCACTGGCGAAACTTACGAAATGCCTTTGGAGCGTAAAGCCCCAGGAGTTATTTACCGTCAGCCGGTAACTGAGCCACTTCAAACAGGTATTAAATCTATTGATGCAATGATTCCCGTGGGCCGTGGCCAGCGTGAGCTTGTTATTGGTGACCGTCAAACTGGTAAATCTACCGTTTGTATCGATACCATTTTGAACCAAAAAGAATTTTACGATGCAGGGCAACCTGTATATTGTATATATGTAGCGATAGGGCAAAAAGCTTCAACCGTTGCAAACATTGCACAAGTTTTGGAAGAAAAAGGTGCTTTGGCCTACACGACCATTGTTGCCGCAAACGCATCAGATCCTGCGCCAATGCAGGTTTATGCTCCTTTCGCAGGTGCTGCAATTGGTGAGTATTTCCGTGATACTGGTCGTCCAGCATTGATTGTTTATGATGATCTTTCAAAACAAGCCGTAGCATACCGTGAGGTTTCACTTTTGCTTCGTCGTCCACCGGGACGTGAGGCATACCCTGGAGACGTTTTCTTCTTGCACTCAAGATTGTTGGAACGTGCCGCTAAGGTAATTGCCGATGATGATATTGCAAAGGAAATGAACGACCTTCCAGAATCATTGAAAGGTCTCGTAAAAGGTGGTGGGTCATTGACAGCACTTCCTATTATTGAAACACAAGCGGGTGACGTTTCGGCATATATTCCAACAAACGTGATTTCTATTACCGATGGTCAGATTTTCTTGGATGGAGATTTGTTCAACGCGGGGGTTCGTCCAGCTATTAACGTAGGTATTTCAGTATCGCGTGTGGGGGGTAACGCGCAGATTAAATCGATGAAAAAAGTAGCGGGTACTTTGAAACTGGATCAAGCAGCTTTCCGTGAATTGGAAGCATTTGCAAAATTCGGTTCAGATTTGGATGCTGCAACTTTGAATGTAATTGAAAAAGGAAGACGAAACGTAGAAATATTAAAGCAATCTGAAAACGATCCATATACAGTTGAAGATCAAATTGCGGTTATCTATGCAGGTTCAAAAAACTTGATGCGTAGCGTTCCTGTAAATAAGATCAAGGAATTCGAAAGGGATTATCTTGAAATGTTGAACGTAAAGCACAGAAATACGCTAGACGATTTGAAAGCAGGTAAACTTACTGACGATGCGATTGATGTAATGACAACTGTTGCAGCAGATCTTTCAGCGAAATATAAAAAGTAGTTAGGAGTTCAGAGTTATGAGTTATGAGTGATTTGCAAAAAAGCCCAATTCGAATTAAAAGTTTTGAATTTGCTTGTGAAATCGTTCACTTTTCAAGAATTCTGAAAGAAAAACGTGAGTTTGAGATAGCTTCTCAATTACTTAGAAGTGGAACAAGTATTGGTGCCAATGTTCGCGAAGCACAACGCGGTGTCAGCACTAAGGATTTTAAAAATAAATTCGGAATTGCTTTAAAAGAAGCAGACGAAACGGAATATTGGTTGGAACTTATAGAAGCTACAACTATGGAAATTCCAAACAATTTGAAAATTAAGTGTGACGAGTTAATAAGGATTTTGGTTTCAATTATCAAAAACTCATAACTCATAACTCATAACTCATAACTTGAGAAATGGCCAATTTAAAGGAAATTAGAAACAGAATATCATCCGTCGGATCAACGATGCAGATTACCAGTGCCATGAAAATGGTCTCTGCTGCAAAGTTGAAAAAGGCGCAGGATGCCATCACCGCGATGCGTCCTTATTCTGAAAAACTTACTGAACTTTTGCAAAACCTGAGCGCTACACTTGATGATGACACTGGAAGCAAGTATTCAGACCAGCGTGAAGTGAATAAAATTTTGGTGGTTGCCATTACCAGTAACCGTGGTTTGGCGGGAGCTTTTAATACAAACATTATAAAAGAAGCACGCAATTTGGCAGGAAATACTTATGCCGGAAAGCAAGTAGATTTTATGACCCTTGGTAAAAAAGGGAACGATATTCTGAAAAAAACCGGAACAGTTATAGAAAATAACAACGCCATTTTTGACGACCTTACTTTCGATAACACTTCAGAAATCGCTGAAAAATTGATGCTTCTTTTTTCCGAAGGGAAATATGACAGAATCATTGTTGTGTATAATAATTTCAAAAACGCCGCAACACAAATCGTGATGACAGAGCAGTTTTTGCCAATCTTGCCTCCAAAACCAATTGAAGGTCAAGAAAAAAAGACAAACGAAACATTCTACATTTTTGAACCTTCAAAAGAAGAAATTGTTGAGGCATTGATTCCGAAAAGTTTAAAAACACAATTGTTTAAGTCGCTTAGAGATAGCGTTGCCAGCGAGCATGGAGCCCGTATGACGGCGATGCACAAAGCAACCGATAACGCAACAGAACTTCGCGATGAGTTAAAATTACAATACAACAAAGCGCGTCAAGCTTCCATTACCAATGAAATCCTTGAGATTGTTGGTGGTGCGGAGGCATTGGCAGGATAGCTTTAATAAATTTTATTTTAAAAAGCCTTTCGTTTTCGAGAGGCTTTTTTATGGCTAAATATTTTGGTATCTTCATTAAAATATTTACTGAATGAAAAAATCGCTTTTTATACTCGCTTTACTTTTTTGTGTAACTGCATTCACTCAAAACCAAAAAGGAGAAATGGTCCTTTCAGTGGCGGTTTCTCCGTATCCAACGACTACAGGCAATGAAGATGATTTTGGCGCTTTAGGGTTGGCTAGTTTTGAGTTTTTCGCTTCAAATAAAGTCTCCCTTTCAGGAAGTTTTTTTACTTCCAATAACACTCTTATAAAAAACAATAGTGGTGTTACAATCCATTCCTATGGTTTTGTTCCTTCAATACACTATTACTTTGTGAATAAGGATAGATGGAATGTTTTTGCACAGGCTGGCTACGGTTTTGGGTTCGAAGACCAAACGCAGGGATATATCGAAAACAGTGCACTTAGAATTTATAACATTGGTCCGGGAGCACAATACAGGATTGGGCAAAAGGTATATTTCAAACTGCTATTGCCATATTTCAATGCCAAGAATATTACTTTAAATGTAGATGCTGCTGATGGAATTGCTGCATTTTTGGGTTTTGGGTTTAAGTTGTAGTCGTTGCAAGACACGAAGCAACCTAACCTATGGGGTTTTTATTCAATATTATTCGTAAATTTAGGGAATGATAAAAAGGATGAAATCTATAACTATTATTTTGACACTACCTATTTTGCTTTTCGCTTTTTCAAACTGTGGCGGAGCACAGAAAGCAAATGACAACATGAAATTTACCCAAAATCCGCCATTTAAGATTGCCGAAGCATATTGCCAAAACTGGGTTGCAGGTATAAAAGAAGGTGGTTCTGGAACCAATGTCCATATTGCTTTTAGCGAAGTGGATCCCGATGTTGTGATTCAGAGTATCTACTTCAGAAACCATGTTCTTGAAGCAAAAGGCAATATAAACGAGCCAAATAAATATGTAGGTTATCTTAAAAATGAAACCCAACGCGATATTGTTATGGATGTTGACCCTATGAAAGAAGCCCAAAATACACCTTCAAAAACATTTCCTTTTCAGTTGGAGGAAAACCAAGCGGTTGTAGAATATTGGTACGGTGGGAAAAAGAATTATTACAAGATTTCTAATCTCGTTCAAAAGGAAATGATTCCTTATCCACAGTCAAACCCAAATTCTCACGAATAATAT
Source organism: Aequorivita sp. (assembly GCA_026646335.1). Classification (GTDB taxonomy): domain Bacteria; phylum Bacteroidota; class Bacteroidia; order Flavobacteriales; family Flavobacteriaceae; genus Aequorivita. The sequence continues at coordinate 8,523 of JAPKFY010000076.1, read as the reverse complement.
TTTTCACACTCTAAATATGAAAATCCTCCACCTCGATAGCAACCATCCTTTATTGTTGAAAATGCTTAAGAAAGCAGGGTTTTCAAACGAAGAAAATTATAGATCTTCTAAATCTGAAGTAGAGGAAATTATTTCAAATTATGATGGAATTGTAATCCGAAGCCGTTTCAATATTGACAAAAAATTTCTAGATACGGCCAAAAATCTAAAATTCATAGCCCGTGTTGGCGCTGGTTTGGAAAGCATCGATATTGATTATGCGGATAAGCTGGGTATAAAATTAATAGCTGCGCCCGAAGGCAATAGAAATGCCGTGGGCGAACATGCATTGGGAATGCTTCTTTCGCTATTCAACAACCTAAACAAAGCCGACAGAGAGGTTAAAAGTGGCCTTTGGAACCGTGAAGCAAACCGCGGAATAGAACTGGACGGGAAAACCGTTGGAATTATCGGTTATGGCAACATGGGCAAAGCGTTTGCAAAAAAATTGCAAGGATTTGACTGTGAAGTGCTTTGTTACGATATTAAGGATAATGTGGGCGATGAATGCGCAACGCAAGTTTCTTTGAAAGAACTTCAGCAAAAAGCAGATGTGCTAAGCCTTCACACACCGTGGACTCCTTTGACGGACAAAATGATCAATTCAGAATTTATCAATTCATTTTCAAAACCGTTTTGGCTCATAAATACTGCACGGGGTAGAAGTGTGGTCACGGCCGACTTGGTTTCCGCTTTAAAAGCTGCCAAAATTTTGGGTGCAGGGCTGGATGTTTTGGAATTTGAAAAACTTTCTTTTGAAGCGCTTTTTGATTCAGACAATCTTCCAAACTCTTTGAAAGAATTGTTTGCTATGGACAATGTAATTTTAAGTCCGCATATAGCAGGATGGACCGTGGAGAGCAAAGAAAAACTTGCAGAAGTGATAGCCGAAAAGATAATCCAAAATTTCAAAAATCAATAAGAATGAAAAAGAGAGTAACAGGCATTGGCGGCATATTCTTCAAAACAAAAGATCCCAATAAAACAAAAGAGTGGTACAAAAACCATTTGGGCCTAAACATCGACAATTATGGCTGCACCTTTTGGTGGCAAGACGAAAACGGCAATAAATGTTCCACCCAATGGAGCCCTTTTAAGGCTGACACCAAATATTTCTCCCCCAGTGAAAGGGAGTTTATGATTAACTATCGTGTTGAAAACCTGGAAGCGTTGTTGAAAGCATTAAAAGAGGAAGGTGTAACAATTGTAGGTGAAATGGAGTCTTATGATTATGGAAAATTTGGATGGATTCTTGACCCTGAAGGAAATAAAATTGAACTTTGGGAACCTGTGGACAGCGCATTTCTATAATTTTTTATACATTTAGAACACTGTAAAAACCAACTAATTAAAACTATGGAAGAACAACAAAACTCAGATTTCGACAGCACCAAAAAGCGGATTGATGAAGCCGCAGACAATTTTGAACAACAGGCAAAACATACTGCCAATGAGTTTAAGGAAGGCTGGAACCAAGCCACCCAAACTCAGGAAAATAAAAAAATACTCGCAGGTATATTGGCCATTGTTAGTGGCTCTTTGGGAGTGCATAAATTTATTCTTGGCTATACACAGGAAGGCATCATTCAAATAGTTATTTCAATTGTAACTTGCGGTATTGGTGGAATTATTCCGTTAATTGAAGGTATTATTTATCTCACTAAAAGCGACGAAGAATTCTATCAAACCTATCAAGTAGGGAAAAAAGGATGGTTCTAAACATTTAAAAGCCTTTGGATTTTTCCAAAGGCTTTTTTTTATAAACTTAAAGGAATAAAATGTGAGCAAATACGGCGCAATACCCAATTTAATTTACAGCGATGCCAATGCTGCGGTTTCATTTTTAAAAAATGCTTTTGGCTTTAAGGAACACGGCGTTTATAAAGACGACAAAGGCAACATTTTTCACGCACAATTATTGCTGGGCAAGGCTTTGGTAATGATAAACCCGTTCAACCCACACACCGCTTTTGGTAAAATGATGAATATTCCTAAAAACCTCAACGGCTATAATACCCAAACGCCCTATTTTATAATTGATAATGTTGACGAACATTACCAAATCGCAAAGGCAAATGGAGCTACAATTGTAATGGACATTAAAGACGAAGACTACGGAGGCCGCGGCTACAGCTGCAAAGATCCCGAAGGAAATATTTGGAGTTTTGGAAGCTATAACCCTTATTCAAAAAAATAGCTTATTCCTGTTTAAGTACCGTCACAATCTGTGGAACATCTTTCTTTTCAAAAAAGTAGATGATTTTCACCAAATATTTCAGCACCCAACTTTTTTGGCGAATCAGTTTTTCGGCAAGTATTGCAATAATTGTGTCACGGGCATTTAATTCCATTTCTTTATTGGGCGAAATATGATATTGGTTTGCAAAAAGCCATGCTCCATCACGAGCAATGTTGATGCTGAAACTTACCAATTTGTCCTCACGGCCTTTCCCGAATCTGTCCAGCAAGCCAAACAAAGGAGAAACCGTGATTATTTTGGCCTCTACATTTGAAATCATGGATCCGAGGATTTCATTTATCTTATTGAAATCATTCTCAAAATTCATCAGATTACCACCCTCGCCCACGGTTTCAGCAACTGCTACTCCCAGATCTAAATTGATATGTGCATTGATGCCCAAAAGCAAATGTTGCATAATCAATAAATCGCCATTTTTTGAAGCCTCAAAGGCTTTTTCCCAGCTCTGGGTAATTGGCTTATTAGTGCCCAAACTTTCATAAGCTTCAATGTAACGATTCGCGAAAAGCACATCCAACTTTTCCATTCGCGGATTGTTTTCAAACTCATTGTTTAAAATTCCCTCTTTAATGCGAAGTGTAACTTTTCGGTAAAGAATCGGGAAATACGCCAAGTGGGAATTGTTGGCGCATTCGGCATCAATAATTTGGTCCAATTGAGCAATGACTTCATCAATGGTAGTAGCGGCCATATTGGAGCGGATTGGTTTATAAAAACGAATTAGTCTGTGCTTGTCTCTTCTTTAGAAATTTCGCCATCTACATTTTCGCCACTTTTATCAGAATACTTTTTCTCCAGTTCTGCCTGAAATTCTTCCATCACAGGTTTTACAGTACTTTCTGGCAAATCTGCAATACGGATGTACATCAAGCCGTCCACCGCATTATTGAAAAGAGGGTCAACATTAAACGCTATAACCTTTGCGTTTTGTTTGATGTATTTTTTAATAAGAACAGGCAAACGAAGGCTTCCCGGTTCCACTTCATCAATTATTTTGTCGAATTTGTTGAGATCGGCCTCACTTTCGTCAAAGATGAAGTCTTTATCTGCATCCTTCAATTTTACTTTGTATTCTTTCTTCGGATTAATGTATTGCGCCACATACGGGTCGTAATAATTCGACTTCATAAACTCGATCATCAAACTTTTAGAGAATTCCGAAAACTTGTTGCTAATGCTAACGCCGCCAATTAAATAGCGATGTTCGGGATAGCGAAGCGTTGTGTGTACAATTCCTTTCCAAAGTAAGAAAAGCGGCATGGGTCTTTGTTGATATTCCTTAATGATAAAAGCACGGCCCATTTCAATGGATTTACTCATCATTTCGTACAATTCCGGCTCAAAACGGAAGAGATCCTGGAGGTAAAAACCATCAATCCCAAAACGCGGAAAAATCTCTGATCCGAGCCCCATTCTATAGGCTCCGGCCATTTTTTGGGCATCGTTGTCCCACAAAAACATGTGGTGGTAATAGCTGTCAAATTTATCGAGATCGGTACTATTGTTAGTGCCTTCACCTACTTCACGGAATGTAATTTCACGTAAGCGACCAATTTCCTGTAGAATGTATGGAATTGAATTTGCCTCAGCCAGAAACACTTCGTAGTTTTTACTAACAAGCAATCGTTTGTCATTATCTCGAAGTTTTTCAATCTCTACCTGCATTGCTTTCAACGGAATGGGTCCAGCTATTTTCTTAGGCGGTTTTGGGAATTTCAGTGTTTTTGGAATGTTATCCAATAATTTTTTCTTCTGAAATGCATTGGAAAGCATATAGGTTTTCTTCCGAAGAAATTCAGTAAACATAGGTAGTGACTCGTGTTCTTTTTGATCTTCAACAGAAATTGGGTTTCCAATGCGAACCTTTATTAAGCGTTCTTTTTGGGTAAGCAATTCCGAAGGTAGTTTTGCAGTGCGCAATGTGTCACTCATTTTTGCCAAACGATAGAACAATTTGCTGTTTTTTGCGTGGAAATATATTGGCACCACGGGCACCTCCACCTTTTTCACCAACTTCATTGCAGCTTCTTCCCAAGGTTTGTCAACCAACAATCTTCCGTCCTTATAGGTTGAAACTTCGCCAGCGGGAAAGATACCTAAGGGATGGCCTTCTTGTAAATGTTTCAGTGCAGATTTAAAACCGGCTATGCTGGATTTCACGTCTTTCCTTTCCTCAAAAGGATTTACAGGCATTACGTAAGGTTTCAGCGGTTCTATTCTGTGCAAAAGGAAATTGGCTACAATTTTGAAATCAGGACGGTGTTCCACCAATAATTTCAGAAGAAGAATGCCATCAATTCCGCCGAGCGGATGGTTTGAAATTGTTATAAAAGCACCTGTTTTTGGAATTCTACGGAGATCTTCTTCGGGAATTTCAAATTTTATTTCAAATTCATCCATCAACGCATTTATAAATTCCAGATCTTTTAAATGCTTGTTTCTGTCGTAAATTTTGTTGAGAGTGGTAATGTTCAGAACTTTCATCAAAGACCAGCCCATAACGGTGCCCAAAAAACCGAATTTATCGACGTTTATTGCTTTTGCAACTTCCTTTGCATTGACTAATCCCATGAAATATTTAGGTTGTTTGTATCCAACAAATATAGCGAAACATCCATCATTTACTTAAAAGCTCGCAAAGGAATGTCTTTTAATTATGTTCCGTCTGTCGTTTAAAAATCAAATATTAAGGGAAGATGAAACCGATTGATACTATTCCTTAATTACCAATTGTACCGTCTCTTGGGTTTCCTGCTTTAAAAGCACATTTTTGTTTTGGGTAAGTGTCTTTACTTCAGTGGGGTTAAAATGGCGAATGGTGTAGAGCGTAACGTTTTCGTTCCATTTTACGCTAAATTTTTCGCGGAGCTTTGCCAACAATGGCTCCAAATTGTTGAATTTGTCATTTACGCAGACCGAAAAACTGATTGCTGAATTTTGAATCATTTCAACTTTCATTTTGTACTTGTGAAGCCATTTGAAAACATCGCCAATATTGTCTTCAATCATAAAGGAAAAGTCTAAGGACGAAAGTGAAATAAGCACTAAATTCTTTTTAAGAATAAAACACGAAGTGTGTGGATCTAATGTTACGCCTTTACCAACACAGGTTCCGGGGGCAGTGGGGTTTAAAAATGATTTCACATAAAGTGGAATTTCCTTTCGCTGCAACGGCTGAAGTGTTTTCGGGTGAATCACCGAGGCACCATAAAAAGCAAGCTCTATCGCCTCGCGGTAGCTTATATGGTTCAGCAGGCTGGTTTGCGTAAAATAACGCGGATCTGCATTCAGCACACCGGGAACGTCTTTCCAAATGGTAACGCTTTCGGCGTTCAAGCAATAGGCAAAAATGGCTGCGGTATAGTCACTTCCCTCACGACCAAGGGTGGTTGTAAAATTGTTGGTGTGTTCCGAACCCAAAAATCCCTGGGTTAAGGTGATTCCTTTCTGACTTACTTTTTTTGAAATTAGCTTTTGCGTTTTTTCCCAATCTACATTGGCATCGCGGTAATTGGCGTCGGTTTTGATGTATTGGCGTACATCTAACCAGGTGTTGTTGATTCCATTCTCTGAAAAATATGCCGAAACAATTTTAGAAGAAATTAGTTCGCCGAAGGAAACCACTTGGTCATAAACAAAGGCGTGATTTTTAGATTTATTAGTCTCCAAAAAACGCTTCAGCTCTTCAAAAGTCTTGTCAAGTTCAATAAAAGCAGTATGGGAAGTTGAAGGAAACAAACCTCTCAAAATGTCATAATGAAAATCATAAACGGCGCACAAAGCATTTTTTACATCGCCTGTTTCAGAGAAATAATCCTTTATCACTTCTTCCAAAGCATTGGTGATCTTCCCCATCGCAGAAACTACAACAACCAAGTCCTTTTCATCGGTTTGATTTATTACGGAAACAACGTTTTTTACACTGTCGGCATCTTTTGTGGATGCCCCACCAAATTTGAAGATTTTCATATAAATGCCCGTGAAGTCGGGTATCTTTTTAAGGTTACTATTATTTGGAAGCTTGATCTAAGAATTTATATAATTTTTCAGGCTTTTTTCGTCCATATGCACAACGCGCCAATCTTTCACGATATTTGCGCCACTGCGTTCGTAAAACCTGATTGCTCCTTTGTTCCAGTCCAGTACATCCCACGCAACGCGTTTTAAACCGCGATCGTAAGCAAATTTCATTACTTGTTTGTATAAGGCTTCGCCAATTCCCTTGCCGCGATGGGCTTCTTTCACAATTAAATCTTCTAGGTGGAGCGTTCTGCCTTTCCAAGTTGAAAAACGATAATAAATCAATGCTGCTCCATGAATTTCTGCTCCATCCTCAGCCACAAAACATATAAACAAAGGATTTTCGCTGAAACCTTCGCGTTCTAAATCTGCGACAGTAACTTCAACTGCATTGGGTTCATTTTCGAAAATGGCAAGCTCTTTAATGAGTTCCAAAACTTGCGGCATGTCGTCTTTTACAGCTTCCCTAACTTTCATTTTTGTTTATTTGTTGGGTTTTAGTTTCGTTTTCAATTTCAATTTCGTTTTCCCCTGACAAATATCGGTTCAATTTCTTAAAAATCCCGATATTTGCGTCAAATTCAGGAATTCCTTCAATCCAATGGCAAAAATAAATCAATCTCTCGGCGAGTTTATAATTGAAAATCAAGGTGAATTCAAGTACTCTTCTGGGGAATTGTCACGACTTATTAATTCCATCCGCTTAGCGGCAAAAGTGGTAAATCACAAAGTGAACAAAGCTGGATTGGTAGATATTTTAGGAACTTCGGGAAACAATAATGTTCAAGGCGAAGACCAACAAAAATTGGATGTTTTCGCTAATGAAGTATTCATAAATACGCTGACAAACCGTGAGATTGTCTGTGGAATTGCTAGCGAGGAAGAGGACGATTTCATAACAATAAAAGGCCGAAATCAGAAAAATGACAATAAATATGTCGTACTTATGGATCCTTTGGACGGTTCTTCCAATATTGATGTAAATGTTTCCGTCGGCACTATTTTTTCTATTTTCAGAAGAATTACACCTTCTGGAACTCCCGTTACAATTGACGATTTTCTTCAGCCTGGAGTTAATCAGGTAGCTGCGGGCTATATTGTTTACGGCACTTCAACAATGATTGTTTATACAACAGGCCACGGCGTGAATGGTTTTACACTAAATCCGGCTATAGGCACCTATTATCTTTCGCATCCAAATATGAAATTTCCTGAAGATGGCCACATATATTCGGTAAACGAAGGAAATTATGTTCACTTTCCACAAGGCGTGAAAGATTATATAAAATATTGCCAAAAAGAAGAGGAGGATCGGCCATACACTTCACGTTACATAGGTTCGTTGGTTTCAGATTTTCACCGAAACATGATCAAAGGAGGAATTTATATTTATCCAAGCACTTCAAAAGATCCAAAAGGAAAATTAAGACTGTTGTACGAATGCAACCCGATGGCGATGATTGCCGAACAGGCAGGGGGAAAGGCCAGTAATGGTTTTCAAAGAATCTTAGAAATTCAACCAACTGCATTGCACCAACGTGTGCCATTTTTCACGGGAACTACTAAAATGGTAGAAAAAGCGGAAGAGTTTATGAGAAACGCTAAATAAAATACCCGAAACCAATAATTTCGGGCAAGTCCCTGTTCTCTATTTTTTCTGAACTTATTTTTTGTTCAAAAGATATCTGTAATCTTCAAAATCAAGACCACCACTGTAAATTTGAATAGATCTTTTAATTAAATGTTGCGCAGTTTTAACGTCGTAGCCAAGGCCAATAGCGTATTTTTCAATCAAAAAACGCTCGTGGTCGTCAATTTCATTATCTGCAAAAACCATCTGAAAAAGGTCGTGGATGCGTTCCAAACGCCTTTCTGCATCATTTGGGGGATTGATTGGGTATTTCCCCGGATTTTTTAAAACTGCTTCATATTCGGTTTCATCAATGTCCAATTTTCGCGCAAAACGTTTCAACAATTTCTCTTCTTCCGCATTAATTTCCCCATCAACCGAAGCAATATTTGCAATAGAAGCAAAGTGTCCTAAATTTCGGGAGTGTTCCCCGCTTTCGAATAAATCTGTAAATGACATAATTTGATTTTTATGCTACACTGGACCCCCTGCCCGCAGAGCAGCGATTTTTCCGAATCTGTCCCCGGCCATGAACGACCCTCCCGTCTCCACCACCATGTGCCTACGACTACGC
>JAPKFY010000075.1 GCA_026646335.1 Aequorivita sp. | reverse complement strand
ATCTCAAATCGCTGAACTTTACGAAAAATATTTACAATACCCAGATAGCGTGGAGCCTAGTTGGCGAGCGTTTTTCCAAGGCTTTGACTTTGGTTCGGAGAACAGTGCGCACGAGTTTTTCGGCACTGCTGAACCAGCAGAAACGCCACAATATGACGTTGGTGCTATTTGTGCGGATGTTATAAAGGAGTTTCAGGTTATAAAATTAATTGATGGTTATAGAACCCGTGGGCATCTTTTCACAAAAACCAATCCGGTAAGGGACCGCAGGAAATATTCGCCAACCTTGGCGATAGAAAATTTTGGTCTTTCGCAGCATGACCTTAAAGCTACTTATAAAGCAGGTGAAATTATAGGCATAGGCGAGGCTACCCTTGAAGAAATAATAAAACACCTTGAAAGCATTTATTGCGACTCCATCGGGATAGAATACATGTACATCCGCAGGCCTGATGAAATACAGTGGATTCAGCAGAAACTGAATGTAAATGATAATCAGCCTAATTTTTCCAAGGAACACAAAAAACACATTCTTAAAAAACTCAATGAAGCTGTAGCTTTTGAGAGTTTTCTTCACACAAAATACGTTGGCCAAAAGCGATTTTCATTGGAAGGAGGCGAAAGCTTGATTCCCGCTTTGGATACCCTGATTGAAAATGCTGCCGAAAAGGGCGTCGAGGAATTTGTAATGGGAATGGCCCACCGCGGACGTTTAAGCACCCTTACCAACATCTTCGGAAAAAGCGCAAAGGATATTTTTAGCGAATTTGACGGAAAAGATTACGCACAGGATATTTTTGATGGCGACGTAAAATATCACTTGGGCTGGACTTCTAAACGCAAAACAGAATCAGGAAAGGAAATCAATTTAAACATAGCGCCTAACCCTTCGCACCTAGAAACTGTTGGTGCGGTGGTACAGGGAATTGCCCGTGCTAAGCAGGATGACCATCACAAGGATAATCCCAATAAAGTCTTGCCTATAATTGTTCACGGCGATGCAGCAATTGCAGGCCAAGGAATTGTTTATGAAATTGTGCAAATGGCTCAGTTAGATGGCTATAGAACTGAAGGAACCATCCACATTGTGGTGAATAACCAAATTGGTTTTACAACAAACTATTTAGATGCCCGTTCTTCAATCTACTGTACTGATGTTGGAAAAGTTACGCTTTCGCCCATACTTCACGTAAATGCGGATGATGTGGAAGCAGTAGTGCACGCCATGAATTTTGCTTTGGATTTCAGAATGGAATTTGCCCGCGATGTCTTTATCGATTTATTGGGCTATAGAAAATATGGTCATAACGAAGGCGATGAGCCACGATTTACACAGCCAAAACTTTATAAGGCCATATCAAAACACGACAATCCGAGTAATATTTACGCTAAAAAACTGATTGCTGAAGGCGTAATCGATAAGGGATATATTGACAAACTGGAGCAAGAGTACAAAGATAAGTTAGAAGAGAATCTAGAGGATTCCAGAAAAGAAGATAAAACCACAATCACTCCTTTTATGCAAGATGAGTGGGAAGGTTATGATTATGTCGAAGAAGATAAAATGATGGAGGCGGTTGATACCACTTTTGGTTTGAAAAAGTTGGATGAAATTGCTGAAGTGATTACCAAATTGCCTGGGGATAAAAAATTCCTCAAAAAAATTGCTAAACTTGTTGAAGCAAGGCACACGATGTACTTTGAAGACAATAAGATGGACTGGGCCATGGGCGAGCTACTTGCTTATGGAACACTTTTAAAGGAAGGCCACGATGTGCGTATGAGTGGGCAGGATGTGGAGCGCGGAACGTTTTCGCACCGCCACGCCGTTATAAAAGTTGAGGATAGTGAAGAAGAAGTAGTGCTTCTGAACAATTTGAAAGGCGATCAAGGGGAGTTTTATATTTACAACTCACTGCTTTCCGAGTATGGGGTAGTAGGTTTTGATTATGGTTATGCTATGGCAAGTCCAAGAACATTAACAATTTGGGAAGCACAGTTTGGTGATTTCAGCAACGGAGCACAGATAATGATAGACCAGTATATTTCTGCGGCAGAAGATAAATGGAAGCTTCAGAATGGTTTGGTAATGCTGTTGCCTCACGGTTATGAAGGGCAAGGCGCGGAACATTCCTCTGCAAGAATGGAGCGTTATCTTCAATTATGTGCGAATGATAATATGTTTGTGGCAGATGTAACCACCCCGGCGAATCTTTTTCATCTTTTCAGAAGACAATTAAAAGTAAATTATCGCAAGCCGTTGATTGTATTTACTCCAAAAAGTTTGCTGCGCCACCCAAAAGTGGTCTCAACCAAGGAAGAATTTGCAAACGGAAGTTTCCAAATGTTGATTGACGATGCAGAAGCTAAAGTGGCAAAAGTGAAATCACTGGTTTTTGTAACAGGTAAATTCTATTACGATTTACTTGAAAAAAGAGAAGAACTGAAAAGAGATGATGTCGCCTTGGTTCGTGTGGAACAACTGTTTCCATTGCCGACGGATGCAATGAAAAAAATCATCAAAAAATATAAAAACGCAGATGAGGTGGTTTGGGCACAGGAAGAACCTAAAAATATGGGCGCCTATTCACATATTTTGATGCATTTTGAAGAATCACGGGATTTCAGAGTTTGCAGCAGAAAAATGTATGCAGCACCAGCGGCTGGCAGCACTGTTAGATCAAAGGCACGGCATGCAAAGGTAATTGAGAACGTTTTCGATAAAAATATGGATTAGTTTTTCCAGAAATTTTATAGAATGACAAAAAGAAATTAAATTTAAAGAATTGTAAACTTAGGTTTATATTAAATAACAATAGTATGGCATTAGAAATGAAAGTCCCTTCACCGGGAGAATCCATCACCGAAGTTGAAATAGCAGCTTGGCTTGTAAAAGATGGCGATTACGTTGAAAAAGATCAAGCAATCGCTGAAGTAGATAGCGATAAAGCAACCCTTGAACTTCCAGCGGAAGCTAGCGGGATCATTACTTTAAAGGCTGCAGAAGGAGATGTTGTAGCCGTGGGGGATGTAGTCTGCATTATTGATACAGATGCCAAAAAACCTAGTGGAAGTGACGATTCTGCAAAAAAAGATGGATCCTCTGCCGCTAAAGCTAAAGAGGACAACGGAAAGGCAGAGGCTCCAAAGAAAGCAGAAGCTAAAAAAGAGACGCCTTCAAAACCTTCCGCCCCAAGCCAAGAGCAAGATAAGAAGACCTATGCTACAGGCTCACCGTCGCCTGCCGCAAAGAAAATTCTTGAGGAAAAGGCAATGTCTGCAAAAGACGTAAAAGGCAGTGGCCGCGACGGACGCATAACAAAAGACGATGCCGCAAATGCGATACCATCTATGGGAACCCCTGGAACCAGTAGTCGTGGTAGCGAGCGTAAAAGACTTTCCATGCTTCGCCGAAAAGTTGCTGAGCGTTTGGTTTCCGCAAAAAATGAAACCGCGATGCTTACTACTTTCAATGAGGTAGATATGACCGCAATTTTTGAATTGCGAAACCAATACAAAGAACAGTTCAAAGAAAAACACGGCGTTGGCCTTGGCTTTATGTCCTTTTTTACATTGGCTGTAGTTCGCGCACTGGAACTTTACCCTGATGTAAACTCCATGATTGATGGCGATTATATGATTACGTATGATTTTAAAGATATATCCATTGCCGTTTCTGGACCAAAAGGGTTGATGGTTCCCGTTATTAGAAATGCCGAAAACCTAAGTTTTAGAGGGGTGGAAGATGAAGTGAAAAGACTTGCCATTAGAGCTCGCGATGGTCAGATAACTGTTGACGAAATGACCGGTGGTACTTTCACAATTTCAAACGGCGGCGTTTTTGGAAGCATGCTTTCAACACCAATTATAAACCCACCGCAATCTGCAATTTTGGGAATGCACAATATTGTAGAGCGAGCCATTGTTCGTAATGGCGGAATTGTTGTGGCCCCAGTAATGTTCGTAGCGCTTTCTTACGATCACAGGATAATTGACGGTCGTGAATCAGTTGGATTCTTGGTTGCTATTAAAGAAGCATTGGAAAGTCCTGAAGAACTTCTAATGGGTAATGATGTTAATAAGGCTTTAGAGCTATAACCGACAAATAGAAAATAAAAAATCCGGCCAATGAGCCGGATTTTTTTTTTGGTTAGTTAGGAAACATCTTTTCAGCTAAAAAATAAGGTATTGATCAAATTAAGTAAAAGGACCAATACTACAGAAACAGTTATAACTATAACTCCTGGTTTAGCGGAAGTTGTAGCAACATTGTACTCTTTTTCTTTTTCTTCTATAAAAACCGTTTCTTTCATAGTGTAAATATCCGTCAAAATATAGAACTATGAAATACGTGGTAACACGTAATTTTCTGAAAAGCAGCTTACTTTTTGCTATAACAGTTTTTCGTGATGCTCTTTCGCCCAAATAAGGAGACTGTTTGTTTTGGGCTCTATATTGAGCTTGGTAATGATGTTGCTTCGGTGTTTTTCTACTGTTCTGTATGAAATGAAAAGTTGTGAGGCAATTTCTTTGTTGGTTTTGTCCTGTGCAATTAACTTTAAAATCTTTTTTTCTGAAGGGGTAAGGGAACTAAGCTCACTGTTGTCAACAAAAACAACGCCTATAAGTTCTTTTATTTTATCACTGAAAAAAGGAACACCTTCGGTAACAGTTTTGATACAGTTCTCAATTTCTTCAAGGGCGAATTCTTTCAGGATGTATCCAAAAATATTAAGTTCCTGTGCTTTTTGATAGAGATCCTTTTCCTTGTGAAGTGTTATCAATACAATTTTGGTTTTTAAATCGAGCCCCTTGCATTGTTGTGCAATTTCCAGCCCAGACATATAGGGCATCTGTATATCTAATATTGCTATGTCTGGGTTTTTTTGGGTTATAAGGTTGTAGGCTTCTCTTCCGTCTTTTCCACTCCCCAATAGGTTATAGCCTTTTTCAATTAAAAAGTCGCTAAGCCCTTTTAAAAGCAACGGGTGGTCGTCTGCAATAATTATGGATGGTGTAGTTTCGCTCATAATGGAAATTGAAATTCTAGTACAGTGCCGTTGTCTTTTTTAGAGGTAACTTTCATTTGGCCTTTCAAAAATTTGGTGCGTTCCAAAAGTGTCTTTAAGCCCAAGGATTTTACATCTTGATATTTTTCTGAAAAATCGAAACCTACACCATTGTCACGAATGGAGATAAGGATGTTGCTTGTGAACTTTTTCACGGAAACCTTTCCCGCTTCAGCGTGTGCGTGTTTTAAAATGTTGCTTAGGCTTTCTTGAATAATTCTATAGATATTCACTTCGTCTTCCTTTGAAAAAATGTTGTCAATATTATCTATTTCTGCAGAAATGAAAAGCTTAGTGTTTTCATCTATCATATTTATGGTAAATTCAATAGCTTTGGTAATGCCTAATTCCTGAAGTTGGAAGGGGTGTAAATCCCTAGATATTGCCCGAACTTCTTCTATGGTCTGGTCCACCATTTTTTTTGTATCATCATCACCGCGTGCCATAAGCTTGTTTTTGATGACCAATAATTGCTGGCCAATACCGTCGTGCAGGTCTTTTGATATTCTTCGGCGCTCGCTTTCTTGTGAAATTAACAGTTCCTGACTAAATTTTTCTTGAAGGATTTTGTTGTTTTTTAAATGCCGTTGGTTACGGAAAAGTAAGATTAGACCAAACCCCAAGAGAATGGCAATGCCTCCAAAAAGCATGGCCTTTTTGAAACCTTCGTTGTCCTTTTCAAGAAGACTGATACTGGTGGATTTTTCAACCAGTTCTTTTTCTTTTTTCTCTGTTTCGTAGAGTGTTTGGTAGTAGGCAAGTGCATTTGCTGTACTGCGGTTGTATATTGAGTCTTTAATGGCATTGGAAGCTTGGTTGTTTTCAACACTTTTTTTATAATCTCCCGTGTCATAATAGAGTTCAGAAAGAAATGAGTAGGAACTCATAATTTCATCTTCCAGCCCTAAATTTTTGGCTATGTCGAGTTTTTCTTGAGCAAGGTTTAATGCTTCGTCAAGTTTTCCCGTAGTTTGTAGATATTTGGCTTTTCCGCCCAAAAAATTTAATTCTGCTGAAGGATTTCCTGACAAATCAAACTCCATATTTTCTAAAAGTTCAAGATGCCTTTTTGCTTCAATAAGCTGGTTGTGCTCGCAATAGTATTCTATTAGCCTTGAATGGATGCCGATAAAAGTGGACTGTTCTGATTGGTCTTGGTCGAAAATCTTTTCGGCCGTAAGCAAGGATTTGTATTCCAAGTCGCGCTCTCCCATTTTTTTGTAGTCCAAAGCTTGGTTGTAATATTCATTAGGCAAAAATCTATTCAATCCCAATGCTTTCATCTTATCGATCAGTGCATCGCGCTCCTTTTTGGCTTTTTCATAAAAACCATTCATGCTGAACATGCTTATAATGCCTTGTTGTGCATAAACCATGTAGTCATATTCTTTTTTGACCTCATATATAGTGTATGCTTGCGTAAAATCTTCACCTGCCAAAACAAACCTCCCCAAATTTGAATTTGCCTGCCCTCTAAAAAGATAGGTGTCTGCAATGTTCAGGGAATCGCTTTTTGAAAAATTTTCGAGCGCCATATTATAGTCTTCAATGGCTTTTTTATAATCTACCTTGGTATTGGCCTTGCCGCGTTTAATATAAAGCCCGCCCAGCAAAAGACTGTCCTTTATTTTGTACTTGCGGGCAAGTACGCTATTTATTATGGTTATTGCGTTCAGCGGATCGTTGGCATAGTAGGTAAGCGGATATTGAAGGTTCATCGCCTTCCGGGCAGCGTCCTCAATACTGTCCACCTCCTGTGCCAAGTCTATATATTGTATGCTATATTTTATGAAAGCATCGCTATCAGAATAAAATGTTCGGGACAATAGACTGTCCAGTGCGGTTAGCCTTTCTGTTTTATTTTGGGCGGCAGCTAATTTTTTTTCATAATGTGCGATATCTTGACAATACCCCGAAGCCGGGGAAAGCGCAAGTATGAAAAAGAGGATTGCTAATTTTTTTTGCACAAATGTATTTTTTTTCAGAAGAAGTTAAATGTACTTAAATTATTATAAATAAACTATATCCATAAATCATTCTATTTTACATAGAAGCAATTTCTGCCGTAATCGATTACCGCTCGGTGCTGTTTTAAAAAATCGGCACCAATAATGCCGTGCACGGGTCCTTCGTTCACTTGCGAAAGTGCTTCGTTTACGTGTGAAAGATCAAAAAGCACAATGTCCATATTTTTTATCCCCCAATTTTTTATTTTAAATTCATTTTTTCGAGACAGCATAGTTTCCATATTTATGGCCCCAGCTCCAGCGGCTTTAATGATGCTGTCCTCACTTATCAGCAAGAAATGTGCGCTGTCCGTAAAACCCACACAGCTTGTGGAAGCGCCTGTGTCCAATATAAAATCGCCCGAAACGCCATTTATTTTTGCCGAAAAAAGATAGTGGCCTGTAACAAGTCTTTTAAGCGGAATGCGATAAAAGCCCTGGGCTTCAAGAAATTTGCGTAACTGCATCAATTTTTTTGTGTAAAGATAGCAAACAAAATAAGTAGCTTTGCAACGATGCTTACAGACACCCATACCCATTTATACAGTGAGGCCTTTGCCAAAGACCGCCCGCAGATAATGCAACGCGCCCTTGACCTTGGCATACATCGCTTTTTTATACCCGCCATAGATTCAGGTTATACAGAAGCGATGTATGCTTTGGAAAAAGAATATCCTGAAAACGTTTTTTTGATGATGGGCCTGCATCCAACTTCCGTAAAGGAGAATTTTGAAGCGGAATTAGCACATGTTGAAGCGCAGTTTGCAAAAAGAAATTTTTATGCCGTTGGCGAAATTGGCATCGATCTGTATTGGGATAAATCTACATTGGAAATCCAGAAAACAGCTTTCAAAAGGCAGATTCAGTTGGCAAAGAAATATAAACTACCCATTGTGATTCATTGCCGCGATGCTTTTGATGAAATTTTTGAAGTTTTGGAAACTGAAAAAAGCGATGATCTTTTTGGGATTTTTCACTGCTTCACCGGAACTTATGAGCAGGCCGAAAGAGCCATTTCATTTAATATGAAACTTGGCATTGGCGGCGTGGTTACTTTTAAAAACGGAAAGATTGATACATTTTTAAATCAAATCCCGTTGAAACACATCGTTTTGGAAACCGATTCGCCCTATCTTGCCCCGGCACCTTTCCGCGGAAAACGGAATGAAAGCAGCTATTTGGCGTTGGTCTGTAAAAAGCTTTCGGAGATTTACGAGGTTTCGGAAGAAGAGATTGCAAGATTTACTACGGAAAATTCTAAAGAGGTTTTTGGGATATAAAAAGGGATAGACAAATATGACAAAAAAACCGAACATACTCCTTATATACACCGGCGGAACCATCGGAATGATAAAGGATTTTGAAACCGGCGCGCTGCGCAATTTCAATTTTGATGAACTGCTCAACCATATTCCCGAGCTGAAACTGTTGGATTGCAACATAACGACTACTGCGTTCAAAAAACCAATAGATAGTTCCAATATGAATCCCGAGTATTGGGTGGATATTGCAAATATCATTGAAGAAAATTATGAAAAAGCTGATGGTTTTGTGGTGCTTCACGGCAGCGATACGATGAGCTACACCGCCTCAGCTTTGAGTTTTATGTTGGAAAATTTAGGCAAACCGGTAATTTTTACTGGATCGCAACTTCCAATCGGGGATTTAAGAACAGATGCGAAAGAAAACTTGATTACCTCCATCCAGATTGCTTCACTTCGGGAAAAAGGGGTTTCAAAAATTGCAGAGGTCTGCCTTTATTTTGAATACAAATTATACCGTGCCAACAGAACAACAAAGATTAATGCCGAGCATTTCGAGGCGTTTGCATCATTAAATTATCCTGAATTGGTGCAGAGTGGCGTACATTTGGTTGTAAATAATGAGGCATTATATATACCAAACCGCCGCAAAAAACTGAAAGTCCACAAAATGTTGGAGAGCAATATTCTTTTGGTGAAAATGTTTCCGGGAATTGATGAGGCTACCATTAAATATCTTTTTGATTTTCCAGAAATGAAAGGTTTGGTGCTTGAAACCTACGGTAGTGGAAACGTAACCAATGCCGAATGGTTTATAAATTCACTTAAAAAAGTGATAAAAAAAGGCATTCCTGTGGTAAATGTTACCCAATGCTCTGGCGGAAGTGTGAATATGGGACTATATGAAACCAGCACTGAACTAAAAAAAATGGGTGTTATAAGCGGAAAAGATTGCACTACAGAAGCCGCTTTGGCCAAATTAATGTATTTATTGGGACAGAAAATTTCGGCTAACAGCTTCAAAACCATATTTGAAACCTCTTTGCGTGGAGAAATGCAATAAATTAACCTCTTAAATTATTTTATGGCGTTGTTTTTTTTTTGATATTTGGCACTCCATTTCAAAAAGTGGTAAATAGTATAGAGAGGTGGCCGAGTGGTCGAAGGCGCACGCCTGGAAAGTGTGTATACGCCACAAGCGTATCGAGGGTTCGAATCCCTTCCTCTCTGCAACAAACTTATAGAGTATTAATAAGCTCATTTAGAGTCTCAATTAATATTCTTGCAGATTAACTAAATTATTTTATATCTTTAAACCTTTAACTAAAAACAAACTTTAAGTCGATAGCAATGAAAAAATTATTTTCTATTCTGGCGCTTGCCGCAATCGTTTTTGCAGGCACGTTAAACGCAAACGCTGCAACAGCGCAAACAATGCCAACCAGTTCACAAGCTCTGGTAACAGCAGCTACATTTACCATTATTCAAGATGAAGCAGCTCCCACTGCCGAACCCGAAAAAGGATTTCATCAAGAATTAAAAGAACGTTTTGTGGAAGGTGGTCCTGGATTTATGGGAATCGTACTATTGTGCTTAATTCTTGGACTGGCTATTGCTATTGAAAGAATTATCTTCCTTAATCTTTCTACTACCAATACACAAAAATTGGCTCAAGACGTGGAAGACGCATTAAACAGTGGCGGTATTGATGCTGCCAAAGAAGTGTGCAGAAACACAAAAGGTCCTGTTGCCTCAATCTATTACCAAGGTTTAGACCGTGCCCACGAAGGTATCGACATTGCTGAAAAAGCAGTTGTTGCCTATGGTGGTGTGCAGATGGGTCAACTTGAAAAGAATGTTTCTTGGATCTCTCTTTTCATCGCTTTGGCTCCAATGCTTGGTTTCATGGGTACAGTAATCGGGATGATTATTGCCTTTGATAAAATCCAGGCAGCTGGTGATATGAACCCATCACTTGTGGCAGGAGGTATTAAAGTGGCACTTTTAACAACAGTATTCGGTTTGATCGTGGCTATTATCCTTCAGATTTTCTATAATTATATTATCGCTAAAATTGATAGTATCGTTAACAGTATGGAAGATGCTTCCATCACTTTGATCGACATGTTGTTCGACTACAAACAAAAAAACAAAATCTAAACAAACCACAAGATGGCATTACATAAAATTTTAAGAATAGTAGCATTGCTTCTAAGCATTGCAGGGATTATTTTTCTTGCAATGATCATCGCAAAAGGTGATACAGAAGTTACCGCAACAGGTGCTGGCGTAGATGGTTTCTTGTACGTTGCATATATTGTTTTCGCTATTACATTAGTATTCGTTCTCTTCTTTGTAATTAAAGGGGTTTTTGCAGGAAATATAAAAAATACCTTGATTTCCGTCGGAGCTTTTCTCGCAATAGTGATAGTATCATACGTTTTGTCTGATGGAAACCCAATGGCAATGGGCGAAGGCGAAATGCTTTCAGCTAGTGGCTCAAAATGGGTAGGCACAGGATTGTATACGTTCTATATATTGGCAATAATTGCCATCGGAACAATGGTTTTCAGCGGAATTAAAAAAATATCAAAATAATGGCAAGAAGAGCAACACCTGAAGTAAACGCAGGGTCGATGGCTGACATCGCTTTCCTCTTGCTTATCTTTTTCTTGGTAACTACTACCATTGAAAAGGACAAGGGTATCGCGAGACAGTTGCCGCCCAAAGAGCCGCCTACAGACGAACAAGTGAAAATTAAGGAAAAAAACCTCTTTATTGTTAATGTTAACAGAAGCGATCAATTGCTTGTAGAGGAAAAACTGATGGAGCTTAAAGATTTGCGTCAGGCCGCAATTGCTTTTCTTGACAACGGAGGGGCAGCATCTGGAACTGCAGAATATTGCAATTATTGTAAAGGGAAACGAAATCCAGAATCTTCAGATAATCCTGATAAAGCAGTTATCTCCGTTCAGAATGACAGGCTTACTTCCTATAAAATGTATATAGCTGTTCAGAACGAACTAGTGGCTGCCTACAATTTTTTAAGAGATCGGGAATCGCAAAGACTTTATGGCTGGAAATTTACCGAAAAGACCAAAGACCTTGATGAAGGAAAGATAAAAGGAGAAGCTGCAAAAGAAGCACTACAGGAAAAACTGGAATCTATTCAAAAGTTATTCCCTCAAAAACTTTCTGAAGCAGAACCTAAAAAATCTGGACAATAACAAATAGAGTATGTCAAAATTTAAAAAGAAAAAAAGTAACGAATTACCTGCGGTAAATACAGCATCTCTTCCAGATATTGTATTTATGCTACTATTCTTTTTTATGGTAGTTACCGTACTGCGCGATGACAACTTGTTAGTTCAAAACAAATTGCCAAAGGCAGATCAGGTTGAGAAATTGAAGAAAGACAGATCAGTTTATATTTATGCCGGAAAACCAAGTTCCAGATATGTGGACAAATACGGTTCAGAGCCTAAAATACAAATTGGTGATAAGTACACAGATATTTCCAATATTAAGTTTGCATTGACTGAAGCCCGCCAAAAATTACTGCCTGAACTCCAGGATAAAGTAATGGTTGCGCTTAAAGTTGATGAGAAAACAAATACTGGAATGGTTACTGACATTAAACAGGAATTGCGTGATCTCAACATGTTGAAGATTATCTATATTACCACTCCTGGAAATGAAATAACACAATAGCGTTATTAGACGTTGTTTTTAAAACGCCTTGTCCCGATATTTTTGGGGTCAAGGCGTTTTTTTGTTCCCTTTATTCTGAAAAATACAATTATCTTTATGGGTATGCAAAAGGTATTTAGATTCTACTTTACATTATTTATAGGATTTGTTTCTCTTACAGCTTTGGCGCAGGATAGCATTCGCCATGCTTCAGTTGATTCGCTTTATAGAGAGGATCAGTTTTATATTGGCCTAACATATAACGCCCCTTTAAATCTGCCTTCTGGAGTGAACACCCGTGGTCTTTCCGGAGGCATTCAATTTGGATTTGTTAGGGATATGCCTATTAATAAACAGCGAAACATAGCTATTGCCATAGGCGCCGGAATTGCGATCGATCAATTTGGGCAGAACCTTTTTATAGGCGAAACCCCAAATGATGAAACGATTTTTAGGGTTTTGGATGGAAATGTAGATTTTACCCGTAACCGATTCAATATGGCTATAATTGAAGCTCCCCTGGAGTTTAGATGGCGAACCTCTACACCTTCAACCTATAAGTTTTGGAGAGTCTATGCTGGTTTTAGAGTAGGATATGCCTATTGGTACAAAGCGACTTTCAAACAACCAGGGAACAATGTAAGCCAAACAAAAATTCCAGAGTTTGACCCACTTCGATTGTCGGCTACACTAAGTTTTGGGTATAGCACTTTCAACTTATTTGCTTCCTATAGTATTAATCCCTTTTTCAAAGATGCAGTGACTGTTGATGGGGAAGCGGTTGACTTTAGGACACTCAAGCTAGGGTTAATGTTCTATATTCTATAACCAAAGATTGAAAAGAATCAATTGCGGTAACGCTCCCAAAAATAGTCCCACCCCTAGTTCGGGATACGTATGCGAATCATTATTCAGTCTGGAAGAAGCAACCCAGCCATTTACAAAAAGGAAAAAACTGATAGTAATAAGCAAGTTTATCTTGAAATGGGCACTCAGCCCCACAAGAAACATTAAAATTCCAGCCACACCCATTTGGTGAAGACTTACCTTCAGCTTAAAAAAGACCATCACCAACGCACTGAAGGCCGAAAAAAGAAGTCCTACAAAAAAATAATATAACTCAGGGTCTTCGTAAGGATCAAAAACCATTTTAATGATAAGCAACAACAAAATGCATTGTATCATTAATGGAAATTTACGTTCCTTGACTTCTTTTAAATATATGGTTTCTACAACCCGCAAATTTTTCAGAAGGAAAAATATCACAATGGGAATTAAAATGGTAATGATTACAATTGCAAGAAATTCTACACGCACCAGTTGTGGGTCTATATATTTGGGAGTGACAATGTAATAAAGCAAAGTGCCCAAAATAGGCATCAATAAAGGATGAAAGATGTAGGAAGCAGCTTTTAGAAATAGTTTCATCAAATTTCTTTTCTGAGTCTTGCCACTGGCAAATCCAATTGTTCACGGTATTTGGCAATGGTCCTACGGGCAATGGGATAGCCTTTTTCCAATAAAATCTTAGCTAGTTTATCGTCAGTAAGCGGTTTTCGTTTGTTTTCTTCGGAAATGGTTATTTCAAGAATCTTCTTTATTTCTTTCGTAGAAACATCTTCCCCCTGATCGTTTTTCATCGATTCACTGAAAAATTCCTTAATCAATTTTGTTCCATAAGGCGTGTCAACATATTTACTGTTTGCAACACGTGAGACTGTTGACACATCCATATTTATTTTGTCGGCAATGTCTTTTAAGATCATTGGTTTCAATTTCCGTTCATCACCGCTCAAAAAATATTCTTCCTGATGGTGCATAATGGCATTCATGGTAATGAAGAGTGTTTGTTGCCGCTGTTTGATTGCGTCAATAAACCATTTTGCGGCATCCAGTTTTTGTTTTATAAACATCACTGCATCTTTCTGCGCTTTCGATTTGTCTTTGGACTCTTTGTAGCCTTTCAGCATATTGGTGTAGTCGTGGCTCACGTGAAGCTCTGGTGCGTTTCTTCCGTTTAGGGTTAAATCCAATTCGCCATCAACGATTTTTATTGCAAAATCAGGGACTACGTGTTCCACAATTCTGTTGTTTCCAGAATAGGTTCCACCCGGTTTGGGGTTCAATCCTTCAATTTCGTGAATAGCTTCGCGCAGTTGATCTTCGGTAATGTCAAATTTCTGAATGAGTTTTTTGTAATGCTTTTTGCTAAATTGATCGAAAGAATCGTCAATGATCTTAATAGCCAAAACCACGGAAGGATTTTGTTCCTTGCGAACCAGTTGAAGCAACAAGCACTCTTGCAGATCGCGTGCTGCCACGCCAGCCGGGTCCAATTCCTGAACTATTTTCAGTACCTTTTCAACCTTATCTTCGGTGGTGTAAATATTTTGTGTAAAAGCCAAATCATCTACAATATCTTGAATTTCACGGCGTATGTAACCGCTTTCATCTACACTGCCCACCAAAAACTCTGCTATTTCTTTCTCTTCTTCATCAAGACGGTAGGTGCTCAATTGCTGCATCAATTGCTGAGTGAAGGAAGTTCCGGCAGCATAAGGCATCTGCCTTTCCTCGTCGTCTGCGCTGTAGTTATTTGCGGAAAGTTTATAGCTTGGCACTTCATCATCACTTAAGTAATCGTCAACGTTTATATCGGTTTCAATTACTTCATTGCCTTCGTCATAATTGTCATCAAACTCA
This sequence comes from Aequorivita sp., assembly GCA_026646335.1. Taxonomy (GTDB): domain Bacteria; phylum Bacteroidota; class Bacteroidia; order Flavobacteriales; family Flavobacteriaceae; genus Aequorivita. The sequence goes on along the minus strand of JAPKFY010000075.1, from coordinate 1,096 downwards.
TCATTGCTAAACTCATCATCATACTCGTCACTTTCCTCTTTTCCACCTTCAAGGGCTGGATTTTCCTCCAATTCCTGTGATATACGCTGCTCAAAAGCTTGCGTAGGCAGTTGTATCATCTTCATCAGCTGTATCTGCTGAGGCGATAATTTCTGGGAAAGTTTAAAGCTTAATTGTTGTTTTAACATGATTTGTTTTTACTACTTCATAAAGTTAAAAAAAACCAGCTACTAAAATAATTAAGTAGCTAGTTTTAATACAATCTTATGCTATTATGTTTAGAATTCTGCGTTCCCTGGTGTTCTTGGGTAAGGAATTACATCGCGAATGTTCCCCATTCCCGTTGTAAACTGTACCAAACGCTCAAAACCGAGGCCAAAACCACTGTGAACGGCCGTTCCAAACTTGCGAAGGTCTAAATACCAATAAAGTTCCTTTTCGTCAATATTCATAGTTCTCATTTTTTGTAACAGCACATCGTAGCGTTCTTCCCGTTGTGAACCACCCACAATTTCTCCAATACCAGGAAAAAGTACGTCCATAGCGCGAACAGTCTTGCCATCGTCATTCAAACGCATATAGAACGATTTGATATTTGCGGGATAATCAAAAAGTATAACTGGACATTTAAAGTGTTTTTCAACCAAAAAACGCTCGTGCTCACTTTGCAGATCTGCGCCCCATTCTTCAATAAGATATTTGAACTTCTTCTTTTTGTTCGGGGTTGAGTTTTTTAGAATATCAATTGCTTCGGTGTAGGTCACTCTTTTGAAATTGTTTTCCAATATAAAACGAAGCTTTTCGCGAAGCTTCATCTCACTTCGCTCGTCTTGCGGTTTATTCTTTTCTTCCTCAAGCAAACGGTTTTCAAGAAATTCAAGATCATCGGCACAGTTTTCCAAAGCGTAGTTTACAACGTACTTTATAAAATCTTCCGCTAAATCCATGTTGGCATCCAAATCATTGAAAGCAACCTCGGGCTCAATCATCCAGAATTCAGCTAAGTGGCGACTTGTATTTGAGTTTTCAGCCCTAAAAGTTGGCCCGAAAGTATAAACCTTTCCAAGCGCCATTGCGTAGGTTTCGGCTTCCAACT
>JAPKFY010000074.1 GCA_026646335.1 Aequorivita sp. | reverse complement strand
AAAGTTAAAAAAACATCATAAAATCCAGCATATACATCCAGAAGCTATTAGTTTATGAATCGAGTTTAAAACAAGTTCAGTTTATGGGATATGTATTGTACTTTTATATACTTACCAAGAGCCTTGACAAAGATGATCGGAAATAGCAAAATCAGGAAGGGCCTCTCATAAGTTGTCTCTGTTTTTCGATTATAATGGGGTTCCGTATCAATATGATGGATTTTGGACTACATATAGCCAACTACTTTTTTTATGCCTTTCATACGGTATTGATTTTTTTTAATCTGTTCGGATGGCTTCATCCCAAACTGCGAAAGTTCAACCTGATCTCCTTGCTCGTGACCTTTGGGTCATGGCTGTTATTAGGGATTTGGAAAGGATGGGGTTACTGTTTTTTGACCGATTGGCATTATAAGGTGCTACGGACCTTGGGAGAAAGGGATTTACCATCGAGCTATATCGCATTCTTGATGGAGAAAACAACAGGCTGGCTGCCAAATGCTGAACTAGTGGATTCGTTTACGGTGGGGTTGGCCCTATTGGCATTGCTGTGTTCGCTTTGGGTGAATTTTCGAAATCTGAGATAGGAAATAAGAGTGTAAAACAATCACAACTTACAACGCAAGCTCAAGCCGAATAGGACAATGGTCTGAGCCATAATATTCTGATAATATCTCGACCTTATTAACTTTATCCAATAAGGAATTACTGACCAAAAAATAATCGATCCTCCAACCCGTGTTCCTCTCTCTGGACTTAAACCGATAGCTCCAATACGTATAGGCAACTTCATCTGGATGATAGTATCTAAAAGTATCTATAAATCCAGCTTTGATGAAGTTATCCATTCCATCAATTTCTATTTGAGTGTAGCCGGCAGTCTTGTTATAATTGGCTTTATCATTTTTAAGGTCAATGGGCTGATGGGCTACATTAAAGTCGCCACAGACAATAACGGGTTTCGTTTTCTCCAAGTGTTTTAAATAATCGAGAAAATCTGCATCCCATGTTTTTCGATAATCAAGCCTGTCCAATTCTTGTCCGGAATTAGGAACATAAACGTTTGCCAAATAGAACTTATCAAATTCCGCACATAAAATACGACCTTCTTGATCGTGTTCTTCAATCCCCATATCATAAGTAACAGCTATTGGTTTTACCTTGGAAAGCAAGGCAACTCCTGAATAGCCCTTTCTCGTGGCAGAATTATAATATTGATGGAAATTACTCAATTGGGATAAGGCTTCTTCTACTTCCCCGTCCTGAGCTTTTGTTTCTTGAAGGCACAGGATGTCTGGATTTATTTTAATGATGTCCTCAAAAAAATCCTTTTTCGTTATTGCTCTTATTCCATTAATATTCCAAGAGATTATTTTCACTGTTTTTCCTTTTTGTAAATACCACAAAACTATAAATCACAGGTTTAACGGATTATTAAAATCCATTTCCTATTTATTTCGGGTCTTTATATGTTTCATACATAGATCCGAAATGCGATTGTAAAAACATATCAAGCGGAATGTCTTCCTGCTTAATAAAACCTTTGTTTTTTATTTTTCCTTCAGAAACAAGATCCACTACAGTCGAAATACTGCATGCAGTGGTCCAGCTTATGGCACGCCAATCTTTACCGTCCAAATTGATTCTGCGGTAAGATTCGCTAAATTCTTTTCTTCTCAAGCTGCCATTTATCTTTCCTTCCACAGCGGCATAAACCAATACAATATCTTCATCGACCAGAGGCAAGGCATTGTTTAAGATTTCTTTTGCTAACTTTCGATCGTTTTTTAACTGTAGATCGTAAAGCAAAAATTTAATGGCGTCCCTATGTCCCGGATATCTCATGGTTTTATAATTTAGAGTATCCACTTTACCATCTAAAGTTTCGCACATGGTTCCCAACCCGCCTGAAGTAGAGAAAGCCTCGTATTGGCGTCCGTTTATGTTGATCGATTCTACATCATCCAGAGAACTTACCATTTTACGTTGACAATTGTGGATCACTTCGGCATCATTGAGGTATTCATTGATAACCCCTTCGGCACTCCAGGTAAAACTATATCCCAATTGCCCCATAGGGTGCAACGGTAATGCCCCTACCCTTAGTTTCACAGATCGAATTTCAGAAAACTGGGAATACAGTCCGGCACCTAATATTCCGATAAATCCAGGTGCCAAACCGCATTGTGGAGCCAAAACGGCTTTACTGTTTTTTGACATTTTACGAATAGCGTTCAGTGTGGGCACATCTTCGGTTAAATCGAAATAATGTACGCCCATATCGGCTGCTGTTTGGGCTATTTTTATATTGAGAAAATAAGGCAAACAAGAAACTACAGCTTGCTTGTTTTTAAGAAATTCGCGAATGGATGCGTCTTTGGAAACATCTCCTTTTATGATTTTAAAAGGAAATGCTTCCTCAGGTTCAGCTTGGTCCATACCTTCCACTACATATTTTGAACTTAGCAAGGTAGCAACAAGACTCCCCACTTTCCCTAAACCTAATATCCCAATTTTATCAATCATATTTATAGTCTTTATTTGAAACCAAAGGAATATTTCTTCAGTTTATCCTTAAAAAAACAAGAAATTTACTAGTAAAAAACGAGAATAGAAAATCTTCTTACTTAGAATTTTCAAAATATAACACTCGTGAAATTCTATCTCACTTTTATTGATATTCAAAAAGAAATGAGCTTTCTTAAGTTTACTTTTCTAACTCCGTCAATATGTGAACCTGACCAAAAAGATAAAGAATTCTAAATATTCTTAAGATACTTGTGAATTCGTTTTAGGTCAAAGGCCAAGATTATTCTAAAAATACCCATAACAATAAAAGCAATCGCTGTCATATACACTATCCCCAAACCTGTAAAGACAGGATTTAACAATAGTAAAAATGAGAACAATACAGTCAAAATGCCGAAAACTAAAAGCAAACCCCAATTTGGCACTCCAAAGGATCTAAGCTGAAACGATAAGCCTATGCCAAAAATACCTCCAAACAAAATCCAAAAACCGACGTAAAATGGTAGAATGGCCATTGTTATTGATGGGTGTAGTACCAGAAGTGATCCAATAATTAAATCTAAGGTCCCTCCTGCCAAATGCCAACCCCAACCATCCATTTCCTTTCTATTTGAGATTGAGAAAATAATCCCAAATATTCCCGAAACAAAAATAAAGATGCTAAAAAGCATACTCAAAGAAATATAACTCGCCAATGGTGTGCGGAATACCCACATACCTAACAAGATAAACAATACTCCCAGTATAAGTGAGAGCCACCAATTTTTTGCTGCTGATTTTACAGAACTAATTACTGAGGTTGCCATAATTTTATTTTTTAGACAGGGGTTTTTTTAAATAAATCTTTCAATGTTTTTTTTGATCATTTAATCAATAATATTTTTTCGTATTTCATCAAAAGTAAACCCTTTTAAAATAAACTGCACTGATCCAGGTCACAGTCAGAAAAAACAGGTTGTTTATTGTATTGAAAAGGCTTCAGGATAAGATTTGAAACAAGAAAGCAGGATCAATTGCACTACAACAACAAGTACAAAGTTCCTGTTAAAACCACACTGCCGAAGGCATAGGCCACCATTTTAACGGTCGTTTTAGAACCTTTAAAGACTGTAATCCCAAGTTTTACTAGCATATTACTCATTGTCGCAACAATAATAACCGATGATGCGAGGTGCAGTTTATCTCCTTCTAATGAAAATTTTGCCATACTTATGGTAATTGCGTCAGTATCTGCCAAACCAGCAATGAATGCCGAAAAATACAGACCACTTTCTCCAAAAAACTGATTGCTATAAAAAACCGCAAAGAGAATAACCAGATATATAGCACCAAACCCAATAGCATTGAGGATGTTTAAAGGATTGCCGAGTTTAATATTGGTATCGGGTTTATTATCGTCCTTTCTCATTAAGAGTAAAGTGGCTATAATACAGACCAAGGTTAGTAATCCGAAGGGTAGGGCTATATATTTTAATATTTCATTGTTAAAAATGTAAGCCATAAGCGCAAGTCGAGGAAACATAATTGCCGAGGCTATAATTATACCTGCGCTATATTTTTTTGACAGTTCTGGCGATTCCTTGCTTTTTGAAGCATAGTTCCAGGCTACGGCAGTGCTGGATATGAGTCCGCCAAGAATGGCTGTTAGGATAATCCCCTTTTTAGAACCTGCAAACTTTACTAAGAAGTAGCCAATAAAATTTATAAAAGAAACGATGACGATGATGGAACCAATCTCGAAAGGGTTTAATAAATCATTTGGTCCAAAGTTTTTGTTTGGCAAAAAGGGAAGTATTAATAACGCAATTATTGAGAATTTTATAAACGCAAAAAGTTCTTCGGATGTAATATTACTAATAACAGAACGAAATTTGGTTTTTAGAGAAAGTAAGGTTACAATAATAACTGCTGTGGCCACTGCTTCTCTATAGAAGTCTGCTGAAACCATAACTCCCAAAATAAAGGTGGCTATTAAGGCCAAATTAGTGGTGAGGCCTTGCCCATATTCTTCTTGCTTTTGTGAAAAATGGTATAATGCCAAAAATAAAATAAAACAGCCTAAACTAATAATGACCAGCCAAGAGGTAAATTGCTCCGTGAGACTTCCCAATGAAAAACCAATTATGGTAACAATAGGAAAGGTGCGTATGCCTGCAAATCCTTTTTCTTTAAGTTTATCGAACTCTCTTTCCAATCCAAGAATTAGGCCAACACCAGTGCTAATTAATACTCCGAGCATATAGGTACCTATTAATTCTATGAGGTTTTGATATGTTTGCATTTTGCGTTGAAATAGTCTTAGCTAAAAGTCTAAGTGAAGTCTTACAAATATTTTTCAAGAAACATAAAAAAACTTTTTTTAAGTTCGGCGTATATCTCTCTTTGTGTTTCCATTTGATCCCTAAACTCAATGTGCTTTTTGGACAATTGTGTATCCAGCACATCTATGCCTCCTTGGCTTTGTGCGGCCATTCGCGTTTCGTGTTGTTCGATGGTTTCAAGCAAATCATCAATAATACCTCCGTGAATGATAAATTGATTTTGGTAATACCCTATTTGAGCCAGCACTTCTTTATTTGCCCAACGTGTTATAAGTTCACTCAACCTGTTGTTGAAGGATTTTAATTCGTCTTTCCAAAAAGCAATTTCCCCTTTCCACAGTTGGTGTTCAAAATGCATATTATCGCTGCATAAAACTTGTTTTTCCATTTTATAATTTCTTTAAAATAAACTATTCAAAGTTTCAGTTTTACATCTATATTTAAAATGACCCAAGTCATTTTGAAAAAATCTCTGATGTCAATGGTTTAATAACACAAATAATGGAAAAGCATCTTGTTGTCAAAAATCTCCCTACCCTAGTCCAAAAGGGTAAAGAGATTTTCTGGGTTCCAATTGTTTCAAGGAATACTATTTCATCCCATTAGTCCCGAGGCTTCGGGAGGGAGTAGAAAAATTCAAGACTCCAAAACCGCAAACTGACTCAATGCCTCCATTGCCTCACAACCATAAACTACGGAAGGCCCACCTCCCATCATTATGGCCACACCAATTGTTTCCATAACTTCTTCTGAACTGGCTCCTGAGCTTAAGGCATCTTTTACATGAAAAGCTATACATCCATCGCATCGTACAGTAATGGCAATGCCCAATGCAATGAGCTCTTTGGTTTTTGTGGTCAAAACACCATCTTCTGTACTGGCTTTGTGAAGGGCGTTAAACGCCTTCATAGTGGAAGGAATTTTAGTTCCCATTTCTTTCATCAACTTTGTGAGGTCGTTATAGTTTTTTGAATAGTCCTTTATCATGGCTTATAATTTTAAATGATTGGATTTCACTTTAACAATAGTTCTATTTTAGACATAAGTTGATCTACCTTTTCTGGAATTTCACTAATTATAGATTCACCACTTATGCCATCGATGCCCTCCATGGAAGTGTCGCTTCCTCCAGAAGTTGCCAACACCACAATCCTTTCAGTATTTTTTGATTGCTTTAAAAACTGATCTATAGCCTCAGGCGGTTTTTGCATTTCCCAAGTATGAAGCAAGACTATGGCAGTAAAATCATCCGCTTCAATATTTGGCAAGGATGTTATATCAATAACTTTTAAATAAACAGACCTATCTTTTAGTTTTTCCACTAAGCCGTCAACAACTTTATCTTTGAATTCACTGCCCTGTGTGGCTATTAATATTTTTTGCTCCAAAAGAGGGCTATTGACCTCAAAAGGCTCCGCAATTCGCATGGAATATGTGTATTTATACCAAGTCAGGAATCCAAAAATGGTTATAAGTAAGACAATTAAAATGACGATTATTTTTTTCCAGCCTACCTTCATTACAAAATAGTTTATAAACTCCTTTTTTAAAGTTTAATATATTTCAAAGCTATTTAAAATGAAGTTCTCTTAAAATGATCCAGGTCATCTACAATTATTTATATTAATCAATAGGTCGACAAGTTGTAATGATTGGTAGGCTAAGTCAGTATTGCAGTAGAAAAGGAGGGAATTAATGAAGCAACAGAAAGGCTTGTTTTGCAATCTCCAGCTCTTCATTTGTAGGGATTACTAGGATTTTCACTTTGGAAGTTGCAGTGTTGATTTCACGTAAACCCTTGGCTTTTGATTCGTTTTTGGCTTTATCCAAATCAATTCCGAAGAAATCCATATCTGTACAAACAAGTTTTCGTATCACACTTGAATTTTCGCCAATTCCGGCAGTGAAAACAATGGCATCCAAACCGTTCATAGCCGAAGTATAAGCTCCGATATATTTTTTGATGCGATAGGCGTTCATCGATAAAGCGAGAATGCAATTTCTATTTCCCTTCCCAGCTTCAGCCTCAATATCCCTTAAATCGGCGAATCCAGTAAGGCCTAACATCCCGCTCTTATTGGTCAGCAAGTTTTTAACTTCGTCCATGCGATAATCCAAATAGTTGACCAGATGGTAGATAATGCCGTGGTCTATATCGCCACTTCTGGAGCCCATTATTAAACCATTTGAAGGTGTAAACCCCAAACTGTGGTCTATGCTCATGCCATCCATAATCGCGGTCATGCTGCAACCATTGCCCAAATGGATGGAAATGATTTTGGAAGTTTTTAGTTTTAAGTATTCAATCGCTTTTTCAGAAACATATTGGTGGCTCGTGCCGTGGAAACCATAAACCTGAATACCTTGTTCGTCGTAAAAGCGGTTGGGAATTGCATACTTTTTGGCTTTTTCCGGAATGGTTTGATGAAAAGCTGTATCGAAAACCGCAACTTGTTTTGCCAAAGGAAAAAATTCTTCAGCAACAAGAATACCTTCAAGATTACCAGGATTATGCAAAGGTGCCAAAGCAGTATACTTTTGGATCTCTTGCTTCACTTCGGCTGTGATTAAAACAGTGCCTGAAAATGAATTTCCTCCGTGTACAACGCGATGCCCAACCACCTCTATTTCATTGGTGTTCCCAATAACCCCTTTTTCAGGATCAAGCAGTAATTCCACGATTTTGTGCAGTCCTTGATTGTGTGTTTCTATGGTATCTGTTTGCTGAAGCGAAGTAGCATTTGTTTTAAAATTCAGAACAGCATCTTTATGGCCAATTCGCTCTACTAATCCACTACATATCAATACTTCGGAAGGCATTTCTATTAACTGAAATTTTATGGAAGAGCTTCCAGAGTTAATTATTAATATGTTCATAGGTCCTTTTTATTTTAAATGTCTTGTGCCTGAATTGCGGTAACAATAACGGTATTAAAAATATCGTCAATGGTGCAGCCTCGGCTTAAATCGTTAACGGGTTTGTTTAATCCTTGAATTATCGGGCCAATGGCCAATGCTTTGGTTTCTCGCTGCACTGCTTTGTAGGTGTTGTTTCCCGTATTGAGATCGGGAAAAATAAACACATTGGCTTGTCCTGCAACTTCAGAATTTGGCATTTTTAATTTACCAACGGCAATGTCAACTGCGGCATCGTATTGAATAGGGCCTTCCACTTTTAGATCGGGCCTTTTTGCCCTGACAATCTCTGTTGCTTTTCGCACCCTTTCCACATCTGCCCCAACACCTGAAGCTCCTGAAGAATAGGACAACATTGCAATTTTAGGTTCAATCCCAAAAGCCAAACTGGTAGCTGCAGACGAAATGGCGATTTCAGCCAATTGCTCTGAAGTAGGATTCGGATTTATGGCACAATCTCCATACACAGAAACGCGATCTTCCAAAAGCATGAAAAACACAGAAGAAACGATGGAAGCTTCGGGTTTGGTTTTTATAAATTGAAGCGCCGGAACTATGGTGTGTTGCGTGGTATGTTCGGCCCCGGAAACCATACCATCCGCATCGCCTTTATAAACCATCATTGTCCCAAAATAGGATACGTCTTCCATTAAATCTTTAGCCATCGCCAAATTGACATTCTTATGTTTCCGAAGTTCATAAAGTGTTTCCGCATAAGTGTCAAAATGAACAGATTCACTGGGGTTTATAAGGTTGATTTTGTTTAAATCCAGTGCAATATCAAGCGAAGTTATTTTTTCTTCTATTTGTTTTTTATCTCCAAGTAATGTGATTTTCACAGCATCCAGTTCAATCAGTCGTTTTGTGGCTCTTAAAATGCGTTCATCCAATCCTTCGGGCAAAACAATGTGTTTTTTGTCTGATTTTGCTTTTTGAAATAAGTTATACTGGAACATTCGGGGCGTAATTCCGTTTGATTTGAAAGTAATGAGACGTTCAATCAGCGCATCCACTTTTACGTGCTTTTCAAAATCCTTAATGGAAGTAGTTATCTTTTCCGTATTCTCGGCATAAATCTGCGATTTTATGCTTCCCAGACTATTGGTAACAGAAAATGTCCCACCTTTTACTGAAATAATCGGAACAACATCTGAAAGTCCTTCAATGAGTTTAATGATTGAATCTTCGGGCACCAGACCAGCTGTAAGCACGATTCCGGAGATAGATGGGTAGTTGCCAGAAATGTTTGCCTGCAAAGCTCCTAAAATAATATCGGCTCTGTCGCCTGGTGTAATAACCAAAGCATTTTCTTTTAAATGAAGAAGATAGTTATGCAGTTGCATTGCGCCCACACTATAATTACCAGCTTGATTGTTAATATAGGCTTCGCCAAAAAGCACCTTTGCATCTAGGGTGTCCACTATTTCCTTAATGGAGGGATTTGCCAAAATAGGATTTAGCGGAATTGCACTTACAATTACTTCCGAAGGCAAGTATTTTTCCAGTTCAGAAACCACTATTGCCTGATTTCTTGGTTCTACTTTATTGGCGATAACAGCCAAAACCTCAACACCTTTATCTTTAAAAGAATCAAAAGCCATTTGCAGGTTTCCAACAAATTCTTCCAATGTTTTGCCAACACCACTAGCTAAAATAATCGCCGGCACACCCAGATTTTTGGCAATCAGCACATTAATATCAAATTCTTTTATGGATCCTTCGCCAGTAAAACCAGTGCCTTCTATCAATACAAAATCGAAACGCGCTTCAAGGGCTTTGAACTTTTCAATAATCCTACTGATGATTTCACCGTCCTTGTTTTCATTTGTTTTCCGTATTACCTCGCTTCGGCTAAAAGCGTATGCGTCTTCAAACTTGATATCCAAATTGAAATAGGTTGAGACTGTATTGATATGGTTATCTATTTCTCCAGGTCTAAAGTCGTCAATGATAGGTCTGAAATAACCTACTTTTGCTGCCTTCCCCAATAGCGATTGCATCAGTCCCAAAGAGACAATAGACTTGCCGCTGTCAGGTTCTGTTGTGGCAATGTAGATGGCTTTGTTCATTTTTAATATTTTATCAAAAGTAAGAAACATTATGTGCCAATTCAAGTAATCCTGCTTTATATGCACGGGACATTTTCTTTTAACACGGTTTGAATTACCTTCTCAAACTCATTCTCTAAATATTGTCTTTCTTTAGAAAGCTCGCTTAAAACTTGTTTTTAAACTCTATTGGTTTTCATCTGTCCTAGTTTATTTTTTATGAAAAGGATCCTAGTTTTTGTATTTGAGCAGCCTATCCAATCTTTTAATAATCTTAGCAGTAAAAAGCGGTACATCCTCTACAATGGACGCTCCAGTTATGGCATCGACATTTTCCATTTTTTCCAGACCGTTCCAAGAGGTGGTCAGCATCACTATTTTATTTCTCAACCCTTGATTTTCGTCCATAAACGATTGCACGCTCTCGCTTGGGGCATTGGCTTCCCATCTGTGAAGAATAAGGATGGCATCAAAATCCCCTGCATCTGTTTTTGCCAAATCCCTAACATCGATAACCTCAACAACTACTCGGGGAGACTTGTAACGATCCAAGACTCCAGCAGTAATCGAATCCTTGAAAGGACTGCCCTGTGTGACGATCAAGAGTTTTCGAACCACACTAGTGGATTCGACCTTCAAGGGGTCAATGACCTCCTCGGAAGGGCTTTGTTTATACCAAAATAGAAAAAGTACGAATGCACAAATCAGTATTATGGTAATCAGGACAAACTTTCGTGCAAAATTTAAGTTTTTCATTTTCCATTTTTAATTCTGCGTTTTTTGATTGGGCATGTTGAACTTTAACGATTCCTTGGGCGACCCAATAATCGAAACGCCAACTCTATTGCGGATTCTAAATTAAGAGGAATACTGTCTTCAGCATAGTTCACATTCACTATGGAAATAGTAACCAACACAAACAGTATTTTTGATTTTAGGCAACTTCATATTTTTCACCTAATTTAATACGGTAAAATTAATTTGAAGGACAAAAAGAAACAATGATGTGGGTCAGTTTGAATGGTGTTAAAGATGAATGCGAATTATAGTATCTGTGTAGCTTTACATCAGATTTAAATAAAGCATTGATCAAAAAAAATCGATTTTTCAAAAGCCTTTTTTAAGCTAAATGCACTTATTAAACCGATATTTTCAACTGTTGTAACCCTATGTTTTTCGAAAAAATGGAATAGTTCCACTTTCTACATTAAAGCTTGTAAAGATTATTCTTAAAGGCTTTTAGCTTTTACAAAAAATACATTCTTGCTAAAGCTCCGCCTTCCAAAACTATATTTCCGTAGGTGATTTAAAAAAAAAATCATCATAAAACCCTCCATTTCATTTTTAGAAGTCACAGTATTTGAATATATTTCTAAATCGTTTCTGTTATTTCTGAATCAGCACTCAAATACTTTTTATTATGAGCAATTACCACATTAAAAATTTAGAAGAATATTTTCAGGTCTATCGAAAATCTGTCCGCGATCCCGAAAATTTTTGGGAAGAAATTGCAGAAGAAAACTTTTTGTGGCGCAAACACTGGGACAAAGTGCTGGAGTATGACCTTTCCAAACCCGAGGTTTCGTGGTATAAAGGTGCAAAACTGAACATTACCGAAAATTGCATTGACCGACATTTATACCATCGTGGCGACAAAACAGCCATCATTTTTGAGCCCAACGATCCTTCTGAACCAGCGGAGCATATAACTTACAACCAACTTCACGACCGCGTTTGCAGGTTTGCCAACGTTTTACTGGATAACGGAGTTAAAAAAGGCGATCGGGTTTGTATTTATTTACCGATGATTCCTGAATTGGCGGTTTCATTATTGGCTTGTGCGCGGATTGGCGCCATTCATTCCGTGGTTTTTGCAGGGTTTTCTTCTACAGCGCTTCACACTCGGATTAATGATTCTGATTGTAAAATGGTCATTACCAGTGATGGTTCGTATCGCGGTGGTAAAACAATAGATTTAAAAGGCATTGTGGATGAAGCCTTGGAATCCTGCCCAGGCGTAAAAACTGTTTTGGTGGCCAAACGCATCAACAGTGAAATACCGATGAAACCAGGCCGTGATAAGTGGCTTCAACCTTTGCTTGATGAAGCGAGCAGTATATGTATTCCTGAAATTATGGATGCCGAAGATCCACTGTTTATTCTTTACACTTCTGGTTCTACCGGAAAACCAAAAGGGATGGTCCATACCACCGCTGGGTATATGGTTTTTACAGCCTATACGTTTAAAAACGTCTTTCAGTACCGCGAAAACGACGTTTTTTGGTGCACGGCAGATATTGGGTGGGTTACCGGACACAGTTACATAGTTTACGGTCCATTGGCGAACGGCGCCACAACTCTGCTATTTGAAGGCATTCCCTCCTATCCAGATTTTGGGCGCTTTTGGGAGGTAATCCAAAAACACAAAGTAAACCAATTTTACACCGCTCCCACCGCCATTCGAGCTTTGGCAAAGGAGCGTCTTGATTTTTCAGCAAACTATGATCTTTCCTCGCTCAAAATTTTGGGCAGCGTGGGTGAACCCATAAACGAAGAGGCTTGGCATTGGTACAACGATAATATAGGAAAGAAAAACTGTCCCATAGTGGACACTTGGTGGCAAACGGAAACAGGTGGCATTATGATTTCGCCCATTCCCTACGCTACTCCAACCATTCCTACTTATGCTACGCTGCCGCTGCCAGGCATTCAACCTGCACTTATGGATGAAAACGGTGATGAGCTGAAAGGAAACCTAGTCAGCGGTCGGTTATGCATAAAATTTCCATGGCCTGGAATGGCACGGACAATTTGGGGCAACCACGAACGCTATCGCGAAACTTATTTTTCGACATTTAAAAACAACTACTTCTCCGGAGATGGCGCTTTGCGCGACAGTACGGGTTATTACCGAATCACTGGCCGTGTGGATGATGTAATTATCGTTTCTGGCCACAATTTAGGCACCGCACCCATTGAAGACGCCATCAACGAGCACCCAGCTGTGTCAGAAAGTGCCATTGTGGGCTTCCCGCACAATGTGAAAGGAAATGCGCTTTACGGTTTTGTAATCCTGAAAGAAACTGGCGAAAGCCGACTGCATGAAAATCTGCGCAAGGAGATAAACCAAATAATAACTGAGCATATAGGCCCAATAGCCAAATTAGATAAAATTCAGTTTGTAACGGGCCTTCCAAAAACCCGAAGTGGCAAAATAATGCGCCGCATTCTTAGGAAGATTGCTGAGAAGGACACCAGCAATCTGGGTGATATTTCAACGCTGCTAAATCCTGAATGTGTTCAGGAGATTATGGATGGAACGGTTTAAGAGATGCTATTTATTTTTAAAAAAATGAAATTTTTCATCCTGACATCTACGAGATAGAAACAAAAGCTATTCATATTTACTTGGCACAAATTCAAAAAAATGAAAAAAACAATTACACTACTCTTTATCATAATTTCATCTATAGCTCATTCTCAAGAAACAGTACTGTTTGACAGAAGTTTTCACCACAGAACCACCGATTCCGAAAGCGAAAATAAGCGGGAATATGTGGCAAAAGACAGTTTGATAACTATTAAAGACTACTACAAAGGTGTAGTTTTCAGAACAGGTGAGTTTTATGGGTTTCACGATCTGAAAAATCTGGATGAGTTTATTTGGTATAACTCCAGCAGACAATATGATAAAAGCCCAGGCCTAAAAATTGATAACCGAAAAGGGACGCTAATCTATTATTCCAAAGATGGTTCGCCCACCAATGAAATGCTTTATGACGAAGACGTGGTGAAACAAATACAAATTTGGCAAGAAAACATCCCCATTTTAAGCAATGGCACAGGAAAATATCAACTTGACTATAAAGAAAGGGATGAAAAGCTGTTTCGGATTTTTAAGGATTCCATTGAGCTTGACAGCTATGTTGTTAGGGGCCAAAAGAACGATACCGTATTTTTTAAAACAGACACCAAAGCATACCCCAAAGAAGGGCTACAGAACTTTTATGGCGAGTTGGCAAAGAATATAGATTACCCAAAACTTTCACAACTTTTGGGCATTGACAAAAAGATTACAATTGAATTTATTGTAAACGAAAATGGCGAACTGACCGATTTTGTTCCGTTGGATAACACTAGTTTGAATTTTGAAAAAAAGGCCATCAAAAAATTAGAAAAAATGCCGCGATGGATTCCGGCTACCAGAAACGGGAAAAACGTGAAAACCAGGTTTAAAATTCCGTTGACCTTCAAACATTAATAACCTAGCGAAATATTAACGTATTGCAACGCTAAAGGAGAAACAGAAAATGCTGAACGCTAAGATTGAAACCCTGCTGGGGTGATGCAAAAATCATGAAAATATTGTAGCTTTGAACGTAACGATATATTGCTGCCAAAAACTATTTGCTATTATCAATATGTTGTCTGCCATTAAAAAAGAATATAGTTACTAATTAAATATTGAATATCATGAAAGACGAAAAGAAAAAGCTAACATCAGTATCGGGTAGGCCAATTGCAGAAAATCAAAATGTAAAAACTGCAGGGAAAAGAGGGCCAATGCTTTTAGAAGACTTTTGGTTTCTAGAAAAACTTGCTCATTTTGACAGAGAAGTAATCCCCGAAAGAAGAATGCACGCAAAAGGCTCAGGAGCCTTTGGCACATTTACCGTAACTCACGACATTACCAAATATACGAAAGCCAAAATATTTTCCAAAATCGGTAAAAAAACAGAAATGTTTGCCCGGTTTTCAACAGTTGCCGGAGAAAGAGGTGCCGCAGATGCAGAAAGGGATATCAGAGGTTTTGCCATGAAATTTTATACCGAAGAAGGCAATTGGGATCTAGCTGGAAATAACACCCCAGTTTTCTTCATGAAAGATCCCTACAAATTTCCTGACCTTAACAAAGCCGTAAAACGCGACCCGAAAACGAACTTAAGAAGTGCAAACCATAATTGGGATTTTTGGACACTTTTACCGGAAGCTTTGCATCAAGTTACTATAACGATGAGCGACAGAGGTATTCCAAAATCATACAGACATATGCATGGATTTGGAAGCCATACCTTTAGTTTTTTAAATGCTAATAACGAACGTTCTTGGGTGAAATTTCACTTCAAAACTGCACAGGGAATTAAAAATTTAACTGATGCAGAAGCAGAAAGCATCGTGGGAAAAGACAGAGAAAGCAATCAACGTGATTTGTTTGATGCTATTGAAAAAGGTGATTTCCCAAAATGGCATTTAAAAGTGCAAATTATGCCCGAGGCAGATGCAAAAGACTATCGCTTTAATCCTTTCGATTTGACTAAAGTTTGGCCCCACGGAGATTATCCATTGATAGATGTTGGCGTAATGGAACTCAACAGAAATCCAGAAAACTACTTTGCAGATGTTGAGCAAGTGGCATTTAATCCTGCTAATGTGGTTCCTGGCATTGGGTTTTCACCAGACAGAATGTTACAAGGCCGCTTATTCTCATACGGAGATGCGCAGCGTTATAGATTAGGGGTAAATCATTATCAAATTCCTGTCAACAAACCGAAATGTCCGTTCCATAATCCACACCGCGATGGGGCAATGCGCGTGGATGGCAATGAAGGAGCAACGCTTCATTATGAGCCAAATAGTTATGGAGAGTGGGCTGAAAGCAAAGAGTTTGCAGAGCCTCCATTGGCTTTAGAGGGAGATGCCTTTCATTACGACCATAGAGAAGACGAAGATTACTACACACAACCTGGAAATTTATTCAGAATAATGTCTTTGGAACAACAACAGGTATTGTTTGATAATACAGCGCGTCAAATTGGGGGGGCTGAAAAATTTATTCAAGAAAGACATATTGGGAATTGTTATAAAGCAGACCCAAATTACGGGAAAGGCATTGCAAAGGCATTGGGCATCAACCTTACCGATTTAGATTTGTCATAAATAGAAACAAAAAACAAAAAGGCAGAGACGCGTATGGTGGTGCGGAAAGGGTAAGGATTTTTTTACAGAAACATTTATAATCTTAAAAGCATATATAATAGTTACAGCACATAATGCAAAAACTACTAATTATGAAAATAAAATATCTGTTACTCCCGCTTTTCTTGATATTGTTAGCTTGTTCATCTGATGATGTTGATTATGCAACTGTTAATGGTAGAGTAGAACGAGCTATAAATGGTGACGGAATTGCTAACCAACTAGTAACTGTAATGACAAGAAAATCAAGTGGTTCTGGTTTGTTTTTAACTATTAAAGAATTAGACCGTAAAGAAGTTGTTACTGATGCAAACGGGAATTTTTCAGTTGCTTTAATCAATGAAGTAGATGCATTTGTTACAATTGTTCATCCTTGCGCCCGCTTTAAGAGCATCGAGCCGCGCCTTTGCGGCTAAAACAGCGGCGCGCGAAGTTTGAATTTGAGATTCGGCCATGGCGGGC
>JAPKFY010000073.1 GCA_026646335.1 Aequorivita sp. | reverse complement strand
TGAAATCTCTTTACTATCAACACAGTATGAATGCCGCCCAAAAGTTTGCACAGAAAAAAGACTGTGCAAGTTGTGAGGCATAAACTCTATGATTGAAATGCTGTTTTAAACACAGCAGTTATAAGAATAAAAGGATAGGTTCGAATAATAGCTGACCCTATCCTTTTTTATTCGCGGATACATTAAATAAGATATTACTGCAGAAAAACCCAAGAAAGGTCAAAAATATTTAAATTTGCGCCCAGTAACAACGGCCTCATAGTTCAATGGATAGAATAGAAGTTTCCTAAACTTTAGATCCAAGTTCGATTCTTGGTGAGGCTACTAAAAAGTTTGTAGATTGTAGTCTTTAGTTGGTAGTGGACTTCATATTGAAATTTGGCCTTCTTATTTATGCGTGGCTCCCTTAAGTCCTGTTTCTTGATCCTTTTTGGTCTTGCTTCCCTTAAGCCTTCCTAATCTATACCAACTAAAGCCCTTAATACTTCTCCTTCAAGTTTTCAAGCATTATTTTAGTCATTTCGTCCAAAGAAATTTTACTTTCCCAACCCCAATCTGCTCTGGCTTCGCTATCGTCAATACTTTGCGGCCAACTATCTGCAATGGCTTGTCTGAAATCTGGCTCATAGCTGATTTTAAATTCAGGAATGTGTTTTTGAATGCTTTCGGTAATTTCCTCAGGATCAAAACTCATAGCCGAAAGATTATAGGAGCTGCGTATTTTAATTTTTTCACTTTCAGCTTCCATTATACTTACCGTAGCATTTATGGCGTCGTCCATAAACATCATTGGCAGCGTTGTTTCAGCATTTAAAAAGCAGATGTATTTTTTGTGCTTCAAAGCTTTGTGGTAAATATCCACCGCATAATCTGTGGTTCCACCACCGGGAAGGGTTTTATAGCTTATAAGCCCAGGATAACGGATGCTGCGCACATCTACTCCATAACGGTTGAAGTAATATTCACACCAACGTTCGCCCGTTTGCTTGCTGATACCGTAAACAGTGCTGGGCTCCATAATTGTACGCTGCGGTGTATCGTTTTTAGGGGTTGAAGGACCAAAAACTGCAATGCTGGAAGGCCAGAATACTTTTTCAATTTTTTTGTCCTTTGCCAAATTCAATACGTGAAATAGCGAATTCATATTCAGGTTCCAGCCTTTCATAGGGAATTTTTCCGCCGTGGCCGAAAGCATTGCCGCCATCAAATAAACATCAGTTATTTCGTGACGGATCACCACTTCTTCAACCGCATCGTAATCCATGGCGTCCAAAATTTCAAAAGGACCGCTTTTCATCAGCTCTTTATCGCCTTCGCGGATGTCGCTCGCTATCACTTTGTTTTTTCCAAATTTATTGCGCAAATAAATTGTTAATTCAGTGCCTATCTGCCCGCAAGCCCCAATAATTAGAATCCGCTTCTTCATTCGTTTAATTTTTTCAAAAATGAAGTGTAAATATACATATTATCAGTTCTTTCAGCACTTAAAATTTTTATGTGCCATTTGGTTAATAACCAGTATCTTTGTGCCTCTTTTATTCTTTATGAAGTTTATAATTCCTATTTTATTAATTATTGGTTTCACTTTTTCCTGCGGAAATTCTTCCGAAGAAAAACAAAACCAATCATCCTCAAACGACGCTTCCATTATTTTTGGCGATAAAGGTTTTGACTTTCCGCAACTTTCTGCGCCAGCAAAGGAGCAGGCTGTACACTGGGGCGTTTTGGAAGATTTTCTTTCGGAAGCAAAGAATACGAACGGCAGCAATTACCAAGACCTGCGGAACCGGTCAGAACTTTTAAAACAGTATTCCGATTCGCTTTTAAAAAATATTCCCGACACCTTAAATACCAAAGCCATCAACAGCAGATTGTTAGTTCTTAAAACCCGATCAGCATTGCTGTTCCAAGCTGCACACCAAGCCACCATCGACTCTTTGAAAGTTCAAAGTTCAATGGAAGAATTGAACGTTGCCATAAAGACCCTGATCATTCAACTGAACGAGAAATTTCAAAAGGACAATATTGATTTCCAAAGAAAGGAAGACGAGGAAACCGAACTGAAAAAACAACAGAGCTACAAAGATTCCATTATGGATCTGGAGCTTCAGGATAAAAAGAAGAAGAAAGTGTAACAAACACATTGAAATAACAACTTATACTTTCAGTATAATTTTAAATCAACAAATACTTTAATCAAAAACCATAAAATGAGAACTAATTTTTTAAAACCCGTTGTGGCCTTTGCAGTAGTTGCAGTAGCTGCAACTGCTTGTAAGGAAAAAACTGATGTTGCAGTAGCAGACACCGAACCACACGGGATTATCCTTGCAAACATGGACACCACCGTAAGTCCAAAAGATGATTTTTACAATTACGTGAACGGAAACTGGATGAAAAACAACGAGATTCCAGACGATGAGACCAGTTGGGCCGGATTCACTATCCTACGGAAAAAAACAAGCAAGGATATGTTGAACATCTTGGAAAAAGCCAAGAAAAGTGGAAAATACGCCCCCGAAACAGATCAAGCCAAAGCTTTGATGATCTATGAATCTAAGCTGGACACTGTTGCAAGAAATAAGGCTGGTATTGATCCCATAAAGCCAACCCTTGAAAAAATTGCAGCCATGAACAGCATGGAAGGTTTTCAAAAATTGATGAGTGAGGATGCTGTTGCTGTTTCACAACCATTTTTGGGTCTTGCGGCTTTTTCAAACCCAAGCAATAGCGCGATGAACTCAGCGTATATCACTCCTGGTGGTTTGGGCCTTCCGGACCGTGATTTTTATACCAATACAGATCCTGCTTCGGTAAAAATTCGTCAGCAATATGTAGATCACATTACGCGTATGCTACAGTTTTTAGGCGATACAGAGGAATCTGCCCGTAAACAAGCTGAAACTATTTTAGCTTTTGAAACCAAACTCGCTACCCCAAGATTGGACAAAGTTGCAAGCCGTGATTTTAGAAACTTCAACAACCCAAGAAGCATTGCTGAATTGCAAAATATGCTTCCACAACTTAAATGGGAAGAAGCTTTCAAAGGCATGGGCATTACCAAAAAAATGGATACTGTTATTGTGATGCAGCCAAAGTATATGGAAACATTAAAACAAATGTTTGCCAAGCCAGATTTTGATACTTGGAGAACCGTGATGCGTTGGTCAACCTTGAATAATTCTTCAGGAATGTTAACTACAGAAATTGACCAAGCCAACTTCGATTTTTATTCTACGACCTTAAACGGAACCAAAAAACAAAAACCTGCTGACGAACGTGCCCTTGCAACCGTCAACGGAAGTGTGGGTGAAGCATTGGGTAAATTATACGTAGATGAAATGTTCCCGCCAGAGGCAAAGCAAAAAGCAGAGGCAATGATTGCAAACGTAATTGCAGCCTACAAAGACCGAATCAACGCTTTAACATGGATGAGCGATAGCACGAAAGTGAAAGCTATCGAAAAACTTGACAAGTTCACCGTTAAAGTTGGATACCCCGATAAGTGGAAAGACTATTCCGCTATGGAAGTGAAAACTGGAAATACATATTATGACAATATGGTAGCCGTACAAACTTGGAACCTAAAAGACAATCTTGCAAAAATAGATGAGCCTGTGGACCGTACCGAATGGGGCATGAGCCCACAAACTGTGAATGCGTATTTCAACCCTTTCAACAACGAAATCGTTTTTCCAGCAGCAATCCTTCAACCACCTTTCTACGATTACAAAGCAGATGAAGCTGTAAACTACGGTGGAATTGGCGCAGTAATCGGCCACGAAATTTCACACGCTTTTGATGACAGCGGCTCTCGTTTTGATTCAAACGGAAACTTAGTGAACTGGTGGACAGAAACAGATCTTAAGAATTTTACGGAACGTGGCGATAAACTTGCTGCGCAATACAGTAGTGTTGAAGTTTTAGACAGTGTTTACATCAACGGAAAATTCACTTTGGGTGAAAACATTGGCGATCTTGGCGGTGTGCTTGGTGCTTATGATGGCTTGCAACGTTTTTACAAAGAAAACGGACGCCCAGATAACATTGACGGTTTCACGCCAGAGCAACGTTTCTTTATGAGCTGGGCAACAGTTTGGCGCACCAAATCTCGTGATGAAGCACTTCGCAATCAAGTGAAAACAGATCCGCATTCGCCAGGAATGGTACGTGCTACACAACCACTGGTAAATGTCGATGCATTTTACGAAGCTTTTGATATTAAAGAAGGCGACCCAATGTACCTTGCTCCAGAAGACAGAGTGCGTATTTGGTAGTTTTTTAAAGTATTTTATTGAATTGAAAAGGAGCCGTAAATGGCTCCTTTTTTGTTAAATAGAAGATTTAAAGGAATATTTTAAAACCGTTGTCAAATTTTCAGAATCAACCTGTTTAAAGATTTCATCGGATTCGGCTTCTGCGAAAGTGGGCGGTTGCATCCCCAACTCTTTTGTCTTTTGAATGTAATAATCGGACTTTTTGGGGTGGTTTGGGTTTACAGCGTTAAATACTTTTCCGAAGGCATCCTGCTTTAAAATTTCAACCAAAATATTGATACAATCGTCACGGTGAATCAGGTTTACCGGGGCATTGCCATCTGCCAAATCCTTCCTGCCAGCTAAGTATTTTGCAGGGTTTCTACTGCCTCCTATCAAGCCGCCGAAACGCACGATTGTGGTTTGAAGTTCTTCTGAATTGAAAAATAATTCCTCCACTTGCCGCAATTGTTTTCCGGCAATGGTTTGGGGTTCTGGTTTGTCCTTTTCTGTCACCTTTCCCTGCGAATCATCATAAACCGAAGTACTACTGACCAAAATAATTTTCGATACCGAAGACTTCTTTATTTCATCAAGCAAGTGGACCATTTTCAAAACATAATCTGCCCCTGTATTTTTCCGTAGTCCGGGCGGAATCATTACCATTAAACAATAGGTGTTTTTTAGCAGTGCTTTTATTTCCCCATCAATTCCGTATTCTGAAATTTCCAAGGGATACGCATCAAAACCGTTTTGTTGCAATAAAATAGCTTTTTCAACTGTAGTTACTGAACCCTTTACGGTGTAACCCAGTGAAGCCATGCGATAAGCCAATGGTTGTCCGAGCCATCCCAGACCTGCAATAGAGATTGTTTTATTCATCATTCAAAATAAATTCTGCATTGGTATTAATTGTATCTGCAACTTTCATTCTCAACGAATCTACTGAAAAAGTCCGTTTCACTGCAACGGCATCAGTAATAACAAAAGGCTTAGGCATTGTATAATCTGGTCTTTTCGCAATTTCAAATTGTGGATTTGTCATTAAGTCGAAGGAATATTCCATCACTTTAAAAGAAACTTCTGTGTTTTTCTCAACGGAAAATTTCACTTTTAATGAATCATTTTTAGAAACATAATAATTGATGAGGGCGCTATTTTTTGTGCCTCGATAGTCGTTCGAGACTTTTGAAATTGGCATGGCTTGACCATTAAATTCCAAAGATTTGAATGGGATATTCCCTATGCTGTATAAATCTATTTTATTCACTCTCCGTTGTGGGACGATGATAAATTTCACTTTTCGAAGGTTTTCAACTAGGGTATCTTCCTCCAAAATTACTTCGAAATCAGCAATGTTTTTTTCGGGAGCTTCGGCTGCGTAACTGAAATTGGTTCCGTATTTATTATACGAAGCAGCATCCAAAACTTCAGCGGCATCTTGAGGTTTTTCACCTAAACATAGCTGGGTCCATTCGTCAATTTCCTTATCGTAAGTAAGCCAATAGGTTTTTTCCGCATCCGCATCTTTGTAATAAACTAGGCTGTTTGGCTTTCTTCGCTCTTCGGAAAAATCACTTTTTGAATGGGCTTTTATGAAGAAGAAAACGGCGAGCAGTAAAAATAAAACTGAAAACAACCCTTTCATTTTATAATACCCAAAAACGGGCCAGAGCAACGCAAAAAGCAAAACGGTGAAAACGCAACTTATTACGAGCATTTTCAGGCCCAACCCAACAGGAAAAAACTGAATGAGCGGCGCAAAAATAAAGATAGCTGGGATTGCCAAAAGCGTCATTGCCAAAAGGTTGGGACGTTCCTGCCGAAGCATTACAAAAAACGACAGCAATCCAAAAAATACAGGAATAATGAAGAAGGCGGCGCCTTTCAGAATAATAAATACGGCTATGTTTATCAAAAGCCAAAAAAGCAGTGGCGCCACGTAAAACGAAGGTTCGCTGAATTTCTTTTCGTATTTTTTATAAATAGCAAAAGTGATTGCCAGAGATAGGAACACAAAAAACGCAATGTACCAATGCCCGTTATAGGTAAAACCTTGTTGGATTTCGGCGTATTGCGGGTACATCATTAAAATCAATTTCCAACCAAAAAAGCCGACAATTCCACAAGCAATCAGGGAAAACAAAAACGGAGCAAAGCCCAAAGCCATGGTTTTTCCGTTTAGCTTTCTTTTTTGGAGTCCGTAAAAAACAAGGAACAAAAAAAGCAACGTTGCCAGAATTAGCATCGGCAAAATCCACGAAAACGGATAGCTAATCATTTTTACCAACGGCAAGTTTACGTAAACATCGTCTGTTTCAGACTTCATCTTTGAGAGATCGGCATTGCCAAAATAATGCATAAGCGGCAACAGATAACTGCCTTGATGCATTAAACTGTTCCAGTCCAGATGATACATATTGTCATTGGCCGTGTGATAATTGAAATGGCTGTCAATAAAGGCGAAGAAAAAACTATCAATATCGCCGTCTTCCCTAAAAACTGTGGAATCGGTATCATTGGGCAGCATTTTGTAAACGCTGTACATCAAGGAGGAAGCCACGGGAAAATCTGGATTGGCTTTGATGAATTCCTTTACTAAGTTTGAATTTCCACCGTTTGTTTCCAAAATCATATTGCTTGGGCCACTTGTGCCGCGAGCTTCAAAGTTGAGCACCAAGCCTACATTTTTTGCCCACGGATGTTCGTTCACAAAAAGTTTGGCGCCGTCCAGCCCAATTTCCTCGGCATCTGAAAAAAGAATTATGATATCGTTTTTGGGTTGCTCCCTCGATGCCAGATAAGCACGAACGCTTTCCAAAATAGTAACCAGGCCACTTCCTGCATCGCTGGTGCCAAAAGAAGGCACAAGCGCACTATCGTAATGTGAAAGCAACAAAAGTGCCTTTCCTTCTTCGGAACCTTTTATTCGGCCAACAATGTTTATGGGTTTGTTTAGGGTTTTCGATTCGGGATTTAGGCTAAATCCTTCTTGGATGTGTGGCTCAAGGCCCAGCTTTCCCATTTCTGAAATCAAAAATTTTCGAACTTCTTCGTGTCCTTCGGAACCGAGATAATGTGGTTTCTTTGAAATTTCACTTAAAGATTCCAGTGCCCTATCTACAGAAAATTCAGTGGCCTGCACCGTTTCATCTTCGTTATAATGCGGCGTCAGCCCATAAAAACTGTAAAAAATCAATGCAATTATGAGCAAGAGCGAAAGGATGGCGCCAAGTTTTTTCATGGTTGGGGAATTTAGGTTGTTAAAAATACGATATAAATCGTGTTAAGCTAAAAGGTTATCGATTATTGAGTTATTAACATTTCAAGTGCTACTTAATCAATAACTTAAAACCCAATTACATAATTTAATAAAAATGATTATATTAGAAGTTCGCAAAAATTTGATATTATGGGAATTAAAAGTTTTATCGGTAAAAGGGCAAAGCCCCAAAAAGGTTCTTCGGAAAAAATAAAGGTTTCCGACTATATGACCCGTAAACTCATTACGTTCAGGCCAGAACAGTCTATCCTGGAAGTAATGGAAGTGCTTTTGAAGAAAAGAATCTCTGGCGGACCTGTTATAAACGAAAAAAATGAACTTGTCGGTATCATTTCCGAAGGCGACTGTATGAAACAACTCAGCGATTCCCGATACCACAATCACCCTATGGAAGATGTGAAAGTGGAACAGCACATGATAAAAAACGTGGACACTATTGACGGCGAAATGAACGTGCTAGATGCAGCCAATAAATTTTTGGAATCAAAACACCGGCGTTTTCCTATTTTGGAAAAGGGCAAGTTGGTGGGTCAAATTAGCCAAAGTGATGTGTTGCGAGCAGCTATGAAGCTGAAAGGGCAAACTTGGTAATTATTCCTTGTCCTTAAAAATAACTTCTATCCGTTTATCGGGAATTAACCACATAAATGCTACCAATATGTAGAGTATGCCAGCAATCCATGGATTCAAGAAAGATCCAAGGATTGCGATGATATAAATTATTGGTGAAGCTTTTCCTTTTAAATCCTTTCCCAGTGCTTTAGCCAACAAGGAATCCTTTCCTTGCACGGCCAAAATTCTATTCTGCAATATAAAATATGCAATAGCCGCCATTAGCAGCACTCCGCCATACATTGCCATTGGCAGTTCGGCAAAATGATTTTCACCTACCCAACCGGTAACGAAAGGTATCAGCGAGAGCCAGAACAACAAATGCAGGTTTGCCCAAAGAATTCCCCCACTCACTTTCTGCACGGCATGCATCATATGATGGTGGTTGTTCCAGTAAATTCCTATGTAAATAAAACTGAGAATATAACTCAAGAAAACGGGCAGTAAGGGTGTTAATGCCTCTAAATCGGTTCCGTGGGGCACCTTCATTTCCAAGACCATAATTGTGATTATAATGGCGAGCACGCCATCGCTAAAGGCTTCCAATCTGCTACTGTTCATGGGTGTTTTTTTATTTAAATTTTAAAAAATTTGATTTTCAACAGTTTAAATTACGTAAAAATTGATTAACAATTAATATTTTAACTTTCAGTAAATCAATTGCTTATAATTTTATAGCCGTTTTTAAACGTTTACAAGCAACTATAAACGAAAGTAAGCACGTAACAACCAACTAAAATTTGGAAGCCAATGTAAGTTTGTCCTGTCGAATAAAATGAAGTTCGATAGTATCAATTGTTTAACATTAAATATTAGAAATCATGAGTACACTTAGAAACAAAGTACAGTTGATTGGAAATTTGGGAAACGATCCCGAAATTGTAAATCTTGATGGCGGAAAGAAACTTGCCAAGTTCAGCATCGCCACAAACGAAACCTACAAAAACCAAAAAGGTGAAAAGGTCACAGACACTCAATGGCACAATGTTGTTGCCTGGGGGAAAACCGCTGAGATCATTGAAAACTATGTCACAAAAGGAAAAGAAGTGGCAATTGAAGGAAAGCTGACTTCCAGATCATATGATGACAAGGAAGGTAACAAAAAATATATTACAGAGGTAGTATGCAACGAGCTAGTCATGCTGGGGAGTAAATAAATGGCTGGCCATCCAAGCCCCCACTTTTGGTGGGGGCTTATTTTTTTTAAACTTTGAATCGCTATTTTTACAAAAATGGAAACAAATACCCAGCTAAGCATATTCGATCTGCTCAAAACGCATTTCGGTTACGACAAATTTCTTCCAAACCAGGAAGAAATCATAAACAACATTTTAGACCAAAAAGACACCATTGCCATTATGCCCACTGGCGGTGGTAAATCGCTGTGTTTTCAATTGCCGGCTTTGGCTTTGGAGGGAACGGCGATTGTGATTTCTCCATTAATTGCTTTAATGAAGGATCAAGTGGATGCGTTGAAAGCGAACGGAATTTCTGCAACGTTTTTTAACAGTTCACAGCCTTATGACGAACAGCAACAAGTTTTAAAAGATTTGCAAAACGGAGTTTTAAAGTTGCTGTATGTAGCTCCGGAAAGTCTTCCGCTTTTGAATTTTATTCTGGGTTCAATAAAAATCAGTCTTTTCGCCGTGGACGAAGCACACTGTATTTCCACTTGGGGCCACGATTTTCGGCCAGCTTATACGCAACTAAGCAGTTTGAAAGAGCAATTTCCAAACGTTCCGTTGATTGCTTTAACAGCTACGGCAGATCGCGCCACGCGGGAAGATATTGCAACGCAACTTTCAGTTCCCAAGGCCAAAACATTTATCGCTTCTTTTGATAGACCAAATTTATATTTGGATGTTAGGCCTGGTCAAAACCGCAACAAACAAATTCTGGATTTTCTGAAAAGACATACAGATGAAAGTGGAATTATATATTGCCTCAGCCGAAAAAGTACAGAAAAACTCGCTGCGGCTCTTTCCTCAAAAGGTTTTAAAGCTGAAGCATACCACGCGGGATTGACTTCCGAAGAAAGAACCCAAATTCAAGAAAGTTTTATCAACGATATTTCACCTATAATCGTTGCCACTATCGCCTTTGGAATGGGCATCGACAAAAGCAACGTGCGCTGGGTGATCCATTACAACATGCCAAAAAATATTGACGGATATTATCAGGAAATCGGCCGAAGTGGACGCGATGGTCTGCCCGCACACACCATTCTTTTTTACAGTTTTGCCGATGTTATTATGCTTCGGAAGTTTGCCGAGGGCACCGAAACTGAAGCGTACCAATTGGCAAAGTTGGAGCGGATGCAACAATTTGCCGAAGCTTTAAGCTGCAGAAGAAAAGCCTTGCTTGGCTATTTTGGGGAACACATTACGGAAGACTGTGGCAACTGCGATATCTGCAAAACCCCGCCCAAATATTTTGACGGTACGCTCATCGCCCAAAAAGTCTGTTCCGCAGTAGCCCGTTTGCAAGAGCAGGAAGCTTTGGGTATGGTTTTAGACGTACTGCGTGGCGCACAAAACGCGCAGGTTTTTGATAAAGGCTATCAAAATATTAAAACCTTTGGAGCAGCGAAAGATATTGCTTGGCGCGATTTGCAGCAATACGCTATCCAACTTTTAAATCAAGGCGTTTTGCAAATCTATTTTCACGAAAATGGTCGGTTGTTGCTCACACCCCTCGCAAAAAAAGTGTTGTTTGAAGGCAAAAAAGTAAAGTTGGCGAACATCATTCAAGAAGTGGAAAAAGTGAAACCCGAAAGAGCTCCTCGAAAACGAGCCGACCTATTCGAAAAATTAAAAGCCCTTCGTCTAAAGTTAGCGCAGGAAGTTGGTATGCCTGCCTATATCGTGTTCAGCGACGCAGCTTTGGAAGATATGGAATACAAAAAACCGAGAACCCGTGAGGAATTTGCAGCCATTTCTGGAGTCGGGGAAGCTAAACTTGAAAAGTATGCAGATGTTTTCCTGAAAGTCATCAATCGACACTTGGATGGTCTCGAAAGTAATATATCAACCCACGAACGCAGTTATAAAATGTTTACTGAAGAAAATATTTCTCCAAAGGAAATTTCAAAAAAACGAGGTCTTTCAGAAGATTCGATTTATGGGCACTTTATAAAAATGCACGAATTGGGAAGTGAGATTAATATGCAACAATTTATTTCTTCCGAAGAAATAAAACAGATAAATGATGCAAAAGCAAAACTCGAAAATCCGGAAACTTTAAAACCGTATTTTGAATATCTTGAAGAGAAAATGCCGTATTGGAAGATAAAACTTGGCCTGTACTTGGGAAGTTGAAAACTTGTTTTAAAATTTGTGAATACTAAAATTGGCAGTAAAATACGTTTCAAAACCTGCAAAACAGATGAGGTATTTCAACCAAACCTAACATATATCATATTTTAAAAGAAAAGCAAGCTCGAACTTTGTAGCCATTTTTAAAATTTTTCAGCAAATGACTTCTTCCGGAAAAATAGAATTGATGGCTCCAGCCGGTAATTTTGAATCGTTGCAGGCTGCATTGGACAATGGCGCGGACTCCGTCTATTTTGGCGTCGAACAATTAAATATGCGAGCCCGCGCAAGTATCAACTTTACCATTGATGATCTTTCGGAAATTGCTAAAAGGTGTAAAAAGAAAAATGTTAGAACGTATATCACGCTGAATACAATCATTTATGACCATGATCTTTCAGTAATAAAAACGGTTCTCAACGCTGCGAAGCAAGCTGAAATTACCGCTGTAATTGCGATGGATCAAGCCGTGATTGCCTATGCACGCCAGATTGGAATGGAGGTGCACATTTCAACGCAAATAAATATTACAAATATTGAAACGGTAAAGTTCTACGCGCTTTTTGCCGATACAATGGTGATGAGCCGAGAGTTAAGCCTGCGACAAATAAAGAAAATAAACGAACAAATAGAGAAAGAACAAGTTAAAGGCCCTTCCGGCAATTTGGTTGAAGTGGAGATCTTCGGTCACGGCGCACTTTGCATGGCCGTTTCAGGGAAATGTTACTTAAGCTTGCATTCGTATAATTCTTCCGCCAACCGCGGGGCTTGCAAACAGAATTGTCGAAAAAAATATACCGTAATCGATCAGGAAACCGGTTTTGAGATTGAACTTGACAACGAATATATGATGTCGCCCAAAGATCTTTGCACCGTAGATTTTCTGGATCAAGTAATTGAAACTGGCATTAAAGTCTTAAAAATTGAAGGCCGTGGCCGTGCGCCAGAATATGTGGCAACAGTTACCAAAACCTATCGGGAAGCTATCGACGCTTATTCTGACGGGACCTATTCCGAAGAGAAGGTGGAACAGTGGATGAAAGAGCTGGCTAAGGTATATAACCGTGGATTTTGGGGCGGCTATTATTTAGGCCAAAAACTGGGGGAATGGAGCAATACCGAAGGTTCACAAGCCACACAGAAAAAAGTATATATTGGCAAAGGCGTCCATTATTTTCCAAAAACCAAAATTGCAGAATTTAAAATTGAAGCCTACGATTTAAATCTAGGCGATAAAATCTTGGTTACCGGCCCAACAACTGGTGCCAAGGAATTTGAACTTTCTGAAATGCTTGTAAATGACGAGTCGCTTACCACTGCAAAAAAGGGCGACTCCTGTACCATTCCAACCCCTTTCCGAGTACGCCCTTCAGACAAATTGTATAAAATTGTAGCTTCGTAAAATGGTGGTCGTAACACTACAACGACACAAATGTATAGGCTGCAACTACTGTGTGGAGCTGGCGCCAACTTATTTCCGAATGTCAAAAAAAGATGGGAAGTGCGTACTGCTACATTCTGAAGATAAAAGAGGGTTTTTCACATTGAAAATTGCCGATAATGCAGCATTTGAAACTTGTGAACAGGCTGCAAAAGCCTGTCCCGTGAAAATCATTTCAACGAAATTGATCTAATTTTTTAAGCGGGTTCTCCACTGCTATTATTTCTTCCGATGAAAGGAATTGGTTTATTGTAAAAAGTAATCCGAATGCCAAAAAGCAAAATAATTCCACCCAGAATCATTTGAAAACTTACTTCTTCGCCAATAAAAAGCCACGCCAAAATGGTCGTTAAAACTGCCTGCCCCAAAAGACTTACAGAAACGCGGGTTGCCCGCATATGTTTGGTTGCATAACCCAAAAGCAACCACGCCAGCAATTGGCAAACAACGCCCTGAACCACCAATACAACCCAGCCCATATTGCTAAAACCCGAAAAAGGTTGGCCAATAAAATAACTCAATATTGCCAAGAAGAAAGCCGATGAAAGCGTGCTAACGGTTATAAACGGAAGCACTTCCACCTCATAAAGTACATATTTGCTGAGCAGCATATAAATGGCATAAAAAACGCCCGAAAGTATTGCAAACACAAACGCAAGGTCAAAATCTAATTCAAGGAAAAATCGAAATCCAACCAACATTATCATTCCAAAAATGGCGATTGCAGTACCAATCCAAAAATTGGTGGTTGGCTTATTTTTTAAGAAGAAAAACGCGCCAACACCTACCCAAACTGGAGAAAGATTTGTTAGCAAAGTAGCTTGCGTCGCAGTTGATTCCTGTATGGCGATGTTCCAAACGGCAACATCGGCGGCAAATATAAGTCCGCATAAAACAGTTAAACTCAAAAGTTTTACGTTAGGAATTTTAAGCTTCTTGGTTAAAACTGCAAACGGAACAAGTAATGCTGCCGCAATTGCCATTCTGTAAAACGCAGAAATAACGCCCGGCGACAAACTGAGCTTTACCAAAATAGGGAAAATGGAAATAAAAATTATTCCAATGACAAGGGCAATTCTGGGCTTTGTCATAAATGTAACATTGGGGAGATTAATAATAAAGTCGGCAAAATTAGTCTTTAAAAACCGTGGGGCGAAAACTTAAACCAATATTTAGGAATAATTAACGCATCAATCTTATTTGTGAAGTTTCAACTGGATGCGTTTTCTTTCAACATCCACATCTAGCACCTTTACAATAATTTGTTGGTGAAGATGCACGTGCTCATTCACATCTTTTACGAACGAATCGGCAAGGTTCGAAACATGGATTAGCCCACTTTCCTTTATTCCAACATCTACAAAACATCCAAAATTAGTGATGTTGTTTACAATTCCGGGGAGCAATTGACCTTCCTGCAAATCATTAATAGTTTTGATATTTTGGTTGAAAGTGAAAACCTTCGCCTCTTCGCGAATGTCCAATCCGGGTTTTTCCAATTCCTTTAAAATATCTTGCAAAGTGGGAAGTCCAATTTTTTCGGCGAGGTATTTTTCTAAATTTATTTTCTGAAGAAGTGCTTTATTTCCTATCAATTCTGAAACTTTTACACCTTCATCCTTTGCCATTTTTGAAACTACGCCATAACTTTCCGGATGCACTGAAGAATCATCCAGCGGGTTATCGCCATTTTTTATTCTAAGAAATCCAGCTGCCTGCTCAAACGCTTTCCCACCCAGACGTGGAACTTTCTTAACTTCTTCTCTAGATGAAAATGCGCCGTTCTCTTCGCGATAGTTTACTACATTTTCTGCCAATTTTGGGCCAATTCCAGAAACGTAACTCAATAAAGGAACGCTTGCGGTATTTATATTCACCCCAACAGAATTTACGCACAATTCCACCGAAGTATCCAACGAACTTTTCAGCTTTGCTTGGTCCACATCGTGTTGATATTGCCCAACGCCGATGGATTTTGCGTCAATCTTCACCAACTCCGCCAGCGGATCCTGCAACCGGCGACCGATGGAAACCGCACCGCGAACGGTAACATCGTAATTCGGAAATTCATCCCGCGCAATTTTTGAAGCCGAATATATAGATGCCCCAGCCTCACTCACCACAAAGACTTGCATTGGATTCTTAAACTGAATGCGTTTTATAAACTGTTCCGTTTCTCGGGAAGCCGTTCCGTTTCCAATCGCAATAGCTTCAATTTTATAAGCGTCTGCCAGCGAACTTATCTTTTTTATCGCTCCTTTTGTATCGTTTTTTGGCGGGTGCGGATAAATGGTTTCATTGTATTCCAAACCACCTTGCGCATCGAGGCAAACCACTTTGCAACCGGATCTAAAACCAGGATCAATTGCCAAAACTCGCTTTTCACCCAAAGGCGAACCGAGCAACAATTGTCTTAAGTTTTTGGCGAAAACATTAATTGCAGTTTCGTCTGCCTTCTCTTTTGCTGCAGATAATGCTTCGTTTGAAAGTGCAGGAAGCAAAAGCCGTTTGTAGCTGTCTTCAATCGCGAGTTTTATTTGTTTTGAAGCCGCATCGTTTGATTTTAATATGCGTTCTTCAATTTTTGAAATCGTTTTTTCATCATCTATTTCAATCTTATTTCGAATAAATCCTTCGGAAGTTGCGCGTAGTATTGCCAATAATCTGTGGGAAGGGATTTTGTTTAACGCTTCGTTCCAGTCAAAGTAATCCCTGAATTTTTGGGCTTTTTCGTCATCTTCCAATTTCTTTACCACTTTTGTTGAAATAACCGCGAAGCGTTCTAACTGATTTCGAAGCACATTTCGGATATCGGTACGCTCGTTTATCCATTCTGCAATAATGTGGCGTGCGCCTTCCAAAGCTTCCTCCTCGGAATGTATTTCGCCTTTTACATATTTTAAAGCAAGAGAAGAAATTTCAGAACTTGAAATACTTCGGGTTTGGCTCATTATAATTTTCGCCAAGGGTTCCAAACCGTTTTCGCGAGCGGTATCGGCCTTGGTTTTTCGCTTCTTTTTATAGGGCAAGTACAAATCTTCCAAAGCGATTAGATCGGTTGCTTCCTCAATTTTTTTCCGAAGTTCAGAAGTCAAAACCTCTTGTTCTTCTAGAGATTTTAAGATAGCAGCCTTACGCTTTTCCAGTACTTCAAATTGCTCTTTAAACTTTACGATATCGCCAATTTGAACCTCATCGAGATTGCCGGTCAATTCTTTCCGGTAACGCGAAATGAATGGAATGGTGCAGTCTTCGTTTAAAAGCTTGACCGTGTTTTCAACACTTTTTTGCGGAAGTTGGGTTTGGGAGGTTATAAAAGAAATTAGCATAATTACATTTCAATAATCTTCAGTATTTTTTCTTTCAAATTATAATAAGAAAAGTAAACTTTTCCTTCGTGAATGA
>JAPKFY010000072.1 GCA_026646335.1 Aequorivita sp. | reverse complement strand
ATTGTTGCTTCAACAAGAAATGAAGAGGTTTCAATTCTGACCTGTTATTATATATATTTGAATTAGTGATCAAAGCTCAAAAATTGAAAAAACAAGTTAATTTATAGTAGTATATGAATATTATTACTCTGTTACAAATTTGATTGCTCCAAGCCACAATTTTGAAAATATTATTGACTTACAACTTGAAATAAAATATTTATGGCTCAAATAGTAAAATTTAAAGATATTGAATTTGATGAACTAGTTTCAATTGAGCAAGAAGTTATTTGCGTTACAGATAGGCCAGAGTTTACCAATAAATATAGAAAATTATTATTTTTTGCTTTTCGTGAGGGAATCTTTAGGTCCTATTATAAGATAAGATCTAAAACCGACCCGCGACTTAATTTAGAGAAACGATATACGTTAATTACTATAAAGCATAAAAATTCTTTATATACTAACCTTAGTACCCAGACTACAGCAAATAAAGATGAGTTTGTAATCAAGAATAAATTTACCACAGTTTCAATTGCACCAAAAATTAAAGATATAATTTCCACACAAAAGTTTAATCAGTTTGTTGAAGATGAGCAAAACCAAACGGATCTATCATTTAATCTTAATACTCATCAATATGATAATAAAATCGTAGAATACCAAAAAGGAGTTTTTCTATACGGGCTTGGAGATTATTCTCGAGTATATATAGCTCAGAACATAAAAATGCTTTCCAAGGTTTTCTGTGTAGATTATAGCCATCAACTCGCAAAGTATTATTACGATACGTTTGGGTATAAAAATTTCGGCATAGTTCCAGAAGATAGTTACCCATTCTTGCCCACAATAGAAAAGCCATTGGCAATTATTGCCACATACCATTCTGATCATACAAGGATTGCGAAAGAAATATTTGACATTAATCCCAACACATTCATTTTTATTGAAAAACCTCCGTGCATTACACTACAGGATATTAAAAATTTAGCAGCATTATATGATGACAATGCATTAATTGAGATAGGATATAACCGAAGATTTATACCCGTGAATCAAGAGATAAGAACGGCAACATTTAAACAGCAAAAGATAATTAATATATCGGTGAAGGAAATTTTAATAAATGAAAGCCATTGGTATTTCTGGAAAAATCAAGGCACCCGCATAACTGGTAATCTTTCTCACTGGATAGATCTTGCAGTATATTGGATAAACGGTTCGCCAATTGAGATTAATTTATTGAGCAGTACATCAAAAGATGAAACTATGGCTGTTTCAATTCTGTTTTCTGAAGGATCGTTGGTTAACATAAGCGTATCAGATAAAGGAAACTCCTTGCGCGGAGTGCAGGAACAAATCGAGATCAGAACTGAGAATGAGACTTTTTTTATTGAAGACTATCTTAAATATACAAGGATTAAGAGTGATGGGTCAAAAACCACAAAAAGAAGTCTCAAAAGAGATAAGGGCCATGATGCTATGTATAAAC
The DNA here is from genome assembly GCA_026646335.1 of Aequorivita sp. Lineage (GTDB taxonomy): Bacteria > Bacteroidota > Bacteroidia > Flavobacteriales > Flavobacteriaceae > Aequorivita. The sequence continues at coordinate 24,118 of JAPKFY010000072.1, read as the reverse complement.
ACTTAACCAAGGTTTATAATAATGAAAAATCAATAACTTATACAAAGTCAGATCTTATTAAATCTGCATTAACAACATACCACGTTTCCAGAATGTATCGCGAAAATGTGCGAAACTTTAAAATAAACCAATCGTTCTCTGAATTTAATTAAACCGCATATTTCTTGCTCATAAAACCCTGTGATTTGGTTTTAATATATTAAATTTAGTGTAATCATTCTCCCCAAGGAGCTTTGGTTAATGGACATACCTCAAATACTATAGCTGTTTCATAATTAAGCTCGGGGATGTATTTTGCAGAAGTTATGGTTGAAGGTAAGAGTGCAACAAAGAAATTTATAAAAAAATAAAAAACATTCCTTACAGAATAGGTTTTTCGGCCACAACCCTTATTTGAGTAATATCAGACTTATACAACCTTTGAAAAGTAGACCGAAAGAAATGGTAAGCATTTCCAGAAATATAAAACAGATTATCGCCTATAATTTTACGTAGTGATGTGTATCCTGGTGGATTGGTGTATTTTAAATCCTTAACTTCTAAAACCTTATACCCTGCATGTTTAAAGAGATTGCCTAGGTTTATCTCAGCCCAAGTGAAAAAATGATTGTGGATGTTGCCGTCAACATATTTTTTGCGTCTTTCATGGGGTACAACAAATACAATTTTTCCGCCAGGTTTTAATTTTTTATACAAATGCTTAATTTCTGCAAGTGGATTTTCCACGTGCTCCAAAGCGTGGTTTGAAATTATTACATCGGCCCATTCGTCTTCAATAGCATCTGTATTTTTATAGGAAGTTATCCCAATTGTTTTTGCGAATTCGCGTGCCGTATCATTAATTTCTATCCCTAATTTATTCTTGCACTTTAAATTTTTAAGCAAATACCCCCCGCCTGAACCAAAATCTATAACGTTATCTGTTTCTTTAATATAATCTTTGAATTTAAATATATTGGAAATTCCCCCGAATTCACCACGTGCCTTTTGCCATTTAAAATAATCTTCATTATAATAATCCATCCTTTGTATTTAAATTTTTATCAGAGCATCAAATATAGCAAAAGATGATTGTAAGTAGGGCTATTTTTTAGTAGATAGAAATATCCTATTTTTTGTTGTGTATTATCAACACTGTGCTTTTTAAATTTCATTTTATTGCAAAACGTCAACTCAATTCTCAAAAAAACTTACTTTTGCACCAAAGTTCACAATAATGAAGCAAGTAATCCAAAACTTTAAAACTGGAGAATTATACGTAGATGAGGTGCCAAACCCTTCCATTTCGGAAAATATGGTGCTGGTGGAAAACAAATTTTCCCTAATAAGTGCTGGAACTGAAAGAGGGACCGTAAAAGTTGGTAAAGCCAGCCTTATCGGCAAAGCCAAACAACGTCCCGATCTTGTGGCGCAAGTGCTTCAAAACATAAAAAAAGAGGGCCTAAAAGCCACTATCGATAAAGTAAAAACAAAGCTTGATTCTTTAAAGGCACTTGGTTACAGTACCTCTGGCGTTGTTGCAGCTTCCATGGATAGCAGCAGCAAATTCAAACCCGGAGATCGCGTTGCCTGCGCTGGGCAGGATTACGCTTCGCACGCTGAGGTAGTTGCCATTCCACAGAACTTGGTGGTTAAAATCCCCGATAATGTTTCTTTTGAAGAAGCTAGTTTTACAACTTTGGGAGCAATTGCTTTGCAAGGCGTTCGCCAAGCCGAACCCAGATTGGGAGATAAGGTTTGCGTAATTGGTCTTGGACTTTTGGGACAACTTACCGTACAATTGCTAAAGGCAAACGGTTGCCGTGTTTTTGGCGTCGATCTTTCAAAAAATTTGATAGACCTTGCAATCAAAAGTGGTTCAGATGGTGCGATGCTTCGAAGCGATTCAAATTTGAATACAGCCATTGACAACTTCACGGAAGGCCACGGTTTTGACAGTGTGATTATCACAGCTGCCGCCCCAAGTAACGACCCAATTGAGCTTTCCGCAGTAATAAGCCGCAAAAAAGGAAAAGTGATTGTGGTGGGGGCCGTAAAAATGGACATTCCCCGCGATCCTGATTTTTACAGAAAAGAATTGGAACTCAAAATGTCCTGTTCGTATGGCCCAGGAAGATATGATAATACCTATGAGGAGGATGGACATGATTATCCTTTCGCCTACGTTCGCTACACTGAGCAGCGCAATATGGAAACCTTTTTGGATCTCATTTCTCAAGGTACCGTAAACCTTAAAGATCTTATCACACATACTTTTGACATCTCTGAAGCTGAAAAAGCATATGATATTGTTCTAGGTAAAGTTGATGAGCCTCACATTGGCATTCTTCTTTCCTATCCAGAAAGTGACACGAAAAAAACATCGCTCGTTTCGGTACAATCCAATGCAGTTTCAACCGTAAACATTGGTTTTATAGGCGCAGGAAGTTTTGCGCAGAGCTATTTGATCCCCTATGCAAAACGCGGAGGTGCTTCCCTTGATACGGTTGTTACCACCAAAGGAATTACCGCCAAGAATGTGGCTACAAAATTTGGCTTCAACAACGCCTCTTCCGAAGCGCAGGATATTTTGAACAATACCGAAATAAATACCGTTTTCATTGCAACGCCACACAACAGCCACGCTTCATATACTATGGATGCGTTAAAAGCAGGGAAAAATGTTTTTGTGGAAAAGCCTTTGGCAATGAATTATGATGAGTTGGAGGAAGTAAAAAAAGTATATCAAGAAAGCAACCAAAAATTGATGGTCGGCTTCAATAGAAGATTTTCTCCAATAGCTGAAAAAATAAAGTCCGAATTTGTAAACAACGGTGAGCCAAAAGTGGTAAATATCCGTGTTAATGCTGGGTTCATTCCAAAAGATCATTGGACACAAAACAAAAACATTGGCGGCGGAAGGATTATTGGCGAAATGTGCCATTTTATTGATTTAATGCAATATTTCACCGATGCGAAACCCGTGAAAGTGTATGCTGCTTCAATTAAAACGGATAATCAAAACTTAACAACAGAAGATAATATTTCAATTACCGTTTCCTTTTATGACGGTTCCATAGGCAACCTTTTATATCTGGGGAATGGCGACAAATCCCTTCCGAAGGAATTGATTGAAGTTTTTTCTGGAGGAAAAGTAGGCAGAATCCACGATTTTAGAAAAGGCGATTTCCACAAAGGCAACAAGCAGATTAAACTGAAGCTGGACGGCAAAGGCCACAAACAGGAAGTGGAAGCCTTTCTGAAGTCTTTAAAACAAAACACGGAAGCTCCAATTCCATTTGAATCTATTTACTTAACAACGCTTACTACATTTAAAGTTTTGGATTCATTGACAACAGGATTGCCGCAAGATATTTAGCATATAATTTTATACAATTCTAGACCTCACAGGTTATTGAAACCTGTAAGGTCTTTTTAATTTTATTACTTTACTTTTGCAAATTCAAAAATAATTGCGAAGGACTAAATGGCCGATTTTCAAAACAGTTTTCAAAAACTAAAATCCTATTGCGAAAAAGAAGATTTTAAAGGTTGGGATCCATATGATGGGCTTAACAGCAAAGTTTTTAGCGCGATCCCCGTAATTCCAAAAACTCGTTTTTTCAGACTTGCTTGGATTCAGGTTTTCAAAAGAAGCCCAATTAATTTACGCCGAATCACTTCTGTAGAAAAAGGGTATAATGCGAAGGGACTTGGTCTTTTCATCACCGGTTATTGCAATCTTTATAAAGCCGAACCAAAACCCGAATATCTCGAAAAAATAAACCAGCTTTCTGCGCAAGTTCTGAAAATGCAGACCGAAGGATATTCCGGAGCTTGTTGGGGCTATAATTTTGACTGGCAGGCACGCGCTTTCTTTCAGCCTAAAGGAATGCCTACGGTAGTTGCCACCACTTTTATTACAGAAGCTTTGCTGGAAGCATATGAAATCACGAAAAACACTGAATATTTGGAAGTTGCAAAAAGTGCAACCCAATTCGTTTTAAAAGATTTAAACAGAACCTACGACGAAAAGGGCAATTTTTCTTTTTCCTATTCACCATTGGATAAAACACAAGTTTTTAATGCTTCCTTGCTCGGCGCGAAACTATTGAGTTTGGTCTATGAGTTCACCAAAGATGAAAAATTACTGACCGAGGCTCGAAAAGCCGTCCAATATGCTGCCAATTTTCAACAGGAAAATGGCGCGTGGGCCTACGGAACCTTGCCATACCACCAATGGGTAGATAATTTTCATACGGGATATAACCTTGAGTGTATTTTTACCTATCAAAAAATATCTGGAGACAACTCCTTTTCTAAACATATTGAAAAGGGATTGGATTATTATTTGAAAACCTTTTTTACCGAAGAGGGTATTTCAAAATATTACAACAACTCAATTTTCCCCATTGATATTCACGCACCTGCACAATTGGTTGTAACTTTGAACAAATTGGAAGTTTTCAAAGAAAACAAGGAATTAATTGATAGGGTTTTAAATTGGACTGTTGAAAACATGCAGTCCGACAAAGGGTTTTTCCAGTATCAGAAAAACAAATTTTTCAACTCTAATATTCCGTATATGCGTTGGGCACAGGCTTGGATGTTTTATGCATTTTCATACTATTTTTTAGAAACAAATGAACACTAGAATTCAAATCCTAAACACTGCCATAGACAACCTCTCCATGCAGGAAACCCTTGCCTTGGTGCAGGAGAAAATACAAATAGGTGAACAAGTGCATCACGTTGTAGTAAATGCCGGAAAAGTCGTGGCTATGCAAAAGGATCTGGAATTGCGCCACAGCGTAAACCAATGCCATATTATCAATGCAGACGGCCAATCCGTTGTTTGGGCTTCGAGGTTTTTAGGAAAACCCCTTAAAGAGCGTGTTGCTGGTATAGACCTAATGGCCTGCCTTGTGGAAATGGCACATAAAAACAACAACAAAATCTTCCTTTTTGGCGCTAAAGAAGAAATCGTAAAAGAAGTGGTTGAAAAATATTCTGAAATCTACAGCCCTGAAATTATTGCAGGTTATAGAAACGGTTACTTTGCACCTTCAGAAGAAGAAACAATTGCCCAACAAATAGCAGACAGCGGCACGCAAATGCTTTTCGTTGCAATCTCCTCTCCCATCAAGGAAAATTTTCTCTACAAATACCGCGACATCCTTAAAGGCGTAAACCTAATTATGGGTGTAGGCGGCAGTTTTGATGTAGTTGCGGGAAAAACAAAACGTGCGCCTTCCTGGATGCAGAATGCAGGTCTGGAATGGTTCTATCGCTTTGCCCAAGAGCCAAGACGCATGTGGAAACGCTACTTGGTTGGCAACTCAAAGTTTATCTTTTTAGTGCTCAAGGAAAGATTTACTAAATAGAAGTACTATGTTTTCTAAGTATCAGTTTGCTGTGTCTTGTCCAAAAATCCTCTTCCACGGCTACTCCATAGCAAGGCCATAGCAAGGCCATAGATAGTTCATTAAATTGTAAGAAAACAGCTCTTTTTTCCTACAAACATATAATCGCTTAAAACATTTACCGTTTTTAAATAATTGCATAAGGACTTTTTGAATTAAATTGAAAGCCCAAATAAGGTTTTTAGACGAGAGTTTTCTATCTTCCCCTAAAATTTAAGATACGCTAAACAACAATGAGGATACTGCTCTCCGCCATATACCCCTATGCTTTTTTGCTGCTCTACCTCATTATCCCTTTTGATGAATATTTCAGGGCGCCTCCAAACATATTGTTGGCTATTCTTGTAGTGGCTTTTCCATTTGTTGTTAAAAAAGAGGATTTAAAAAAACTTAAATCACTGCCAATCGCTATATTTTTAGGGTTTTTTGCATACCTCTGCCTTAACTCATTTTTTTCAGGACGATGGGATGGAGATTTCAACGTTATCAAAAAAGTATTGATTGCTGTGGGCCTCGCTATTCTCTACATTCCAGTTGCTGATGTAAACCCGCCTGCCGAGCGGGCAGGAAAAATAAACAGCGCCATCATTTTTTCATCCTTGGCCGCCATCATTTTTTCGGTCTATAATTTTGTGCTAATAACTGACGCTACCGGAAGTTTTGCACTCGGGGATTCTCCGCAAGTCATAGAATCCTTATTGATAGATAGGCTTTATCTAGGGCTCCTCAGCACCTTCAGTATTTTGATTTCCTTTCAGGCAATTCAAAAAAAATACCATCCCAACAACAATTATTATCTGGCCAATATTTTTGTCAACGCCCTATTCATTATTTTGATCGCTTCAAAAATTGCCATTGTTTCGTTGTTTGTATTGTTATTGATCAGACAGTTTTATGGCCAACGAAAAATTTGGAAGCTTGTAATTGCCATAGGTGCAATCGCCGCGGTTGTGGGATTGTTCTTTATTATTAAAAATGAAAGAAGCATTCAGATTAACCAAGAAAGCCACAAAAATCCTCCTGCTTTTATTGAAAAATCAATGACTTATGAATTAAGGGCAGTGGTTTGGAAGTGCGCTCAAAACGTAATTAATGAAGAAGGGTTTTCTTTAACTGGCATGGGTTTCAACACCACAAAAGAGAAGTTGGTTTCTTGTTACGAAACTCAAATTTCCAATCCAAAGAAAAAGGAAAAATTTGTTTCTGAACGTTATAACACCCATAACCAGTTTTTGGATTTTTACCTAAGTGCGGGCTTTATAGCCTTATTGCTTTTCTTGGCTTTTATTGTTGTTAGTGTTTTTTCAACGCGAAAACAATTTTTACCCACAGCTATGTTGGCTATATTGATAATGTATTGTTTGGTCGAAAATCTATTTAACAGACAGATTGGAGCTTATTATGTGGGCTTTATTTTGATCGTGCTAATGACAACTGCTAAACCCGCGGAAAACAACAGAATAAAAAAGATATAAAAAGAATTGCAAATTGTACTTTTGCGCTTTGATAACAAAAAAACCTTTTCATTTTTTGAAAAGATAGAAAAAGATAAATGAAAATTTCAGTAATAGGAACTGGCTACGTAGGCCTTGTAACAGGAACTTGTTTGGCAGAAACAGGAAATGAAGTTGTCTGTGTTGATATAGACAAAGCGAAAGTAGAAAAAATGCGCAATGGCAAAGTGCCAATCTATGAACCGCATTTGGACGTGCTTTTTGAAAGAAACATAAAAGCGAATCGCTTAAAATTTACCACTTCACTTGAAGAAGGTTTGGAACACGGCGACATTATTTTTCTCGCACTCCCAACACCGGAAGATGAGGACGGCTCAGCAGATCTTTCCTATGTTTTGAATGTTTCTGAAGAAATAGGCAAGAAAATAAAGAGTTACAAAGTAATTGTAGACAAAAGCACCGTACCCGTGGGTACTGCTGAAAAAGTATACCGTGTAATCGCCAAAAATGCTTCCAGTGAATTCGACGTTGTTTCCAATCCCGAGTTTTTAAGGGAAGGTTTTGCAGTTGATGATTTTATGAAACCCGAACGTATCGTTATCGGTTCAAGTAGTGAAAGAGCGACTACATTAATGCAAAAACTCTACAGTCCATTTGTGCGGTCCGGAAACCCAATCATAGTGATGGACGAAAAGTCTGCCGAGCTAACAAAATATGCGGCTAACTCTTTCTTGGCTACCAAGATTACTTTTATGAACGAAATTGCCAACTATTGCGAAAAAGTGGGCGCCGATGTAGATATGGTACGAATCGGAATGGGTAGTGACAGCCGTATTGGCAAGCGTTTTCTTTTTCCGGGAATTGGGTATGGCGGCTCTTGTTTTCCGAAGGACGTGAAAGCACTTCGAAAAGCAGGAAAAGATGAAGACTACGATTTCAAGATTTTGAATTCCGTAATCGAAATCAATTCAGCCCAAAAAACAATCTTGCTACCCAAAATTGAGAAGTTTTTCAACAGTGATTTAAAAAGCAGGACAATTGCTGTTTGGGGATTGGCCTTTAAGCCTGAAACAGACGATATTCGCGAAGCGCCGTCCATAGATATGATGGAAGCCTTGCTGGATAAAGGTGCAAAGCTCCAAGTCTTTGACCCCGAGGCGATGCCGAATATTGAAAAACGGTTTGGCAATAAATTGAATTATTCAGATTCTATGTATGCAGCGCTTGAAGGGGCTGATGCTTTGTTGATCTGTACCGAATGGAGCATTTTCCGCACTCCGGATTACGACAGATTGAAACAATTGTTGAAAACCCCAGTTATTTTTGACGGCAGAAATTTATACAATGTAAATGATATGGAAACAGAGGGGTTCGCCTATGTTTCTGTGGGAAGAAAGTCTGTAAACTTATGAAATGCCCAATAGCAAATTATAAATTGAAAGAAGGTGCAGGCTTGGGCATTCCATCGCTTGTACTGAGCGAAGTCGAAGTATCCTATTTCTCAAATATTTTATGCAGATGAAAAAACGCGTCCTGATTACCGGTGCCGCTGGATTTTTAGGCTCACACCTTTGCGATAAATTTATAGCCGAAGATTTCCACGTTATTGCGATGGATAATCTTATTACGGGCGATCTTAAGAATATTGCCCATCTTTTTAAGTTGGAAGCCTTTGAATTCTATCATTACGATGTTACTAAATTTGTACACGTTCCGGGAAAGGTAGATTATATTCTTCATTTCGCTTCGCCAGCAAGCCCGATTGATTATCTTAAAATTCCCATCCAGACCTTAAAAGTAGGATCCTTGGGAACACACAATCTTTTAGGGTTGGCGAAGGAGAAAAACGCTCGTATTTTGATTGCCTCTACTTCTGAAGTTTATGGAGATCCGTTGGTCCACCCACAAACTGAAGAGTATTTCGGAAATGTAAATACCATTGGGCCACGCGGCGTTTATGATGAAGCAAAGCGCTTTCAGGAATCCATCACCATGGCTTATCACAGATTCCACGGTTTGGAAACCCGTATTGCACGTATTTTCAATACCTATGGCCCACGGATGAGGCTGAATGACGGTCGTGTAATACCAGCCTTTATTGGCCAATCACTTCGAGGTGAAGATTTAACCGTGTTTGGGGATGGAATGCAAACGCGTTCTTTCTGCTATGTGGATGATGAGGTGGAAGGTTTGTATCGGTTGTTGCTAAGCGACTACCCACTGCCAGTAAATATTGGCAATCCCGAAGAAATAACCATCCTCGATTTTGCAAAGGAGATTATAAAACTAACCGGAACACAGCAAAAGATAGTTTTTAAACCATTGCCACAAGATGACCCTATGCAACGCGAACCAGATATTACCAAAGCAAGGGAAATATTGGGTTGGGAACCAAAAGTTTCGAGAGAAGAAGGAATGAAGAAGACTTTTGAATATTTTAAAAATCTTTCAAAAGAGGACCTTTTTAAAAGTGAACATAAAGATTTTTCAAAACACAATAGATAAAAAAATAATGTTTAAAAGCGGAAGATATTCTGGATGGTTACGGCCTATTTCTTATGGAATAGACCTTTTCTTTATCAATTTTTTCGCGTTTGAATTTTTTGCGGCACCCTTTCCATATTTTAATTATGTTATTTTTTTGACAGTTGCGTGGCTATTGCTTTCGTTGCGGTCAGGTTTTTATGAAATATATCGCTTTACCCATCTTGCAAAAATAATGTCCTTAATAGGAAGACAGGGGGTTATTTTTGTGCTGATTGTTTTTTCCTTCTTTGGCTTTTACAATGAGTTGTCCACTTCGGCATCATCGATATTTAATTATATTCTTTTGGTAATGGGCTGCATTACCATTGTGAAATTAGGTGTTTTCTATCTTCTGAAGAAATATCGCTTGCATCTGGGAGGAAACGTCCGTAAGGTTGTTATAATCGGCCTTAACCAAAAGACAGATCTGCTTCGGAAGTTTTTTACCACCAATCCCGTTTATGGTTACAAACTCTACAAAACCTTCGATCTAAAAGGTCCTGACAAAGTTACCATAGAGGAATGTATGGATTATATTTTGGAGGAAAAGATAGATGAGGTGTATTCTTCCGTAGCGGAAATTGGGAATAAAGATCTTATTAAGCTGATAGATTTTGTGGACAACAACCTCAAAATCCTAAAATTCCTTCCGGACAACAAAGAGATTTATAGCAAAAAACTGGATTTCACTTATTACGGAGTACTTCCCATCCTGTCCCTGCGGAAAATCCCAATGGACGAACCATTTAATAAATTCATAAAAAGAAGTTTTGATATTGCGCTTTCGCTTTTAGTTATCATAGGACTTTTATCCTGGCTCACACCTTTGCTGGGCTTATGGATAAAATTGGAATCTAAGGGGCCGGTCTTTTTTAAACAGAAGCGCAATGGTCTGGACTATAAAGAGTTTTATTGTTACAAATTCCGGTCCATGAAGCCAAACCCTATGGCGCACTTACACCAAATCAAAAAAGGTGACGAGCGCGTAACAAGGGTAGGACGCATAATCCGAAAGACTAGTATCGATGAGCTACCACAGTTTATCAATGTATTAAAAGGTGAAATGAGCGTGGTGGGACCGCGCCCACATATGGTAAGTCACACCCATATGTACGCCGAAAGGATCGATAAGTTTATGGTTCGCCATTTCATCAAACCGGGCATAACAGGATTGGCACAGGTAAGTGGTTTCCGTGGCGAGGTGGAAAACGAGAGCCATATTGTCAATAGAGTGAAGTACGATATTTTTTATCTTGAAAACTGGAGCCTTTTTCTCGATGTAAAAATTGTCTTCCAAACTATCTTCAACGCGCTTCGTGGCGAAGATAAGGCATATTAAATAGCTTCAAGAGAAGCAATAAACGCTTCAAACTGTCTGTTGAAATCAAATGCCAAAACAGATTTTTTTTGAACAATTGCTTTTGGAAAATGTTTTAACTCTTTTTCTGAAGCGGTATTTATAAACTCTTGCAGTGCCTCAAAATCCTGAACAGCTACATTCCATCCCAAAGATTCCTTTTCAACAATCTTCCCGCCTTCCCCTCCAGCAAAGTAAAGCACCGGCAACCCCAAACGCGTGTATTCAAATATTTTTGAGGGAACGGAGCCGTAAATCCTCTTAATCAAAGGAATAAAGGCAATATCATAGCCTTGCAATTCACCGTGTAATTCTTCTCTGTTCAATTCGCCATAGAAGTGAATATTTCCTTTTTCCAGAGTTTGAATTTTTTCCGCCTCCGGTCCAGCCCCATAAATATGAAGACTCACGTTTTCGGGAAATGTAATTCGTTGACAGATTTCAAAAATCCCTTGTGCCATTCCCAATAAACCCGCGTAAACGATTTTGATTTCTTTGGATGTCGTTTTATCTTTTATTGAAGGGGTATCAAAGTTTGGGATATTTCGATACAAAAAGGAAGCTTTCTCTTTTTCAAATATTGAAATGTGTTGAAGGATTTCTTCAGACTGTCCAATTATCAAATCTGATTTCTTGTAACAATAGCGCTCCATTTTTAAAAGCAATGTATAATAAAAACCTTCTTTTAAAATCCCCATTTCCAATCCTGCCAATGGCCATAGGTCTGAAACGTTTAGAATTATTTTCTTTGAAAACATTCGCCCCAAACAAACCGCTGTAAAGCCCACAAAAACTGGGGAATATTGAATAAAAATCTTTTTCGGTGTTTTGTTGAAAACAAAGAACAGCACCAAGCTCAGTGAAAACGAAAGCATCGAGAGCAACCGTACAAATTTATTGACAGAGTTGCTGGGCCAGACCCACAACCGCGATATTTTCCCGAAAGAAGCATCTTCTGTTAATGACAACTTTCCCCTGTAACCTTCAAATATTTTTCCATTGGGATAATTGGGCAATGGACAAACTACTTTTACTGAATAACCAGCTTTGCCCAAACCGCCTGCAATGCTCTGCATTCGGTTGGCAGCTGCTCCTTTTTCGGGAGGAAAATAGTTGGTTATTAGAAGGATTTCTTTTTGCACTTGCCGAAAAAATTATTGGTCTACCAACGAAACAAACTGCTTCAATTTTCCGCTTACAGTTCTGTCCAACCGCTCTTTTCGGTGGAATATAAAAGTTAGTTCAGGTTCTAAAAATTGCTCAAGTATTTTTGCAATAAATTGCTTCTTTTCCTCGGTCAATGCTTCTTCGCTCACATAATTTATTTCAAAAGTATCAATCTTTGATTGAATCACTTTAAATTCCTTTATGTTTCCGCTTTCTTCCATTATTTTTTTTGTGATGACATAAAAAGTCATGCCCGCAGCTTTTTTTCCGCTGGGAAGTATTGCAAAATCATTAGTTCTGCCCAATAACTTTTTTAAGATAGGTTTTTTGGAAGTGCTTTTTTCGCTCAAGGCGCCGTAATCGCCAATTTCATAACGTATAAACGGATGTGCCTTGTTGTGCAAGGAAGTAATGACTATTCTTCCTTCTTTTCCTAAAGGAAGCGGGTTATCATTTTCATCCAAAATTTCCATAAAAAGCGTTTTGGAATCCACTTCCCATTCGCCTTCTGGATTGGTAAACGCAATGACGCCCACTTCCGAACAGCCGTATTCATTGACCACGGGAACACCAAGTTGTTTTTCGAGCAAATTTTTATCATCCTCAAAAAGCATTTCGGAAGTGACGATGCAGACTTTCAATGAAGGACAAACACCTTTTAAAACAATGTTTTTTCCCCTCAAATATTTCGCAAAAAGTACAATGCTGCTGGTGTAACCGTTGATGTAATCGAACGGTTTCTTTTTGTAAACTTCCAACATTTCGTCCAATGCTTTTTCAGAAAGGTCAAGTATTGAAAACCGATGGCGGTTGGCCAGAAAATCTTTTAGCTGTACGGTTTTGTTTTCAATTGTATCCAATGGGATTCCGTAATAACGCGCCTGGAGCGAAGTATTGAAGTCTATTCCGAACCAACCAAACCGCTCCATATGGTATGCCCAAGTGATAGCGTGGCAGTATCTGTCCTTCGCAAAACGAATGGGATTTCCGCTGGAACCCGAGGTTTTGTTTAAGTAAACACTCTTTTCTGAAAAATCTTTTGAAAGCCTTTCTTGCAACGGAATTTGATAATCTGTCTTTTTCAAAACAGGAAGTGAATCCCAATTTTTATAATCGCCATTTACCTTACTTTGATAAAAACTATTGTGCTTTAAGTGATAATTTACAATTTCGGCCTTTTTCACATTCAAAAATGCTTCGTAGCCTGCTTCTTTTATTTCAGAAATTTGAAGCAATTCCTCCTTGGCCCTTTTAATAGGAAACCGTTTCAGAAAAAGGGAAATGTCGAAAAGTCTCAAAAGCTTACTTTAATTTTTAAATCGAAAACAAATTTTTCCGAAGACAAATTCGCTTTAAATAAATTAGTGGTTCAAGGTACAAATTTACTGAAACTCATTTTCCGAAAGTTTTGGAATAAAAACTTTCGGAAAATGGTAGTTGAAGAAATCCCGCTGAATTGCGGGACCTTTTATTTGCTATTGACTTGTTTTAGCGTTAAAATGAATTATTTTTGACACCGAAACAAAACATTTCAATTATGAATATTCTCATCCTTGGTTCCGGTGGACGCGAACATACTTTTGCTTACAATCTTTTGCAGAGCAAACGTTGCGAAAAGCTTTTCGTTGCACCCGGAAATGCCGGTACGGCATCAATAGCAACAAATGTAAACATAAAGGCGACCGATTTTGAGGCTGTTAAGAAATGTGTTCTTGAAAACAATATAGAATTGGTAGTAGTTGGTCCGGAAGACCCTTTGGTGCACGGAATTGCAGATTATTTTGCCGAAACTTCGGATTTGAGAGACGTAATGCTCATAGGCCCGTCAAAACGCGGGGCATTATTGGAAGGCAGCAAACAGCGTGCAAAGGAATTTATGATGCAGCACAACATTCCCACGGCTGCTTATGAGAGCTTTACGGTGGAATCTTTGGACGCAGGGAAAGCGTTTTTGGAAAAATTGAATCCTCCCTATGTTTTGAAAGCCGATGGACTGGCAGCCGGTAAAGGTGTTTTGATTTTGAAAGATTTAAACGAAGCCAAACAGGAACTTGAAAATATGCTAAAACACAGCAAATTTGGCGAGGCAAGCTCAAAAGTAGTTATTGAAGAATTTTTGGACGGCATAGAACTCAGTGTTTTTGTACTTACTGATGGCAAAAATTATAAAATCCTTCCTACCGCAAAAGATTATAAACGCATTGGTGAAGGCGATACAGGGCTAAACACTGGTGGAATGGGCGCCGTTTCTCCAGTTCCTTTTGCAGATGAAGTGCTGATGAAAAAAATTGAAGACCGAATTGTGAAACCAACCGTGAACGGCCTTTCCAAAGAAAACATAGATTATAAGGGGTTTGTTTTCATCGGGTTGATAAAAGTGAATAACGAACCCTACGTAATAGAATACAACGTGCGTATGGGCGATCCCGAAACGGAAGTGGTACTTCCACGCATAAAAACAGATTTGGTTGATTTGTTTGAAGCTACCTATCGTCAAAAACTCAATGCTATAAATATTGAAATTGACGAAAGAGCGGCGGCTACTGTAATGCTCGTTTCCGGTGGCTATCCAGAAGATTACGAAAAAGGAAAGGAAATTTTAGGTTTGGAAAATGTGGAAGGTTCCCTCGTTTTTCACGCTGGAACAAAATCTGAAAACGGCAAAATCCTTACCAATGGTGGCCGTGTTTTGGCCGTAACTTCCTTGGACAGTGATTTCAAAAAAGCACTAAAAAAATCCTATCAAAACATAGAAAAACTATCTTTTAACAGGATGAAGTATCGTAGTGATATAGGTTTCGACCTTTAAAAAATCAAGGATTTTCGTCGAAGGTATAAGTGCTTTCCGTGCTTTCATTGAAACTTTTCAGCTTGCGCATCCAATAAATAAAGGCAATAGTCCCTGTAAGTAAAAGCATCCAGGAAACAATGTTTGCAAGCCACCAGCTATCAAGCTCGATTTTCATCAAAGCATCGTAGGGAATAAAAAGAAAATCTACAAAAATGGAAGCTATTGCTTCCCAAAAACCTTTCCAAGTCATATCTTTAATCTTTAGAGTGCAAAAATATAAAAATACCCCATATGCTGACCAGTTTTTTTGGAAAATCCATTCCTTTTAATTATTTAATTCTCGGTGTTTTTATTTTAGCAGGATATTTATTGGGTGCAATTTCAGGAACTCCTTTAGTTATTACACCTTATTTACTTTTTGTTCATGGGATTTTATTATCCGAAAAAATCATTTGACCAGAACAAACACTTTCGCCATTCTTTTTTTCACATGTTTTATGGTAATGTTGCCTGTTATTTTTCTTCAGCATACAATACTTTTGGCTAATGCTTTTCTCATTCTTGCATTCCGAAGGATTATGAGTTTGCGAAGTGACAAAAATTCGTCAAAAAAAATTCTTGATGCAAGTCTATGGATTACCACGGCGTCCCTGTTTTATTTTTGGAGTTTGTTGTTTTTTATTCCGCTTTGGATTGCCATATTACAAAAACCGAATTCAAACTATAGGCAGATGCTCGTTCCTTTCACGGGTTTTGCGGCTGTCTTAATCATAAATACTGCATTCCAACTAATTGTATATGATTCGTTTGCGTGGTTTTTTAATTGGAAGGACCCTATAAGCTTCGATTTTACAAAGTACAATTCGGCCTCTGTTTTAGTGCCGGCTACAGTAATTCTCGCTTTTTATATCTGGACGGGAGTTTACAGAATTTTAAGACTTTCCGCAGTGTCCTTAAAAGAAAAATCCAACTATCTTTTGATACTATACGTCAGCCTGACAAGTTTATTTGTGGCCCTTATGGGTCCCGAAAAAACTGGCGCCGAAATCCTTTTTGTATTGGCTCCCATTTCAATTATTGCGGCCAATTATATTGAAGGATTTGAAACGGATCGTTTTGTGAAAAAAGATATTTCTGAATTTTGGTTCAAGGAAATTATGCTGTGGTTGGTTGTGGTTTTACCATTTGTATTTTTGTTTTTATGAGTGCGCTGAATCTTCAAAATATTGAAAAAGAACTAAAACGGCGGCACCAATATCCCTATAAATGGTTCCGAAGGCAAAATGATGCCTGGGATCGTTATACTCAGTTTATCTGTCAAATTTCCCAATGGGAAGCACTTATCCGTAAAATTGAAATTGTTGCTGAAACTCAGGAATTGGACAAACAACAGATTTTTCAATACGCTGCCAACCGATGGTACAATTTCTGGAGCGCACAGGCCGTGGAACAGATTTTTACTGAAATTGAAGGTGTTGAACCCGTAGCCGTAACGAAAGATTCCGAAAAGGATTTTTATCTCTTCGGAATTTCATTTGACCATAAAACATCAGTCTTTCCGAAGCAGTTTCAAAAAACATTCGAATACGCTCAAAACCACAAACAGGAACTTATTGAATGGCTCTACAAAAACCAAAGCAACCAAAAAAGGCATCATTTTAAAAACCGCCTTTTTATATTGGTTTATGATAAAAACGGGGAGCATTGGAGACTGAAAGCTGAAATTTCACTCCTTAAAAAAGCGATTCAAAAATATGTGGCTGCTTTCCGGCCAGAGCAACTCCATTCCTTTACTTTTGCCGATGGACAAAAAACATTGAGCGATATTATCTGGGTTTCAAAATGAATTATATAGGCAGCAAACATAAACTCTCTAGCTTTATTTTTGAAACGGTTACTAAAACCTGCGGCAAAGATATTTCGGAAAAAGTATTCTGCGACCTTTTTGCGGGAACAGGAATCGTTGGCCGAAATTTCAAACCCCACGTAAAACATGTGATAGCCAATGATGTTGAATATTACAGCTATGTGCTGAACCGAAACTACATCGGCAATCATATTGCTTTTGAATATGAAGAATTTATATATGAATTGAATTCCCTAAAAGGAAAAAAAGGCTTCATTTTTCAGAATTATTCCGAAGGCGGAAAAGCTGACAGAAACTATTTCACTTCTGAAAACGGACAGAAGATTGATGCGGTTCGCCTTCAAATTAAGAATTGGAAAGAAGCTTCACAAATTACTGAAGACCAATACTTCTTTCTGCTCGCTTCGTTACTTGAAAGTGCCGATAAAGTTGCAAATACAGCTTCGGTGTATGGTGCTTATTTAAAACACATTAAAAAATCTGCGGCAAAAACGGTGGTAATTCAACCCGCAATGACAAAAAGGGATTTGTTTTCCGAAATACTGCCATTTCAAAAAAACCAAATTTTCCAAAAGGATGCAAACCAACTTATCAAGAAAATAGAGGGCGATATTCTTTATTTAGACCCGCCTTACAACGCCCGCCAATACGGTGCCAACTACCATTTGCTGAATACTATCGCAAAATATGATACCTTTGTGCCCAGGGGGAAAACGGGCCTGCGCGATTACTACAAAAGCGATTGGTGCAGAACTGGAGAAGTCCTTAAAAGTTTTGAGGAATTGATTGAAAAGGCACAATTTTCCCACATTTTCCTGAGTTATAACAACGAGGGATTGATGAGCCAAAAAGAAGTGCAAGCGGTAATGGAACGCTTCGGAAAATATAGCTTGAAAACCAAAAAATATCAACGTTTTAAAGCAGACAAAACCGAAAATCGAAACCACAAAGCCTCAGAAACTTTTGAATATTTACACATTTTAGAAAAATTGTGAAAAAGTTAATTAACAGCCCGACCAATTCCCCCTTTGAAGGGGGTTAGGGGTGTGTTTTCAAATAAAAAATAACAATAAACAATAGATAATGTTCTCAGACAAAGCCAACAAAATCTTCGCAGAAGTAATAAACAAGTACCACGAAATAAACACCGTGGACCAACCTTTTAGCAATCCGTACGATAAAGACAGTCATTTAATTGAACATTTGCTGTACCGAAAATGTTGGATTGATACGGTTCAATGGCATTATGAAGACATCATCCGCGATCCAAATATCGATCCAGTTGGTGCATTAAAACTGAAACGCCAAATTGATGCCTCCAACCAAGACCGTACAGATATGGTGGAGTATATAGACAGTTATTTCCTTGAAAAATACAATGACGTTAAAGTGAAAGATGGCGCTACCATCAACACCGAAAGCCCCGCTTGGGGAATTGACCGTCTTTCAATTTTAGCTTTAAAAGTGTATCATATGAACGAAGAAGCAACCCGTAAAGATGCTTCCCAAGAACATCTAATGGCCTGCAAAGCAAAGTTGAATGTATTGTTGGAACAACGTGTGGATTTAAGCACCGCAATCAATCAATTATTGGATGATATTGCCCACGGCAGAAAGTACATGAAAGTCTATAAGCAGATGAAAATGTACAATGACGACGAGTTGAATCCAGTACTTCGCGGAAAGAAAGCCCCCTAACCCCCAAAGGGGGAATCTCCAAATGCCCAAAATTAATCACATACTCGTAATACGCCTCTCCGCAATGGGCGATGTGGCTATGACCGTGTCAGTGCTTCGTGTTTTGGCGCAAACCTATCCGGATGTAAAAATAACCGTACTCTCCCGCCCCTTTTTCAGCCCTTTTTTTGAAGGAATTCCCAATCTCGATTTCTTGGAAGCTGATGTTTATGGAAAACACAAACGGTTCGGACTGATCAAATTGGCAAACGAAGCCAAAGAACTTGGTATTGATGCCGTTGCCGACCTTCACAATGTGATTCGTTCAAAAATAATCACGAAATATTTGAAGTTAAAAGGAATGGAAACTGCCATTATTGATAAAGGCAGAGCAGAGAAAAAGACACTGATTGCTTCCGGAGGAAAAACCATTTCACAATTAAAAACCACGCATCAGCGCTATGCCGATGTTTTTGAAAAGCTCGGTTTTCCAATAGATTTAAAACAATTTGTTGCGCCACCAAGGAAGCGATTGACGCCGAAACTCAACGGGCTAATTGGCGTTGAGCCTAAAAAATTGATTGGCATCGCCCCTTTTGCGGCCTATAAAAGTAAAATATATCCATTAAGTTTAATGGCTGAAGTAATTCGCGAACTGGATGAATCGGACAAATACCGAATTTTCCTTTTCGGTGGCGGAAAGAAGGAAATTGTACAGCTTCAAAAAATTGAGAATCCATTCGCAAACGTTACCAACGTTGCCGGAAAGCTCACTTTTGAAGAAGAACTCGCCTTGATTTCAAATTTAGATTTGATGCTTTCCATGGACAGTGGTAACGGTCATTTGGCTGCAATGTATGGTGTTCCCGTAATTACACTTTGGGGCGTGACGCATCCATATGCGGGTTTTGTTCCCTTCAATCAGCCAGAAGGCAATCAATTGGTTGCTGATCGCGCACAATATCCGTTGATTCCTACTTCTGTCTATGGCAATAAGTTTCCGCAAGGATATGATGAAGCAATGAAGACTATTTCTCCCGAAATGGTAGTTTTAAAAATCAAAGAAATCATATAAAACTTGACTTTTTAATTTTTCTCAGACCTCACAGGTTTCAAAAACACGTGAGGTCTTTTACTTTCGAGTAAGAGTTCTCCCTTCGGGGTTTATGAGGCTTTTAAACATCATCATAATCTACAACAACGGTTGGCGTTGTGGGATGTGCTTGACATGTAAGAATCAATCCATCCGCAATTTCCGCCTCAGTGAGAATTTGGTTTTTGCGCATTTCGGCCTTTCCTTCTTTAAGGCGCGCAATACAAGTACTGCAAATTCCGCCTTGGCAGGAATACGGAGGGTCCAAGCCTTCGTCCAACGCAGCTTCTAAAATACTTTTTGTCTGTGGCATTTCAAATGTCTCCTCTTCATCATCAAGAAATATGGTAACATTGGTGTATCCATCGTGCTTTTCAACCAAAAGACCTTTTTCAGCAGTTGAAAATAACTCGTGGTGGATTTGTTTTGAATTTATGCCGTTATACTTCAGGGTAGCGGAAACTTCGTCAATCATCTGTTCAGGACCGCACAAATAAAATGACTCAAAAGTAGTTTGGTTGTATTTGTTTTTCAGGTAAAAATTAACAAGTGAACGACCTATTCTTCCAAATTGTGCATCGTCCTCCTTTTCTCGGCTAAAGACGAATTCAACATTAAATTGTTCTGGGAATTTATCCTGTAACTGAACGATTTCGTCATAAAACATCGTTTCTTCTTTCTTCTGATTGCCGTAAATAAGTAAAAAGGTACTCTGTGGCATTTCTTCCAAAGTGCATTTAATAAGCGAAAGTACTGGCGTTATACCGCTTCCGGCTGCAAAGGCAGCGTAGTTTTTTAAATTTGGCTCCAAAATGAATTTGCCCGTTGGCGGCATCACCTGTAGTGTGTCGCCAGCCTTCAATTCATTATTTGCATATTCGGAAAAAATTCCTTTTTCAACCTTTTTTACGGCAACTTTCAGCTCGCCACTTTTCGGGGAAGAACATATAGAATAGGCTCGGCGCAGTTCTTTTCCGCCAGATTGGTGTTTTATAGAAATATATTGTCCAGCCTTAAAAGCAAACAAACTTTTTAAATTTTCGGGAACCTGAAAGCTGATAGAAACTGAATTAGGGGTCTCTTTTTTTACTTCGGAAACGGTAAGCGCATGAAATTCGCTCATAATCTTGAAATTTTTGTGCAAAAGTACAAAGGAAATCAAGGAAACAAAGCTTCAAACACTTTAAAGTGAAGCATTTTTTAGACGTTTCATTAAGCAGATATTAAAAAGAAATGTATTTTTACCGCTCTTTAGTGATTCTACATACTAAAATAGAACCTTTTAAGTTACAATATTATATAAACTGAAAGCATTTTGAAGGGCACATATAAACTTACATTATTTATTCTGGCTGTTGTTTTTTTTGCAGCTTGTTCACGCAAAAAAAACACCTTTTTGAACCGCAATGTTCACGCGGTAACTACCGAGTTTAACACACTGTACAACGGCGATATGGCGTTTACGGATGGAAAGGAGCAATTGGCGTATGGTTTTCGCGATAATTTCTGGGAAATACTTCCCGTAGAGCGCATCAATGTTGAGGAGGCAGATACAAAAGCTCCCGGGGCCTCTAAAAATGCCGAATTCAACCGTGCCGAGGAAAAAGCTGCAAAGGCAATCCAAAAGCATTCCATGTACATTGACGGCAAGGAATACAACCCGCAGATAGATGAAGCCTATATGTTGCTTGGAAAGGCGCGCTACTACGACGGCCGTTTTATTCCTGCAATGGACGCTTTCAACTTTATTTTGGACCGTTACCCAACCAGCAACAATATAAACGTTGCGAAAGTTTGGAAGGCTAAAACCAACATCCGTTTAAAAAATGAGGAATACGCTATCGAAAACCTCAAGAAAATGTTTGAGACTGCAGAATTAAATGAAGCAGAAATTGCTGACGGTGCTGCAATGATGGCCCAAGCGTTTATTAATTTGGACTCTCTGCAACCTGCGCTGGATTACATCAAAATAGCTTCTGAAAATGTGAAGGACAAAGAGCTGAAAGGAAGATACACTTTTATAAAGGGCCAGATTTACAATCGTCTCGGCGAAAAAGACAGTGCCAACATCGCTTTTGATGAGGTGATTGCAATGAACCGCAAGACTTCCCGATCTTATATGATTAGCGCATATTTGGAAAAAGGAAAGAATTTTGATTACGAAAAAGGTGACCGCGCCGCATTCTTGGAATTGTTGCAGAATCTCGAAAAAAATCGGGAAAATCGTCCATTTTTGGATAGAATTTACAACCAATATGGCGATTTTTACCTTAATAGCGACAGTACCGAAACAGCGGTTAAATATTACAACAAATCCATCAAAGCCTTTAAACAGGACAAAGTTCTTCAGTCAGTAAATTACCAAACCCTTGCAGAAATAAACTTTGACAATGCCGAATACAAAAATGCGGGAGCCTATTACGATAGTACACTGACCTTTCTTGAAGAAAATAGCCGTCAATGGCGCCGTGTAGCAAAGAAACGCGAAAATCTTGACGATGTAATAAAATACGAAGACATTGCCACTACGAATGACAGCATCCTTAAATTGACAAAAATGAGCGAGGCTGAACAGTTTGCATTCTTCAAAGATTACACTTCAAAATTGAAGGAACAAGCGATAAAAGATTCTTTGGAAGCCATCAAAATTGAACAGAAAATCGCCAATAAAGAGTTTTATGAAAAAGGCAAAGCCGCTTCCGGACCAAACAAAGGCGGCAGTACTTTCTATTTTTATAACACATCCACGGTAGCCTACGGAAAAGGAGAGTTCCGAAAAATTTGGGGCGACAGAAAATTGGAGGACAACTGGAGACTTTCCAATAAGCAAACTTCATTGATCACTGACGATGAAGCAGCAGCAGTTGCCATAACACCAATTACCGAAAACGAACTATACAAGCCGGAGACTTATATCAGCCGAATACCTACAGATAAAAAAGCAATAGACAGCTTGGCAAAAGACAGGAATTTTGCGTATTACCAATTAGGTTTGATCTATAAAGAGAAGTTTAAAGAATACAATCTTGCAGCAAACAGGCTTGAAAAGTTGCTAACCTACAATCCTGAAGAGCGATTGGTAGTGCCCGCAAAATATAACCTGGTTAAGATATATGAAATTTTGGAAAACCCTTCCGAAGCAGATAAATACAGAAATGATGTTTTAACCAATCACGCCGATACGCGATATGCTGAAATTCTTCGCAACCCAAACTCACAGTTGCCCACTGACGAGTCTAGCCCAGAATTTAAGTATAAAGAGCTTTACAAAGAATTTGAAGCAGCCAAATATGCCGATGTCATCCAAAAATGTGATGAATATATGATGGTGTACAACGGCAATGATATTATTCCTAAGTTTGAATTGCTAAATGCAACTGCCATTGGTCGCCAACAAGGTTTTGAGGCATATAAAAAGGCGTTGAATTTTGTTTCACTCAACTATCCAAGTACTGAAGAAGGCAAACAGGCACAGCAGATATACAGCAATGTGCTCCCTCTGCTTGCAGTGAAGGATTTCGTTCCTGACGAAGAATCCGAAAATTGGAAACTGGTTTATAAATTCACAAATCAGGAAGGCGAAGCGGCGCAAAAACTAAAAGAACAATTGGACAAAGCCATTGCAGATTACTATTATACAGATATGGTGACTTCCATTGATTATTACGACCCGCAAACCAAATTTGTAATCGTCCACGGATTGAAAACCAAGCTAGGCGCCCGTGGGTTTGGTCAAGTTTTGAAGGAAAACAAGAAATATAAAATTAAAGATCCATTTTTCGAGATTTCGTCACCAAACTATAAAATCATTCAAATCCATAAAAATCTGGATGAATATGTACAGAAGGATGTAGCCGAATAATACCTAACAACAAACCGAACAACAGAATAGTAACCTTTAAAAACAACTGCTATGTTTTCAGAAAAAAAAGAAAAGCGCATCGCTGCCGAACCTGGAAGTGCTCAAAATAGAATCAACGAAGGCACCAAGCTAAAAGGTGATGTTTCCTCTACCGGATTTTTTAGAATTGACGGTACTATTGAAGGCAATGTAAAAACGCCATCCAAAGTAGTTTTGGGAAAAACAGGCGTTATTATAGGAACACTTACCTGTGAAAATGCCGATATAGAAGGCAGATTTGAAGGCAATCTTCAAATTTCAGGAACGCTCTCCTTAAGATCCACAGCAGTAATTGAAGGCGATGTAACTGTTGGTAAACTGTCCGTAGAGCCTGGAGCTACAATGAATGCTTCTTGCGTAATGCAAGATGGTAAATCAAAAAGTAAAACGGCAGAGACTCAATTGAATACTGATACTTCTAAAACACATCCATTTGATCGCAATCACGAAGTTAAGAAAGTAGCAGAATCCTAAAATGAATCTAATCTATACTGCCCATGCCGGATAACAACAATAGCCTCCGAAAATGGGCTGTCTTTTCTGGAATTGCAATACAGATGGGCGTTACTATTGGCATCGGAGTTTTTGCCGGCAGAAAATTAGACGAAATTTTTCCGAATAAATATTCCGCATATACCATTATCTTTTCGCTCTTAGGAGTTTTTATATCCCTTTACGCCGTAATTAAGCAACTCCAAAATATGAATAAAAAAGATTGAAAAATTTGAAATCCGATAAATTTTATTACAACCCCGCCCTTTTAATTTTAATTACACTACCGCTTTTTTTTATCCAAAAATTGGCGGTCGATAGTCTTTCTGACAGCTACCACTTTTATTATTCAGTTTGGAACATATACGTGTTTCACTTTATAGTAACTCTA
>JAPKFY010000071.1 GCA_026646335.1 Aequorivita sp. | reverse complement strand
TCCCAACCAAATTGATAGAAAGTGGTTGAATGAACTGGCGGAAGACGATAGCGTGGTGGTATTTACCGAAACCACGTCCAATTTGCACCATGAAAGTTTTTTTCCAGCCATCGATCAAATGATTGAACCTTTAACCGAGGCAATATTCCAGGATTTCAAAAGAATTCTTAAAAAGGTGATTGTCAACTGGAAGTTCATCAATATAACAAACCGCAAGAGCATCAATGGTTTCGACGGGGAATTTTATTTTGAAAATATCAAAAGTCTCAGTCAATCTACCTCTGCGAAGCTCTTCTTTGGAAACGCGTTCTTCGCGGTATTTCTTCCAATAAATCAGATTGATGGGTTCGTATACTCTTAAAAAATCGGGCAGTGGAAGTTCTATTTTATGTTTTCGGAATACCCTTTCAAAGGCCAATCCTGAATTTCGGTCAAAATCCCAAAGGGTGTGATCCAAGTCAAAAAAAACGTCCGTTATTTCTCTATTGTGCATATTCCTGTAGTTTTTCTGAAAAAATACTTCGCCATACTTTGTTGGTTTCCGAAGAAGAAAAGTCTTTGTTGGAAAAAATCATTGTAAAAGTTCCGTTTACTTCTTCCACAGCTTTAATGGTATTGTGGAAGGTTTTTTCAATATCTGAAGTGTATTTTTTTTGAAATGCCAAAGTGGTCATCGCCGCAGGATGAATAATCAAAGGGGTTTTTATCTCATAATCCAAGTCGTAAAAAAGAAACGGCGTGCAGGTGCCGGCGCGGAAACCAACGGTATCGCGAAAGACCATCGTAAAATCGCGTTTTACTTCCAGTTCTACCAAATGACGGTAAATATCGGGAAGATTTACCAAAAACTCGGAATTCATCGAGCAGTCCAGCGAACGGTTGGTTATTTCCTGCATCCGGCGTTTTTCGATTTTCAGCATTTCATAATCACACAATGAATTGAATGAAAAGATAAGCCCCACTTCCTTATAATCAGAAACAAATTTTATCAGCATTTTGAATTTTTGCCGATGGGTGTTCATACTCTCATTGAATGACAGCGCATTGCCCAAAAGAAAAAAAACCGTAAGCTTGAAATCGCTCCGTGTGGCTTTGTTTACGATCCATTTGAAAGTATCCAACGGATCGCGCTTAATGCCCAAAACCACTTGGGTGCGTTCAATAATATTTCGGAATTCCCCATGAAAAAGACCGTTTACATATCCAACAAAGGTTCTAAATATTCCTTTCTGTTTATAGGCATACGGCTGTGCAGCTTCAATAACAGGATGGACAATAAGTTTTTTTGGAGGAAAAATCAATTCAGGAAAAGCCTCCAAAAGTTTATCCTTAAAGAGATACGCCCATATATCCACAATAGGTTGATGAAGGAATCCTTCTTTATGGGCCAAACTTTCCGAAGCCATAAAGCGCCCCACTTCATCTTTCACATGTGGAAGATATTCCTCGTAACGCGTTATCATATAAAAACTGGCAGAGAAAATATCAAATGGCAGGCCGCTGCTATTTGAAACCGAAAAGAACCCGAAGGTGTCTCCCCATTTTTTTACGGAAAAGTCCATCGACTCCAAACCCTGCTGTTCCAAAAGCCCATAGCTTTGGAAGAAAAGCTCGTTGCCCAACGGTTTTTTTCCATAGGAAATTTTGGGACCAAGGTGGGCAATAAATTCTTCAATCCCCGAAGTAAACGCAACTTCAACCCCCAAGATACGCAGGCAGATATGCTTAAAAATATAGGAAATTCGGGGGGTGAGTTTTTGGGTATAAATTAACAGCATAGCGGGTTACAGCATATTTTCATCGGCAAAGCTAAAGTACGCTTTTTCGGTAATTATAAGGTGGTCCAGCACTTTTATGTCTAAGCTGTCGCCTGCTGTTTTCAGCTTTTTGGTAAGCTGAATGTCTGCTTGACTGGGCTTCAGGGTGCCCGAGGGATGGTTGTGCACCAAAATAATGCCCACTGCTCCAAGCTGGAGTGCTTCTTTAAACGCCAACCGGACATCTACCACCGTTCCGGTAATTCCTCCTTTGCTGAGCTGGGCGCTTTTAATGATTTTGTTTGAATTGTTTAAATAGAGAATCCAAAATTCTTCGTGCGGAAGTTCACCAATAATGGGTTGCACAAATTCAAAAACAGAGTTGCTGGAAGTGATTTTTTTTCGCTCTAACGCTTCGCCCGTTCTTCTTCTTCTGCCCAGTTCCATTGCGGCGGCTATGCTTATTGCTTTGGCTTCGCCTATGCCCTTAAACTCCATTAATTCGGGAATAGAAAGCCTTCCCAGTTCGCTCAGGTTGTTATCTGCCGAAGCCAAAATACGTTGACTCAAGGAAACGGCGCTTTCGTTTCTACTGCCAGAACCTATTAGTATGGCAATTAATTCTGCGTCGCTCAAAGCAGTTCTACCTTTCAGCAACAACTTTTCGCGTGGACGGTCGTCTTCGTTCCAATTTTTTATGGAAAAGGAATTGATTTCTTCCAAGGTTACTTGCGTTTCCTTAAAGATAATAATGAATGTTCAAACTACATAAATTTTAGAAAACAATCTTTTGGGAGGTTGAATTTTAAATTTTAATGAATAGATTTATGTGTTCAATTTGAAACCTTTAAGGATGAAATCACTTTTTGACGCCGAGACGTATTCCGAAACGCGGAATAGACTAGATAAGCTTTCTGAAAATTCTGAAAAACTATGGGGCAAGATGACCGTAGGACAAATGCTACATCATTGCCAGGGGCCATTCAATATTATACTGGAAAAGGATGATTATGGACAAAGGCCTAATTTCCTGGCGAAATTGTTTTTCAAAAAAATGCTGTATAATGATACACCTTTCAGAAAGAATTTGCCCACCGCTAAATTTTTAAAGGAATCTGAACCCAAATATTTCAACACTGAGAAAGAGAACCTTATCTCTTTATTGGATGAATTTGAAAGTCAAAGAGAGCGGGAAGAATGGAAAGCCCATCCCGGATTTGGATATTTTACCAAACAGCAATGGGGTCAGATGCAGTACAAACACCTAGATCATCATTTAAGGCAGTTTGGGGTTTAACAAAAGAGTGGTCTAAACAACAACAACAACTTCTTTACCCTTCTTGTTTTTTCAACCACTCGAGAGCCTCTTTGCGTTCATCCAACTCAAAACCTTTTGTTTTCATCCCCGGAATGATTAATCCGAAAGCCTCAATTGCTTTTTCCAGCCATTCCTTGTCGGTAACAATGGCAACGGTTTTTATGTTGCGCCAATAATGTAGCCCTACTTTAAAATCCTCCCACATTGCTTTTGCTGTATAGTTCAACTCGTCTATTTCAACAAAAAACTTAATGGTGCCGTGCATTGTTTTGTGTTTCTCCAATAATGGATTGAGTTGGTCGTAATCCTCTTTTGTGGTTTTTCCGGAAATCACTATCCCCAAAATGTCTTCGGGAAGTCCGTTGATAATCGTAAACATAACTTTATTATTTTGTTTAAGTTTTTAAAGATTGAAGTTAAAAATTGTTGGGCGCTTTGGGTATTAAAGTTGTATTAATTAACACATTTTTAATTGTATAGGTATTTCTTGAACGTAAAGTTTAAAAATAGAAACGTCCTCGATTTGCAACAAGGACTTTCCAACTAGTGACTGCAAAAGGATTATCTGTGGTGATCCCTCAAAGCTCCGCCTTGAAAATGAAAAGGGAGAAAAAAGTTTCTTGAGCAAGCTCAAAACTATCGTATTGACAATTCACGAATGGGATTACCTGCGGTGATCAGTTGCGCTGCTTATTGATGTAATAATTTTATATGTCTAATTTTAGTTTCAGAAACTCTCTCCCTTTTCCTGACTTAAAATATTTTTCACGGATTCGAGCTTCCTCCCTTGTTTGAAACTCTTCATAATAAACCATTTTCCATGGCATAAAACCTTTTGTAGATTTGTTTTGCCCAAGATTATGTTGTTTTAGTCGCTTTTCCAAATTATCTGTTAGACCTTTATAAAGTCTTCCATCCTTTTCACTTTTTACAACGTAAACATAATACATAGCACACAATTAAAAAAAGTCTTGAAAAACAAGACTTTTTTTTAGTGACCCAGGAGGGATTCAAACCCCCAACCCTCAGAGCCGAAATCTGATGCGCTATTCAGTTGCGCCACTGGGCCTTATTATTTATGTTTTTTCAATCCTTTCTTTCAAACCCCAACCCTCAGAGCCGAAACCTGCCTGCCGGCAGGCAGGTCTGATGCGCTATTCAGTTGCGCTTCGCGGCCGGTTCAGTAATCAGTAATCAGTAATCAGTAATCAGTAATCAGTAATCAGTAATCAGTAATCAGTAATCAGTAATCAGTAATCAGTAATCAAAAATATATTATTAGAGTTCGTTCAAACTAAATAACTCATAAACTTATACACTCATTAACCTATTCACCCATTCACTAAGAAAGCCTCGCCTTTACTACAGTCGAGATTGTTTTACCATCCGCTTTCCCAGCGAGTCTTGCGCTGGCCAAGCCCATTACCTTTCCCATATCAGCCATAGATGTTGCTCCAGTTTCAGCGATAATTTGATCTACAATCTTTTTTACCTCTTCTTCACTTAATTGCTGTGGCAAAAATTGCTCTATAACCTTTGCTTGAATCAATTCTGGTTCAGCAAGGTCTGTACGGTTTTGTTCATTGTAAATGGCCGCACTGTCCTTTCGCTGTTTTACTTGCTTTTGCAGTAATTTTATTTCCTCTTCTTCAGTCAAATCTGCTTTTGAACCTGTTTCGGTCTGTGCCAAAAGCAGGGCAGATTTAATGGAGCGCAACGCTTCCAAAGACTGTGTGTCCTTAGCTTTCATTGCGGTTTTCATCGCCGCCATTACCTTGTCCTGTAAGCTCATTATTTAATTTTTTATAGACTGCGAAGATACTCAATAAACCGGAAACGCGAAACAGTAAAATTTAGATTTATCCCGTCCAAAATATGCCGATGAAAAAGCCCGAACTCATTACTGAAATTCGGGCCCCTGCTTTAAGTGAAAAAAAATCACTTAGTCTACATTATCGTGCAAAAATGAATTGTTTTTCCGCAATTCAATTTCATCGTCTTCTGTATTTACAGAGGTTCTTGAAATGTTAGGCTCTTTCTTTGTTTCATTCAGATCAATCCCCATACGCTTGTAAGCTGGCTGTCTTTCAATCTCATCGATACGGGAAGGGCTATTTTTGAACTTATAATTAAACTCCTTCATCTTTCTTTTGCGCTCTTCGGTACGATCGCTCAATATTTTTGAGATTGGCGAATTCAACGGATCTCCATCTTCTTGAGCGTCTTTTTCATTTGTATTTGGTTCTGAAATCGTTCTTTTTTCAAAAATAATCTCTTCGTCCTCAATTTCTTCCGCGACTACTTTTGTTGGTTTCGCGCTGTTTAAACGATTTTCGATTTCTTGATAATCGTCCAAACTATAACGTTTTATTCCATCACCCGAAACCTCTGTTATTGGGATAATCTCTACGTGGTCTCTAACTTCTATTTCTTCCAAATCAAGGAAAATCTTTTCTTCCTGGTTACTGAGCTCTTCGGCTTCGCTCTGGATAGACTTCGCCGAAGTATCTTTTTCAGTGGCTTTTTTAGTTGAAGAATTTATAGGAAGATCAAACATTAATATCTGTTCATCCATTTCCTCAGAAGTAGTTTCAACAATATTTAACTTTTCCTCTTCCTGCTTTTTCGGGGATTCAAGAATTACAAACTCGTTCACATTTATTTTGTTGACTTCCACTTGATTGAATTCCTCTATGTCTTCAGCCACAACTTCTTCATAAGAAACTTTAAGATTTTTCAACAATTCAGAAGTTTTGATGTAACCATCAAATGGTAGTTTTTCTTCAATTTCAGCATCATCAAACAGCGTATGCTTTACCACTTGCGCTTCAACTTTTGGCTGGGTAGTCAAGGGCTTTTCAGGCAATCTTACGGGAGTAGCAGTCGCTTTTGGGCTAAGATCATGCTCCGCTTTTTGCTCGTCTTCCAAGGTGTGGATTATCTTTTTTGTTTCGGTGTTTACTATTTCGTTTTGTTGCTCAACATTGAAACCCGTTGCAATTACAGTAATTGAAATAGAACTTTCCAAACTTTCCTCTTCGCCAACACCCATAATAATGTTTGCACTGTTGCCAGCCTCATCTTGAATGTGGTCACTGATTTCTCCAATCTCATCAATGGTGATTTCATCAGAACCGGAAACGATAAGCA
The DNA here is from genome assembly GCA_026646335.1 of Aequorivita sp. Lineage (GTDB taxonomy): Bacteria > Bacteroidota > Bacteroidia > Flavobacteriales > Flavobacteriaceae > Aequorivita. Next base: position 10,526 of record JAPKFY010000071.1, on the reverse strand, counting down.
GCAATACGTTTTTGGCACCTTTTATTTTGTTGTCGTTCAGCAATGGCGAATCCAACGCTCTGCCGATAGCTTCTTTCGCTCTATTGGCCCCAGAGGCAGTTGCACTTCCCATAATGGCGGTTCCGCTATTGGCAAGCACGGTTTTAGCGTCACGAAGGTCAATATTTTGCGTGTAGTGATGCGTGATTACTTCGGCTATACCACGAGCAGCGGTGGCCAAAACCTCATCAGCTTTTGAGAAACCAGCTTTAAAACCAAGGTTTCCATAAACTTCACGTAGTTTATTATTGTTGATAACAACCAATGAATCCACATTTTGGCGCAGTTTTTCAACTCCTATATGGGCTTGGTCGTTTCTTGTTTTTCCTTCAAATTGAAAAGGAATGGTAACAATCCCAACGGTAAGAATGTCCAAATCCCTAGCCATTTTAGCAATAATTGGGGCCGCACCAGTTCCGGTACCACCACCCATTCCTGCTGTGATGAAAATCATTTTGGTATTGGTGGTAAGCATATTGCGGATTTCCTCCATGCTTTCCACAGCAGATTGCTCCCCAACTTTAGGGTTCGCACCAGCCCCCAAACCTTCGGTAAGGGAAACGCCCAATTGAATTTTATTTGGCACTGGGCTGTTTTCCAATGCTTGCGAATCTGTATTACATATTACAAAGTCAACTCCCTTTATGCCCTGACTGAACATATGGTTAATGGCGTTACTCCCTCCACCGCCTACACCAATCACCTTAATCACATTGGATTGGTTTTTTGGCAAGTCGAATGAAATGTTGTCAAATTCTGTTTTGCTGCTCATAGTTTTATAATTTATTCCAATTTTTTATTTTTAATTAACGACGAATCGGTTTATACGCAAAAAATCACGCATCTATGTTACTCGGCATTGTCAAGGAATTCCTTGAACTTTTCGGCCCATTTATCAAAAAATTTCTTTGAACTTTTCGATTCTTTTTCTCTGTTCTTTTTATCCTTTTTCCCTGTTTCGATTTCGGCTCCAGTTGTTTCTGATTTTTCTTCACCCTCAATAGCGGATTCCTCATGTGGAAAGCGTTTCATCAATGAGGATTTCTCTTTACTTTCCAAACTGTTCAACACCAAACCTACAGCTGTGGCATACATTGGGCTGGTGGTTTCGGCATCGCTGTCGCCAGCCAAGTGTTCGTTTGGATAACCTATGCGTGTGTCCATCCCGGTAATGTATTCCACCAATTGTTTTATATGCTGAAGTTGTGCGCCACCTCCAGTAAGAACAATTCCTGCAATAAGTTTCTTTTTTGGGTCTTCGTGTCCGTAATTTTTGATTTCCATATACGCCTGTTCGATAATTTCGATAACACGTGCATGGATTATTTTTGAAAGGTTTTTCAAACTAATTTCCTTTGGTTCTCTTCCGCGAAGACCAGGAATTGAAACAATTTCGTTATCCTTATTTTCCCCAGGCCAAGCAGAGCCGAATTTTATTTTCAGCAATTCAGCTTGTTTTTCAATAATGGAGCAACCTTCTTTGATATCCTCTGTAATTACATTTCCGCCGAAAGGAATTACCGCCGTGTGGCGAATGATTCCATCCTTAAAAATTGCTAAATCGGTCGTTCCACCACCTATGTCAATCAAGGCGACACCCGCTTCTTTTTCCTCTTGGCTCAAAACTGCTTTTGCTGATGCCAAAGGTTCTAAAGTAATTGCAGAAAGTTCAAGTCCTGCGCTTTTTATGCATCTACCCACATTTCTGATAGAAGAAACCTGCCCAACAACCACGTGGAAATTAGCCTCCAAACGTGCACCGTACATTCCGATGGGTTCTTTTACTTCGGCCTGTCCATCAACTTTGAAATCCTGCGGCAAGACGTGCAATATTTCTTCGCCAGGTAGCATGACCAATTTGTGAACTTGGTTGCAAAGACGGTCAATGTCTTCTTCTTTAATAACATCTTCGCCATTGGGGCGGGTAATGTAATCGCTGTGTTGCAGGCTGCGAATGTGTTGGCCAGCAATACCCACAACCACTTCCTTTATTTTCAGCCCGGATGAAGTTTCGGCATCCTGAACCGCCTGCTGAATGGACTGAATGGTTTGGGTAATATTGTTAACAACGCCACGGTGCACACCAAGGCTTTTTGCTTTTCCAATTCCCAATACCTCCATTTTGCCATAATCGTTCTTTCTACCAATCATAGCAACTATTTTGGTAGTTCCAATATCCAATCCTACAGCAATATTATCGTTTTCCATGGTCTTACTTTTTTGTGGCAATTACCTGACTTTCAAATTTCAGATTTACCCTATTGTACCCATACAGCGTACTGTCTTGTTTTGTTTTTTTATAAAACGCTTTAAAATTTTGAAACTTTTTTTCGATATCTATCGGTTTTCCAAAAAGTACTTTAAAATCCATTTTTCTGATCTCTAACTCTATGTCTCCATCTGCATTACGATTCAAACCCACTACACTGCTTTTCATAAATTCATCATCATTTATTTTAAGTAACAAAGGGGTAACTTCACTAAAATTATTTTTTGAAGTTCCCGTAATTATGGGTACTCTCGCAGAGTACACTTCAGACAATGGCATCTTTTTACCATCTGCGTCCAAATAATAATCCGGTGAAGCAGACACCCTGCCCACTGGTTTGCGCTGTTCAATTTTTGTACCCAACGTACCATCAACCGACACATAGACCTGAGCATCACGAATCATAGGGTTTTCCCGCAGTCTTTGCTCCATCTCCTTCAAAACTAAAGTTTCTTTACCTATGCTCGTAACCTTGTCATGATTTTGTATCAACAATTTATTAACTGTATTATAGGTAATAAAAGGGCTGTTTTCGTCCACAAACACAACGTCCAGTTTCGTGATTTTCCTGGCATCATTTCGCTTTTTGGTAAAGCTGAAAAGGAACGCCATCAAACTGAGCAGAAATATAAATTTTATGATTTCGAGACTACGCTTCATTTTTCAGTTTTTGGGTTAGTTTACTTACTTCGGCACCAATGTCTCCGGCACCTACCAGTAATTTTATTCGGCATTTCGATTGCAACAATATCTCTGGTAAAGCAGATTTGAACACTACTCTTTTTTGCTGCGCATCTATCTGATTTAAAAGCCATTCAGAGGTAATTCCCTCAATAGGTTCTTCCCTCGCAGGGTAAATATCCAGCAACACTACTTCGTCAAACTGCGAAAGACTTTTTGCGAAACCTTCTCCAAAATCGCGCGTCCTGCTAAAAAGATGTGGCTGAAAAACAATCTGTTTGCGATCGTTCGGGTACATTTCTTCTACCGCTTGAAACAGTGCATCAATTTCTGTGGGATGATGTGCATAATCATCAATCAAAACCAACTCCTCAGATTTGATTTTATATGAAAAACGACGTTTCACACCTTTAAAAGTTGCCAATGCTCTGGGCAGACAATCGGTTGGGGAGCCTGCTAAAATTGCCATGCCCAAAGCCATAATGGCATTTGTAAGATTGTGACGTCCGGGAAGATTGAAGCTTAGGTTCTCCAAAATTCCGGTCGGGGTTTTTAAGTCAAAAAGGTATGCGCCGTCTTTGATTTTTACGTTTTGAGCTTCGTAATCTGCCACTTCTTCAATCGCAACGGTCATTCCGTCCAAATGAAGGTTCTTTTTTATGAAAACATTTTCCTCTTTCTCAACCAATTGCGCAAAAGTTCTGAAGGCGTTTTCAATTTCCAAAGCATCGCCATAAATATCCAAATGGTCCGCATCCATTGAAGTTATACAAGCAATATCTGGACGAAGCTGAAGAAACGAGCGGTCAAACTCATCTGCTTCCACAACTGTTATTTCACTGCCTTTGTAAATAAAATTTGAATTGTAATTTTCCGCAATTCCGCCTAAAAATGCAGTTACTGGCATATTGCATTCCGCCAATAAATGTCCCAAAATAGCTGAAGTGGTTGTTTTTCCGTGGGTTCCTGCAACGGCAAGGCAAAGCGTATTTTTTGAAACCTCACCCAAAAGCTCGGCGCGTTTCACGATATAAAAACCTTCGGAAAAGAAATAATTTAAAATCTTGTTACCCTTCGGAATTGCAGGCGTATAAACCCCCAAAACATTCTCTTTTGAAAGCACCTCCTTTTGAATCTCTGAAATATCATCAATGAAAGTCACAGGAATTCCCTCGGCAACCAATTCATCTGTCAGATCTGTTGGAGTTTTGTCATAACCAAAAACAGCCTTCCCCTGCATTTTGAAATAACGTGCAAGCGCACTCATCCCAATGCCGCCGATACCGACGAAGTAAAAGGTCTTTATGTTTTTTAGGTTATTCAAAATTCAATGTTTCAGGTTTCAGGTTTCAAAAATTATAAATCTTCAAATTCCCCCTATGGGGTCAGGGGGCTAACAGTTTCTCAATCTCTTCAACTATATCTTTAGTGGCGTTTGGTTTTGCCAGTTTCTTTATGTTTTCCGAAAGTGCTTTTTGTTTTTCTTCGGAAGAAATCAATCCTGAAAATTCATTTTCAAAATTTGCATCTAAATCGTTTTCCTTTATCAAAAGCGCGGCGTTTTTTTCTGAAATCGCCAATGCATTTTTGGTTTGGTGATCTTCGGCCACATTTGGTGAAGGAATGAAAACAACAGGTTTTCCAACCAAACACAGTTCTGAAACCGATAGTGCGCCAGCTCTTGAAATAATAAAATCTGCAGCGGCATAAGCCAAATCCATTCGGTTTAAAAATGTATGGACTTGTACGGTTTCGCTTCCTGTGTTTTTATAGGTTTCTTCGTAATATTTTCCGCACTGCCAGATTAGTTGTAAATTATTTTTCTCAAAAAAAGGCAATGATTTTTCAATCAATTGGTTTATTCTTCTCGCGCCCAAACTTCCGCCCAAAATCAAGAGTGTTTTTTTGTCTTTTTTCAAATTGAAGAAAGCGATGGCTTCTTCTCTTTTTGAAGAGATATCCAGCAAATCCTGTCTAACCGGATTGCCTGTAAGTTTTATTTTTTCTCTTGGGAAAAATTTTTCCATCCCTTCATAAGCCACACATATTTTTTGCACTTTACTGCTCAGCCATTTGTTTGTGATCCCAGCGTGACTGTTCTGCTCTTGTATTAAACACGGAATATTCCGCAACGCAGCCATTCGCAACAAAGGTGCGCTGGCATAACCACCGGTGCCTATAGCAACATCTGGTTTAAATTCTTTCAATATTTGTTGCGACTTTCTCAAACTGGATACGAGTTTTAAGGGAAAAGCCAAATTCTGGAGCGATAAACTCCGTTGCAAACCCGAAATCCAAAGTCCTTTAATTTTATAACCTGCTTGTGGCACCTTCTCCATTTCCATTCTATCTTCTGCGCCAACAAACAAAAATTCAGCATCTGTAAAACGGGTTTTTAACTCGTTCGCAATGGCAACTGCTGGGTAAATATGACCTCCGGTTCCGCCGCCTGATATGATGAATTTTTTGTGTTTCAAAAGATTTTTATTTAATCAATTTCGTATTTCGTATTTCGTATTTCGTATTTCGTATTTCTAAATAGTTTCGCTTAAAATATCCAATGGGTTTTCTTCCTTCTCTTCTTTGATAGGTACTTCTCGTTTTGCACTTACACTTAAAACCATTCCTAAAGCTAAGCACGTCATCCAAATGGAGGTTCCACCGCTACTAATCAATGGAAGGTTTTGTCCAGTTACGGGAAACAGTTCCACGGCAACCGCCATATTTATCAATGCCCTAAAAATTATGGGCATACCTACACCAATGACCAATAATTTTCCAAAAACGGAAGTTGATTTATGTGCTACAATCACTATTCGGAAAAGTAAAAACAGATATAGCACCATTAAAAACAGTCCGCCTATAAGTCCAAATTCCTCGACGATAATGGCAAAAATAAAATCAGAGGAAGACTGCGGCAGAAAGTTCTTCTGAACACTCTTGCCCGGCCCTAATCCCGTTACCCCACCAGAGGCGATGGCTATTTTCGCCTTTTCTATTTGATAGTCCGCCTCCGTGTCTTTATTATCACTGAAATTTTCAACCCTGCTCATCCAGGTATCCACACGGTTGGGGAAAACGTCAGGGAATGCTTTTGCCGAAATCACGAAAAGCGTAAGGAAAATCAATCCTGCTCCAAGTATAATTCCCAAATATCGCAACGGATAGCCACCTATAAAAACGAGCATCACAATCATAACAAAAAAGATTGCGGTGGTTGAAAAGTTTGCTGGAAGAATCAATGCCAACACTATGAAAACGGGTACCCAAAGCGGTAAAATTGTTTCTTTGAAGGTTATTGTTTTGTCCTTTATTCGCGAAAGATAACGCGCCACATACGTCATCAAAACAACACCTGCCAAGGTGGAGGTTTGAAAAGTTACTCCAACAAATGGGACACGAATCCAGCGACTGGCGTTTGCGCCTTCAATGGTGGTTCCTTCGGCCATTGTTATAATTAAAAGCAGGATCACAACGGGAATCGCAATAATAGAAAGCCCTCGAAAATAATTGTAAGGAATTTTGTGCACGCCATACAAAATGGCAATGCCCAATACCAAATGTGCAAAATGCCTTAATAAATACGGAAGTGTGCTTCCATCTCCATACAGATAAGCCAGATTACTGCTTGCGCTGTAAACCGGCAAAAAGGAAAACAGCGCCAAAAGACCCACTACTCCCCAGATTGCTCTATCGCCTTGTATGTATTGAAAAATGTTTTTCACTTAAAAAAGTTTCTTGTTTCTTGTTTCTCGTTTATTGCTTATTGATAATTATAGATTTCTTACTGCTTCCTTAAACTGTCTGCCACGATCTTCGTAGTTTTCAAATAAATCAAAACTTGCGCAGGCGGGAGAAAGCAGAACGCTGTTGTTACGCTCAGCCAATTTATATGCAATTTGTACTGCCATTGCCATTGAATCTGTTTCAATAATGGTATCTACAATATTTCCGAAGGCATTTATGATTTTTTGATTGTCAACACCCAAACAGATAATTGCTTTCACCTTTTCATTTACCAATGGCAAAAGCTCGCTGTAATCATTGCCCTTGTCCACTCCACCAACAATCCAAACTGTTGGGTTTTCCATACTGTCCAAAGCGTAAAAAGTAGCATTGACATTCGTAGCTTTGGAATCATTGATGTACATCACATTGTTGATTTTCAAAACTTTTTCCAATCTGTGCTCCACACCCTGAAAGCCTTCCAAACTTTCACGTATGGTCTGTTTCCTGATCCTCAATAATGTGGCTACCATGCTGGCTGCCATTGCGTTCTTTACATTGTGTTCCCCTTGTATTCCTATTGTTGCGATTGGCATATTGAATTCTTTATTATTTATTTTTATTATTATTTCGTTGTTTCTTTTGTATGCTCCCTGATTCAGTTCCTTTTTGGTTGAAAAAGGCAATGGTTGCGATTTTATGGGGTTTTGTGAAAGCCATTTCAATATTTCCACATCATCTGAATTGTAAATGAAATAGTCTTGTGATGTTTGGTTCATTGTTATCCGGAATTTTGAAGCGATATAATTATCATATTTATAATCATATCTGTCCAAATGGTCCGGACTTAAATTGGTCAACACTGCAATGTGGGGCGCAAAAGTTTCAATACCGTCAAGCTGGAAACTGCTGAGTTCGAGCACGAAATTTTCATACTTATCCTCTGAAACCTGTTCCGCGAAACTCTTCCCGATATTTCCACCCAAAGCCACATTCAATTCGCCGCTTTTCAACAATTCGTAGGTCAAACTTGCTGTAGTGGTTTTTCCGTTGCTTCCGGTTATTCCTACGATTGTCGCCTTTGTGAATTTTGCAGCGAACTCAATTTCTGAAATAACCTTCACTCCTTTTTCGTGCAATTTTTTGACGATTGGCGCCTTATCGGGAATTCCCGGACTTTTCATCACTAAATCTGCCGAAAGGATTTTATCTTCGGAATGGCCTTCCTCTTCCCATTCAATCCCATTATTTATAAGAACTTGTTTGTACTTCTCTTTTATTTTTCCGAAGTCTGAAACGAATACTTCAAACCCTTCCTTCTTTCCCAAAATGGCTGTCCCAACTCCACTTTCGCCTCCACCTAAAATCACCAACCGTTGTTTCACTTTATCTAATTTTTAAGGTGACGATTGTGATTATTGCTAAGAAAATCCCCACGATCCAAAAGCGCGTAACAATTTTGCTTTCGTGAAAACCCTTTATCTGATAATGGTGATGAAGTGGTGCCATTCTGAATATGCGTCTTCCTTCACCAAATTTCCTTTTTGTATATTTGAACCAACTTACCTGCAAAACCACGGAAAGATTTTCCATCAAAAAGATTCCACAGAGAATTGGAATCAACAATTCCTTCCGGACGGCAATTGCAATAACCGCTATAATTCCACCAATAGTCAAACTGCCCGTATCGCCCATAAATACTTGTGCTGGATAGGTGTTATACCATAAAAAGCCGATAAGCGCTCCCACAAATGCGGTGATGAAAATGGTCATTTCACCCATGTTGGGGATGTACATAATATTGAGGTAATCAGCAAAAATCACGTTACCCGAAACCCAAGCAAAAAGCGCGAGCGTAACTCCAATAATTGCTGAAGTTCCCGCCGCGAGCCCATCAATTCCATCGGTGAGATTGGCCCCGTTTGAAACAGCGGTAATAATAAAAATGACAATTGGAATAAAAATCAGCCACACATAGCTCTGGTAATCTTTACCTGCCCAGCTAATTAATTCAGAATAATTGAATTCATTTTCTTTTACAAAAGGAATGGTGGTCAGCATCGCTTTGTCCTTCACATAAAATTCATTTGTTGGCCCTTTGGCGATTATTTCAGTTTCTGCTCCAGGGTTTTCAATATTGCGTTGAACCACAATATCTGGATGCAGGTACATTGTTACACCTACAAAAATCCCCAAGCCTATTTGCCCAATTACCTTAAATTTTCCTGGCAGACCTTTCTTATCGTTTTTGAATTTTTTTATGTAATCGTCAATAAAACCAATGGTTCCCATCCATAGCGTGGTAACAATCAATAGTATCACGTAAATATTTTCCAGTTTTGCAAAGAGCAATACAGGAATAAGTGTAGCTAGAATAATGATGATGCCGCCCATTGTTGGCGTTCCTGCTTTCTCGTTTTGTCCATCCAAACCAAGATCGCGAATGGACTCACCTACTTGCTTCTTCTGTAGATATTTGATGATTTTTTTTCCATAAACAGTGGCGATAAACAGTGAAAGAATAACCGCCAAAATAGCCCGGAACGTAATAAAATTGAACAGCCCCGCGCCCGGCACATCGTATGTTTTGTCTAAATAATCAAAAAGATAATAGAGCATTGGGCTATTTGTTTAAGGTTGTTAAAAGTTGTTTTACGGTTTTAAAATCATCAAAATCGAAACGCTCGCCTTTGATTTCCTGATAGGTTTCGTGACCTTTTCCAGCAATTAAAATGATGTCGTTTTCGTTCGCCATTTGGCAAGCGGCTTTTATGGCTTCCTTTCTATTTGTTATAGAAATCGTTTTTTTATAATGTTCCGGAGGTACGCCGGCTTCAATTTGCTCAATAATTTTTTCGGGATTTTCGCTCCGCGGATTGTCGCTGGTAAAAACCACTTTCGTACTCAACGAAGCGGCGATGTTTCCCATCACTGGACGTTTTTGCACATCGCGGTCGCCACCACAGCCTACAACAGTTATCACTTCCTCATTACCGGTGCGGATGCTGTTTATTGTTTCCAATACATTTTTTAAAGCGTCAGGGGTGTGCGCATAATCAACAATTGCAGTGATTTTCTTTTCTGAGATTAAATACTGAAATCTGCCGTCCACACTTTCCAAAGTGCTCATTATTTGAAGAATTTCGAGTTCCTCCAGCCCCAAAAGATGCGCAGTTCCGTAAATTGCCAGTAAATTATAGGCGTTGAAACCTCCAATCAATTTTACCCACAATTCCTGATTATTAATTTTAAGAAGCTGCCCTGTAAATTGGCTCTCCAAAACCTGTGCTTTATAATCAGCATAGGTTTTCAGGGCGTATGTATTCTTCTCGGCTTTAGTATTTTGAAGCATTACCACACCATTCTTATCATCTACATTTACCAATGCGAAAGCTGTTTTCGGCAATTCATCAAAAAAGGACTTTTTTACGTCGCGATATTCTGCAAAATCTTTGTGATAATCCAAATGATCGTGCGAAAGATTGGTGAAAACACCGCCCACAAAACACAAACCCTCCGTACGTTTTTGATGTATTCCGTGAGAACTCACTTCCATAAAACAGAATTCCACACCAGTATCTACCATTTCTCGCAAATATTTGTTGATGGTCAATGAGTCTGGCGTTGTGTGTGTTGCTTTATATTCGGTATTGCCCACCATTATTTTTACAGTGGAAAGTAATCCGGCCTCCATTCCAGCTTTTTTGAAAAGTTGGTACAACAATGAAGAAACCGTTGTTTTTCCGTTGGTTCCGGTTATTCCAACCAGCTTCAATTCTTCAGAAGGGTTACCGTAGTAATTGGCTGCCAT
>JAPKFY010000070.1 GCA_026646335.1 Aequorivita sp. | reverse complement strand
GTTTTTTGGAAGCATTCCTTTTACAGCTTTTTCAACAAGCCTTGTAGGGTCTTTTTTGTACATTTCTGTAGCGGTAAGGCTACGTTGTCCCCCAGGATAACCTGTGTGGCGAATGTACGTTTTGTCGTCCCATTTGTTACCGGTAAGGTTTATTTTACTGGCGTTAATAATAATTACGTTATCACCGCAATCTACGTGAGGGGTGAAACTTGGTTTGTGCTTACCGCGAAGTAACTTAGCAACTTCGCTTGCAAGACGACCCAATGTTTGCCCGTCCGCATCTACCAACAACCATTCTTTTACAACGGTATTCTTGTTAGCAGATACTGTTTTGTAACTTAATGTATCCATTTAGTTTTTGTCAATCGTTAATAATTCATTGTTTTCTCACCCTAAAACAAAACGGATTTCGTCTAAGAGGGGTGCAAATGTAATCTTATTTATTTGAAAAGCAATGGGTGGGAAATAAATTTTCTTGTAAATATGACCAAAGACCGCATACTTCCACTGGCTCAGCACAGGTAGCTGAAAGACAAAAGAATAAAGACTTTTTTTGTTAATGAATAAGCTTTGCGACTTTGCGAGATAAAATTGGCACACAAAGTTGCAAAGTGTTTGATTTCGTTTTTAGCTTCGATTTCGTTTTCAAAGCTATTCCAAAGTCAAAATCAAATCATCCTTCATTACCATGGTGCCGGGTTTTAGGGAGATGGATTTAATCTTCCCAGCTTTGATTGCCGTTATTGTGGTTTCCATCTTCATGGCTTCAATAATAAAGAGATGATCGTTCTTTTTTATATCCTGCCCTTTTTTCACCAAAATCTTATATAGACTTCCTTGTAAAGGCGCTCCATATTGATTGGTGTCTTGCGGATCTATCTTTACGTGCACTTCTTTTTCAACTTTTATTGACTTGTCCTTGATTTCCACAAAACGGTTTTCGCCATTTACCGAAAAGAAAACGATACGCACGCCTTCCTCATTGGGAATACCTACAGAAAGCAGTTTTACAATAATAGATTTTCCGGGTTCCAACTCAATGATGGCTTCTTCCTGAAGTTTCATTCCATAAAAGAAATTTTCCGTGGCAAGAATTGCAACATTCCCATACTTTTTATATTTCTCGTGGGCATCTTCAAAAACACGGGGATATAAACTATAGGACAGAAAATCCTCAAATTCTATAGGACGCGTAAAACCTTGTTGAAATTTTTTACTGAAAACTTTGAATTCAGTATCAAAGTCAATGGGCTCTAGGTGGGCATTTGGCCTTTCGGTATATGCCTTGTTGTTTTTCAGAATTATCTTTTGAAGCTTCTTTGGGAAACCACCCAAAGGCTGTCCAAGATCACCTTTAAAGAAATTGATTACAGATTCTGGAAAAGAAATATCTTCCCCACGCTCCATTACATCATCTGGTGTAAGATTATTGGTGACCATAAAAATGGCCATATCGCCTACCACTTTAGAGCTAGGCGTAACTTTCACCAAGTTTCCGAACATCTTGTTTACAAGGGCGTACATTTTTTTCACTTCATCAAAACGGTTGCCCAAGCCAAGCGCTTCGGCCTGCGGGCGCAAATTTGAATATTGCCCACCGGGAATTTCGTGCTGATACACTTCCGCAGTTCCAGCTTTTAGGCCAGATTCAAACGGATAGTACATTTCACGCACATCTTCCCAATAATTTGAAAACTCGTTCAGTTTATTAATATCGAATTTATTTTCGCGAGGTTGGTTGCGCATCATTTCCACAATGGAATTGAAATTGGGCTGGGAGGTAAGTCCCGAAAGTCCTCCCAAAGCTACGTCCACCACATCAACGCCTGCTTCAATAGCCTTTAAGTAAGTAGCAGATTGAATTGAGGAAGTGTCGTGAGTGTGAAGGTGCAACGGTATTTTCACGGTGCTCTTTAATGCTGAAATCAGTTCGGCCGCCGCATAAGGTTTTAAAAGACCGGCCATATCTTTAATGGCAATCATATGTGCGCCTGCATTTTCAAGGTCTTTGGCGAGCTGCGTGTAATATTTTAATGTGTATTTAGTTTCTTTCGGATCGAGAATATCGCCAGTGTAGCTAATGGCCGCTTCAGCAATTCCACCTGTTTTGTTTCGAACGTAATTGATACTGGGCTCCATTGCTTTTACCCAATTTAAGGAATCGAAAATTCTAAAAATATCTATCCCGTTTTCCCAAGAGGTTTCAATAAACTTTTCAATTAAATTATCTGGGTATGCTTTGTAGCCCACCCCATTAGAGCCGCGTAGCAGCATTTGGAAAAGTATATTCGGCATCAATTTGCGAAGCTCCCGCAACCGCGTCCACGGGCTTTCGTTCAAAAAACGGAGACAAACATCAAAAGTAGCGCCGCCCCACATTTCTATACTAAAGGTATTGGGATGGTTTTTGGCAAAACTTTCTGCTGCTTGCAACATATCATAACTTCGCATTCGCGTAGCAAGCAAGGATTGGTGCGCATCGCGAATGGTAGTATCTGTATAATGTATCTTTTTTTCATCCTTAAGCCAGGCACAGAATTTTTCCGGTCCCATTTCCGTAAGCATATCTTTTGTGCCTTTCGGGAAGTTTTTCACAGCCTCGAACTTTGGGATTTTTGGGGTTCTGAAAATTCTATTTTTATCGAAATTCTTTACATCGGGGTTGCCATTTACAATTACTTCGCCTAAATAATTCACTATTTTGGAAGTGCGGTCCTGCGGCAGTCTTATATCAAACAAAGAAGGCGTGTTGGCTATAAAATTAACGGTCGCCTTGCCATTTCTAAAGGTTTCATTTTGAATTACATTTTGAAGAAAATGAATATTGGTTTTTACGCCGCGAATACGAAACTCTTTTAATGCCCGTGCCATTTTACGAACGGCACCGTCTAAAGTTCTGCCGTGAGCCGAAACTTTTACGAGCATGGAATCAAAAAACGGACTTACACTGTAGGATTGATAAATACTACCAGCGTCCAAGCGAATACCCATACCAGCCGCGCTTCGGTAGGTGGTTATGGTACCGTAATCTGGGGTAAAATTGTTTTCGGGATCTTCTGTGGTTAAACGGCACTGTAGGGCGAAACCATAAGTAGCGAGCGTATCCTGATCGTATATTTTAATTTGTTTGTCTGAAAGTTTGTAGCCACCGGCAACAAAAATCTGGGTTTTTATAAGGTCGATTCCCGTTACCATTTCGGTTACGGTATGTTCTACTTGAATTCGCGGATTAACCTCAATAAAATAAACATTGTCTTCTTTATCTACCAAAAATTCCACCGTTCCCACGTTGTTGTACTGCACTTCCTCTGCAATCTGGATGGCGTATTTGTAAAGGGCTTGCTTCACTTTTTCGGCAACATTAAAAGACGGAGCGATCTCTACCACTTTTTGGTGACGGCGTTGTACGGAGCAATCGCGCTCAAACAAATGGCGAATGTTGCCGTGGTTGTCTGCTACTATTTGTACTTCTAAATGTTTTGGGTCTTCCACATATTTTTCGAGAAACATAGTGTCGTCGCCAAAAGCGTTTAGTGACTCACTCCGTGCGGAATCGAAATTGTTTTTTAAATCGTCTTCATGCCGAATTATCCGCATGCCGCGTCCGCCACCGCCTGAAGCAGCTTTCAACATTAGCGGGTAGCCGATTGTTGCAGCTTCGGCAAGTGCAATTTTTAGTGAAGAGAGTTTTTTGGTGTTGCTTTGTATTATGGGAACATTGCATTTTTCAGCAATCTTTTTCGCTGTAATTTTATCGCCCAAAGCATCCATTACTTTTGGATCGGGACCTATAAAAATAATACCGTTTTTTGCGCAGTTTCTGGCAAATTCAGAGTTTTCAGATAAAAACCCATAGCCCGGATGAATGGCGTCCACTTGCTTCAATTTTGCCAAAGCAATGATGGCATTGCCGTCCAAATACGGTTTTAAAGGTTGGTCATTTTCGCCTATTTGGTAGGATTCATCGGCTTTGTAGCGATGTTGTGAATAACGATCTTCATAAGTGTAAATTGCAACTGTCTGCAAATTGATTTCTGCACAGGCACGCAATACCCTTATGGCTATTTCGCCACGATTGGCCACCAACACTTTCTTAATTTTCATGGAAGACGTTTTTTAAAATTTGAAATAATGCGTTAAAGATAGTAATTGCTATGCGTGCATAATATAGTAATTGCAATATTTATTTGGATTCTTGTTTTAATCAATATTCCATCTGTATTCACAGGAGTCTTGTCACCTGAAATTCAAAAACTATGAAAGAATATAAGGGTTTTCACTTTTATAGTTCCGGATTACAAAGTCTAGTGCACTTTGAAGTACTTCGCCCATATTGCGAGCTTTTTTAAATTTTATATCGCCCGTTAGTTCAAAAAGCTCCATTTTTAATTGCTTTACTTTTTCGGGAGGAGCGATAGTATCAGTTTTCATACAAGCCATTAATCCTTTTAACCGTTTTTTCATACTTGTAGCGCGTTTTGCCAATAGCGATCTTTCCTCGTTAATGTATTGGTCTATGGAAGCTTGTTGCAATAGTTCCATAGTCATTTCTACCAATTTGTTGTTCTCTTTTAAAAATTGCGGTTTGTAAACTTTCGAGTTTCCCTCATAGCTTTGTTGGTCAAAATCGATAGCGCGAATGCGGTATTGAATTCGATCGAAATCGTGAGTAAGCACCATAACATAATTGTAGGAGCGCATATCGCCCAATAAACGCACGAAGCAACGTTCGTTGAATTTTACAAATTCCTTTGCGATTTCCATTTTGTCGCGATGAGAGCAATTGTCTAGGTGATTTTCTATAAAATCGTCTCCTGGAATTCCCGAAATGTGCTCCTCAATTAAAGTGTTTTTTCTGACCAAAAAGTTGATGTGGTTTGGTGAAAGTAGATCTTCCAATTCCAAACCGTATATACGGGAAGCATCGGCTTTTTTAATGTATAGGAAAAGATAGTTGTCGTTTAAAATATTCCGAACTTTTATGCGAAAGGGTTTTGAGTTTCCGAAGGTGCAAAAATCTATACTGTCTATATTTAGGTAGGGAAAAATGGTGTCACTTCCGTCTGAATGTAAAAGGGAGTACACTTTTTTTAGACTGAGATTTATCTCCTCGGTTTCAAATTCGGAATAGTAAACGCTCACCCATAAGGTATCCTTTCCGTTTTTGTCAAAGACTGCAACCGAACCGTGAAAACGCAACAAATCGTCGTAATAAATAGGGATTTTGATAGTGCGCCCGTGACGGATTAGGTATTTTAAAAGCATATCCGAAATGGGATAGGCAGGTTTTTTCTTTGAAATCAGTTTTTGATTGTTCTCCATAGCAGTGGGAAATATTTTTTAAAGATATGGATTTCATTAAAGACCTAAGACCGCTTCGCTGTTTGATTTAAGACATAATACTAAAAAAATAAATTTAGATTTCAACTTTAACTTTTCAGGTTACTGAGCGAAGTCGAAGTATCAACTTCAACTTCGATTTCGATTTCAGTTTCGATTTCCGAAGGTTATTTCTTCACAAACTTTTTTAAAGCCACATTTTTCCCAGAATACAATTGCACATAATAAGTGCCCGAAGCCAAGCTTGAAACATCCACGGTTGGGGAAACGATGTCAACATCCAGTTGCAAAACCTTGCTACCCGTCATGGTGTAAATGTTTACTTGGTTTATGGTTTTGTCTAAGGTGTTGAGGTGTAAGGTGTTTTTTGCTGGGTTGGGGTAGAGGGTTATTGCTGTTGCGAACGGGTTTTCTTCGAGGCCTAAGGTTTGGGCGTGTTTTACGATCCAGAAATCTTGACCGCCTCGGGAATTTTCCGTTTTATCTCCAGAAATATTGGATTTTGAATTTCCGCCAAAAATATAGGTTCCATCAGAATTTTGGTTGGTACAGGTCAGTTTATCCACATCACTTCCTCCAATAGTGTTTTGCCATTCAATTACACCTACGTTATTTAACTTTACAATCCAAAAATCTTCAAGCCCTTGGGAGTTTTCCGTTTTATCTCCAGAAATGTATGAATCCGAATAACCTCCAACTAATGAACCTCCTTCTGCGGAACCTAGAATTGTAGTGCCCCATTCAAAAAGAGCTCCGTCTATATTTCTATCCCATAGAGTATTACCAGTTGAATCTAGTTTCCATACATAATAATTAAATTGAGGTTGGTCGTCTGTTGTGCCGTTCACCACAAAACCACCATCATTGGTCTGTCTAACTTTACTGAAAAAATTTTCAGTGCTATTTCCACCAAATGTCTGAAATACTCCATCTAAACCCACCTTAAATAAATAATAAGCAGTATTAATGCCCCAATTGCCGCCCAAAATATAACCACTATCGGATGTTAGCTGAAAATCATATAATCTGAAACCATCATTTGAAATTCCATATGCATCCTGCCAAAGGATATTTCCATTAGAGTCTAGACCTAAAATCCAAGCGTCTTGATTGGCTATTCTACTTTCGGTTCTGTCTCCTGAAATATCAGAAAAAGATGATCCAGCTAAAATGTATTTACCATCAGGTGTTTGGTGTATTTCTACTAGTAAATCTCCATTATCACCTCCAATAGTTTTTTGCCATTCTATACTTCCTGATGAATTAAGCTTTAGCATCCAATAATCTGTAAATCCTCGAGAACTTTCCGTTTTTTCTCCTGAAATTCCTGAATCTGAATACCCTCCAACAATGTACCCTCCATCTGTAGTTTGGTGAATAGCAACCAGTTTATCTTCTCCATTTCCTCCAATAGTCCGCTGCCATTCAATATTTCCGGAACTATCCAATTTCAAAATCCAGTAGTCATTGGCGCCCCTTGAATTCTCAGATTTATCGCCAGAGATATTTGAATTTGAATATCCTCCTATGATCATTCCACCATCTGAAGTTTCTTCAATACTTTTCAAATATTCTTCCCCACTTCCCCCAATAGTCCGTTGCCAAAAAATATTTGGGTCTTGGGCATAAAGTGAAATAGTGATTAATGCTAAAACTAAACTTGTAAGTATATTTCTTTTCAAATTAAACGGTTTCTATTTTCCCAACTTCAATTTCAACTTCAGTTTCTATTTCGATTTCCCTCGTTACTCCTTCACAAATTTTTTCAAAGTTACATTTTCCCCAGAATAAAATAGCACATATTTACATGACTTATTGTTTGATCGTTGAAGTAGATACGCAATAGGTTCTGTGCTGGATTGGGATAGTGTAATCAGTAGGTGTCTTCGCTAACCATTTGCAGGTCTTCGCTGGGTAAATCCTAACCTCTTGTTTTCAACTTCAGTTTCCCATATCAAGCTGCAAGATTTTTTTTGGGGTTGGGGTAGAAAATTATTGCATCTTTAATTGTATTTTCTTCGAGGCCTAAGGTTTGGGCGCATTTAAAGTGCTCTTTTTAATTTTAATATAATTGATTTTAAACCAATTATAAAAAAATTACTACCTTTATACCTCTCCTCTCCCATTTTTTAATTTATAATTATGAAGACACTTGTTTTGTACAAACGTGTTTTGCGTTTCAGAATTTTTTTTTCAGCATTCATATTTCTCTGTTCATTTTCGGCCTCCGCACAATTCCAAATCGTGGGGATGCAATATAATGGGCAAAATGTGGCATCCGTCAATTTAACAATTTTAAGTCCGAAAGGGGAGCCATATGCAGGCCCCGTTCAATATGACCCTAATAAAATCTACAATTCCGGCACTACATTCAAAACCTCTGGGGGAACTTCCATAGCTATACTCTGCAAAGGACAGACGCAGATTATGAAGCCCAATTCCACGCTTAAATTAAGTTTTGTGAACAATGGAATTAAAGCCGAAACCCTTACAGGGAGTGTGCAACACGTCTTAAAGGATGTGAAAAGTAAACTCAGTTTTTATAAAGCGGGAAATGGCTACACTTGGGCGCATGCTGAAGGAACCGTTTTTGAGGTGGAAGCTTACAATAAAAGCAAAAAAGCAAAATTTTCAACCCAAGAGGGAACCATTGCAATAATTGAAGACATTCCGGTTACTATTGACGAAAAAGCCAAAAATCAAATTGACCGAAGTGGAAAAGCCGAGGAACGCCATCTCACCAGCCCGCGGAAAACCTTAAATTCCGCTGGGCAAGAATATATAACTAACAACCTTCAGCCTATTGAATACGCTACTTACGAGGAAGCTCTTGCCGCATTTGATGATGAAACATATGGAAGAAACGAAGCTGTAAACTTACAGTATCCCAACTGGACATTAATTGAGGAACTAGCGGGTGATTTCACGTTGTTGGGCGGTTTATATTTGGAAAATGGACAACCAGACATGGCAATAGACCCACTTCGCATCGCTTTGGAATACAATGAAATGACAGATCCCGAAGGGATTTTAATGTTAGAATCTTATCTCTATCTGGCAGAAGCCTTGATTCAATCAGAGGATGAGGTAAATAGAAATGAAGGTGTAATGTACGCAACTGAAATAGTGAAAGCTTTAAATGAAGTTTTGGAGGAAGATATAGAGGAATTAGACTACGCTGTTGAAAATGGAGACGAGGACCTAGCTTGGGAGATTTCATACGAGTTGGTGGATATTTGCGAATATTTAGGGTGGTCCCACGACCTTTTGGGGCAAACAGAAGCTGCAGATATTTATTACGATTTGGTTGACCAATACAGCAACGAGTAATATATGAAACTACTGACCCTTAAACGACTAGCCATTTATCTGCTTACATTTTTTGCGATATTAACTGTTTCTTTTGCGCTTACAAGTTTTTGGAAACAATGGGATCGGGGCATATACAAAATGCTCTATATGGAAAGCAGTTCTGCAAAAGAAAAGCTAAGCGACAAAATTGTGGTGGTCGATATTGAAAAACCCAATCTCGACAGCAAGGATGCTTCTTTGGTGGTTTTTAGAAAACGTATCATTTCCTTTCTTAACACTGTGGGCAAACGCAGTGATACCAATAATGAAGACCCTCGCGCAATCATTTTGGATATTGCTTTTTCAAAGGATTCTATTGAATTGAAGGAACTCAAACAGGCATTGGATTCCTTAAAAGCCAAGCGCATTAAAGTATACGCCGTTTACAGTCTAAAAAAATATTTTGAAAATGAAATGCTTGGCTTTCAGGCCAATGATATGGAACAGGCTACTGTTTTATATGATAGTGTATTAGAGGGAGGCAGATTGCATGCTGGCTTTGTGGCGGAAAAGGATTTAATAAGCTATCCATCCGATATTTTTTTGAAAGGCGCTTTTATGGATACAGTAAAAATTGAATCCATCGTAAAACGCGTTGCTTTGGATGATAATGCATCTCATTTTAATCCAGAATTCCAGCAATTGGTAACTCCTTTGGGCCCTCAAGAATCTATAATGGCGCAAACCTATTCCTTTGAGGGATCTGATGACAATGTTACTTTGGGAAAATTTATTCCGAAAAATCCGGATAGCCCTGTCCTGGATTTGGACGATAAATTTATTTTGGTGGGCGATCTGGAAAATGATTACCAACAGGATATTGAAACGCCCCGAACTTATTTTATGGCCTGGGCCCTCAACGAAAAAATTGTTGATGAGAAAATCGCAAAACAACCATTGGATTCCATTGTCGTTATTATTGGCCAAACACTTTTTTTTAGCCTTTTTACCGTCTTAATTTTCGCACTTCTTTTTAAATATGTGAAATCATTGCAGACCAAACACAAGACTTTGGCGGTTTTGGCTTTTCTATTGGGCTTAGTTTTCTTCGCTATCTATGGGGTTTTGATTTATTATTTCGACAAAATAATCCCTATCGGTTTAACACTTATCGGTATGTTTATCGCTACCCTATTGGCCTGGCGTTTTGCATATAAATTTTTGGTAACGGGCGTTGTGGAAGGTTCACAAAAATATGATGTGTTTTTAAGCTATTCCCATGGCAATAGTGAGTGGGTAAAGAAAAATGTGCTCGAGCCTTTGCGGGAATACAGAAAGCCCAATGGCGATAAGTTGGAAATATTTTTTGACGAAAAAAGTATCGGCATAGGCGAAGCTTTTACTTCAAAATATATGTGGGGAATTGTAGATTCACAATTTTTCATCCCAGTAATTTCTGAAGAATACTACAAAAAGAACCACTGCCGAAACGAAATGGATTTGGCATACAAACGCTTTGTTGAAAAAAGGCTGAAAATGTGTCCTATTGCGTTTTCCTTTGGTGCCGTACCAGAGATTTACAACCACATCAACTTTGCCGATATTACCGTAAATCCGAAGTTTATGGAGAGTATTTTAGCAGAAATGGAGAAGTAAAGAAAGAAATCACAAATCCCAAATTCCAAAAAACAATATTTGGAATTTGGGATTTTTTTTAGAATTTTCGTCCAATGCGTCTAGTGTGCTTCCAACCAATTTTCTCCAACCCCCAAATCAACATCCAAAGGAACGGTGAGCTTGTAGGCGTTCTCCATTTCGTGCTTCACCATTGTTTTTAATTTTTCCAGTTCGGGTTTGTAGGCATCAAAAACAAGTTCATCATGTACTTGAAGGAGCATTTTACTTTTGTAGTTTTCGGCTTCCAGTTTGTTATGAATGTTTATCATCGCAATTTTGATGATGTCCGCCGCACTTCCTTGTATTGGAGCGTTCACGGCGTTTCGTTCTGCGGCACCTCGCACTACTTGGTTGCTTCCGTTGATGTCTTTTAGGTAGCGCCTTCTTCCCAAAACAGTTTGCACATAGCCGTTTTCACGGGCAAAATCTATTTGCTCGCTTATGTAATTCCGAAGTTTTGGATAGGTTTTGTAATAGGTTTCAATCAAATCTTTTGCTTCGGTTCGGGAAAGATCTGTCTGGTTGCTTAAACCGAATGCAGAAACGCCGTAAATAATACCGAAATTCACGGTTTTGGCGTTGCTTCGTTGTTCACGGGTTACTTCACTTAAAGGGATATTGAAAACTTTTGAAGCGGTGGAGGCGTGAATATCCTCGCCATTTTTAAAGGCTTCAATCATATTGTCTTCTTCACTTAAAGCTGCAATAATGCGCAATTCTATCTGCGAATAATCCGCCGCCATCAAAACGTAGTCTTCGTTTCTTGGAATAAATGCTTTCCGGACTTCTCGCCCGCGCTCGGTTCTGATTGGGATGTTCTGTAAGTTTGGATTGTTGCTGCTCAACCTGCCAGTTGCGGCTACGGTTTGCATATAATCTGTGTGTACGCGTCCTGTTGTTGGGTCCACTTGGTCTGGCAGGGCATCAACATAAGTGCTTTTCAGCTTGGCCAAACCACGGTATTCCAAAACGTCGCGGATTATTTTATGATCTTTTGCCAAATAGGAAAGTACATCTTCAGCGGTGGAATATTGTCCTGTTTTCGTTTTTTTCGGTTTGTCAATCAGCTTCATTTTTTCAAAGAGAATTTCACCTAACTGCTTTGGTGAAGCAATATTGAAAGTTTCACCAGCTTCTTCGTAAATATGTTTTTCAAGTTTTAAGATGTCGGTGTCCAGTTCTTTGGAAAGTTTTTTCAGAAAATCCTCGTTCAGATTGATGCCTTCCAATTCCATAGCTGCCAACACGCGAAGAAGTGGCACTTCAATTTCATCAAAGAGTTTTTGGGTGTTTGCTTCGCCCAATTCTTTTTCGAAATGTTCCTTTAGCTGAAAAGTTACGTCTGCATCCTCAACGGCATATTCGGTTTGTTTTTCCAATGGAACCTCGCGCATGTTCAACTGGTTTTTTCCTTTTTTGCCAATTAATTCTGTTATGGAAACGGGGGTGTAGTTAAGATAGGCCTCGCTCAAAATATCCATATTGTGACGCATATCTGGGTTTATCAAATAATGCGCGAGCATGGTGTCAAACAATTTTCCTTTTACTGAGATGTTGTATTTCGCTAAAACTTTAATGTCGTATTTCAAATTTTGACCGATTTTTTGAATGGATTCATCTTCAAAAAACGGGCGCAGTTCTTCCAAAAGTTGTTGCGCCTGTTCACGGTTTTCAGGAAACGGAATGTAAAAACCTTTTCCTTTTTCCCAAGAAAAAGCAATGCCAACCAATTCTGCTTCCAACGGATTCAAGCTTGTGGTTTCGGTGTCAAAACACACGCTTTTCTGCTTCATTAAATTTTGAAGAAACAACTTGGTGCCCATTCCTGCTTGTACGGTTTGGTAGAAATGTTCCGTGTTTTCTATGGTTGCACGAGAACTGAAGCTTTTTATGGTTTCAGCAGTATCGCCATCGTTCCCAAAGAGTGAAAATTGACCTTCGCCGGCAGGATTATTTTTAGCAGGCTTAGGTTTTGTATCTGTAACATTCTTGCTTTCTTGGTTTTCACGGCTGGTGCCATTAGAAGCCATTCCTTCTACGGAGAACGCTTTTAAAAAATTGTCTTTGAGTCTTCTAAATTCCAAATCATCAAAAATCTCCAGCACCTTTTCGGTATCTGGCGGACACATTTCAAAATCGGCTTCGTTGAATTCTACGGGCACATCCAGCATAATAGTTGCCAATTTTTTGCTGAGCAGACCAAGTTCAGCGTGTTCCGACACCTTTTCCTTCATTTTGCCTTTAAGTTGGGCGGTGTTTGCAAGCAGCCCTTCCATAGAGCCAAATTCAGCTATAAATTTTTTGGCAGTTTTTTCACCTACGCCAGGAAGTCCGGGAATGTTGTCGCTGCTATCGCCCATCATTCCGAGGAGATCGATTACTTGTAATGGGTCATTTACTTCAAATTTTTTCTGAACTTCAGGAATGCCCCATGTTTCATAACCGCCACCAAATACAGGGCGATACATAAAAATGTTTTCGGAAACCAGTTGTGCAAAATCCTTGTCTGGCGTAACCATAAAAGTGGTATAACCTTCCTTTTCGGCTTTTTTTGCTAGCGTACCAATAACGTCATCTGCTTCAAACCCTTCCTTCACCATGATTGGAATATTCATGGCCTCAAGAATATTATAAATGTAAGGAATGGCAAACCTAATAGCGTCTGGGGTTTCGTCTCTATTGGCTTTGTAGTCGGGGAACATTTCGTTGCGGGCTTCGCTACCGCCTTTGTCAAAACAAACAGCCAGATGGTCTGGGCGCTCTCTTTTTACAACGTCTATAAGGGAGTTCATAAACCCCATAATGGCTGAGGTGTTCTGACCTTTACTGTTTAATCGTGGGTTTTTTATTAAGGCGAAATACCCTCGAAAAATAAGGGCGTAGGCATCAACAAGGAAGAGACGTTTTTTTTCTGACATAGTTTTATTTGAAAATGATGTCAGCCTGAGCGCAGTCGAAGGCCAAAGCGAGTTTGGAACTTGAAAGCGTTTCGACTGCGCTCAACGTGACAAATGGATTGTCTTCAAAAATAAAAAGAACACTTCACAATTGAAGGGTTTTCTGTGAAAAAGAAATTTATAATTGAAATGGTTTATTGTTATTGACAATTCGTATTTTTCACCTTCGATAAATAATAGCAATAATGAATAAAAAATATTCCATAGTTATCCACGGCGGTGCCGGAACACTAGTAAAAGGATTGATGACGCCCGAAAAAGAAGAACAGTACAAAGCAGCTTTAAACGAAGCGCTTGAAAAAGGTTATACTGTTTTGGAGAATAATGGTTCGGCAATGGAAGCAGTAGAAACTGCCGTGAAACATCTGGAAGACTCCCCACTTTTCAATGCTGGAAAGGGAAGTGTTTTTACAAACGATGGCACCCACGAAATGGATGCCGCCATTATGGACGGCAAGACTCTTGACGCCGGTGCCGTTTCATTGATTACTGGAATTAAAAACCCAATTTCCTTGGCGCGCGATATTATGGAAAAAACCGATCACGTTTTTTTAGCGGGGGAAGGCGCTATGCGTTTCGCGAAAAGCGTGGGCTACACTATAGAATCTCCCGAATATTTTTATGACGAACACCGCTTCCAACAGTGGCAAAACATAAAGGACAGCGATACTTTTCAGTTGGATCACAGTATGAAAAAAGAAGGCAAGTTCGGCACCGTTGGCGCAGTGGCTTGCGATAAAAACGGAAATATTGCAGCAGCAACCTCAACCGGCGGAATGACCAACAAGCGTTGGGGCCGCGTGGGCGATAGCCCGATGGTTGGAGCAGGAACCTATGCAAACAACAAGACCTGTGCGGTAAGTTGTACGGGCAGTGGTGAATTCTTTATCCGTGGCGTGGTGGCTTATGACGTTTCCTGTTTAATGGAATACAAAGGAATGAATTTGGAAGCAGCTGCTTCCGAAGTTATCAATAAGAGAGTTTTAAGCATTGGTGGCGATGGCGGCCTAATTGCCGTTGATGCCAAGGGAAACATCGCAATGCCTTTCAACACCGAAGGAATGTATCGAGCCTTTAAAACTTCGGATGGGAAAAGAGAGATAAGTATTTATAAAGATTGATTTTATAAAAGCTAGAAGAATTATTCTATTTCCCTAATCACAAAGTCTCAGCGTCCGTCATTTCAAGGTAAATGGGCGAAATATGAATGCGCTTTTCTTTAATGTCCAGTTTGTCTCCATGGGCCAAAATGTGGACTTTTAGATTAGTAATAGACATAGGAGACCCCTCTGGCACTGCCTCTCGATTGTTGTGTATCAACCTTCGTGGGTCAAAAAGAATTACCATTCCCGAGCCTATCACTTCACAATTATTGCGGTTTTTGATTACCAAACCTGTGTCTTCGGCCAGTCCGATACCAATTTTCAAAGGAAATCGAGCTACCGCTTCAGCCAATCTTCCAAAACGCCCACGACGGATAAAGTGTGAATCAATAATAAAGTTTGGTATAAAACCCATTCCCTGGCCCATAGTAACCGCGCCTTTGGTAAATGCTTCCTGCACGCCACCGCCAGTTATCATTTCTTCACTCATGCACATTGCTCCTGCGCTCGTTCCGGCAATTACGAATTCTTCATTTTCGTATTTATCTTTTATGATTTTTTCTAAAAGAGTTCCGCCAATATACTTCACGATTTTTGATTGATCCCCTCCAGAAAACATGACGCAGTTGGCTTTTCTCATCAGATCCAAGAAGTCTGGGTTTTCTGCTTCCTCACGGCTTCTAATGTCCATAATATGAACATTTTTGGAGCCAAGCTTGTTAAAAGCATCAAGGTAATTTTCGCTTACTTCAACCGGAATACTGGAGGCAGTGGGTATTACTATTATCAAAGCGTCTATTCCGCCGCTTTCACGCAACACACGTGAAAGAATACCGCGCTGTATATATTCTAAAGTATATCTTTCGTTTTCTCCATTTCCTTTGTCTTCATTTCCACCTATGGGAATCAGGGTACCTTTTACGCTCATGAATTTATTTGATTTTGCCGACAAAAATACGGTAATTGTTAGAAAAATTAATCATATATTTATCAAATTCATACGAAACTAACATATCCGTCAACTTATGCGAATTAGAGAAATCAACGCCATGCGGGGACCAAATTACTGGTCAATACGCCGTCATAAATTAATAGTACTGGTCCTAGACCTTGAGGAAATGGAGGAGTTTCCCTCCAATAAAATCGAAGGTTTCAACGATCGGCTCAAGAATATGTTTCCCAGTATGTATAGTCATCGTTGCAGTGTTGGCGAGCCGGGTGGTTTTTTCCAAAGGGTGGAAGAAGGCACTTGGATGGGCCATATTATTGAGCATATCGCCCTCGAAATCCAGACCTTGGCCGATATGGACACAGGCTTTGGAAGAACACGTTCTTATGGCGAAAAGGGAGTTTACAACGTAGTTTTCAGTTATATTGAAGAAAATGTGGGCCGCTATGCCGCCAATGCAGCCGTTGAAATTTGTCAAGCCTTGATTGATGGAAAGGATTACAACTTGGAAGCCGATATCCAAAAAATGCGAGAAATTCGTGAAGACGAACGCCTAGGGCCAAGTACAGGTTCTATAGTTGAAGAAGCCGAAAGCAGAGGAATTCCGTGGATTCGTTTAAATAAATATTCGCTATGCCAATTGGGTTACGGCGCCAACCAAAAAAGAATCCAGGCTACGGTAACTTCCGAAACCAGCAGTATTGGGGTTGAAATTGCCTGCGATAAAGAAGATACAAAATACCTTCTGGAACAGGCTGAAGTACAAGTGCCACGCGGGGATATTATTTCACGCGAGAGCAGTTTGGAAGAAGCTTGCAGATATGTTGGGTTTCCTTTGGTGGTAAAACCAGTTGGCGGAAATCACGGCCGCGGCATTACAGTAAACATTAAAAACTATGAAGATGCTTTAGTGGCATTTCACGCCGCGAAAATTGTTTCTCCTAAAGTAATTATAGAAAAATATATAACAGGCGAAGATTACCGTTTGCTGGTAATAAATAATGTGTTGGTGGCCGCCGCAAAGCGCACCCCAGCAAACGTTGTGGGCGATGGAAAATCTTCCATAAAAGAGTTGGTAGATGTTGTAAACAAAGACCCTCGTCGTGGCTATGGGCACGAAAATGTGCTTACAAAGATTACGATTAATGATTTAACAAGAACCATTATTGCTGCCAAAGGCTATACTGAAGATTCTGTTCCTTCAAAAGATGAAATAGTAATTTTAAAAGACACCGCAAACCTAAGCACAGGCGGTACGGCGGAAGATGTTACGGATATCGTTCACCCTTCCAACGTTTCCATGGCAGAACGCATTTCAAAAATAATCGACCTCGATATTTGTGGCATTGATATTATG
Source organism: Aequorivita sp. (assembly GCA_026646335.1). GTDB lineage: Bacteria > Bacteroidota > Bacteroidia > Flavobacteriales > Flavobacteriaceae > Aequorivita. The sequence goes on along the minus strand of JAPKFY010000070.1, from coordinate 14,650 downwards.
ACAACAGACATCAGCCAACCTTTGGAGGAAACCGGAGGCGCTGTGCTGGAAGTGAACGCAGGCCCAGGTTTTAGAATGCACTTGGCACCAACAATCGGCTTGCCCCGAAATGTAGCAGCTCCAGTAGTAGATAAATTATTTCCAAACCATGGCGATACAGGTAGAATTCCAATAATTGCCATTACTGGAACCAATGGAAAAACAACCACCACCCGCTTAATTGCGCACATTGCAAAAATGAAAGGCTATCGCGTAGGGTACACCACTAGCGACGGGGTTTATATCCAAAATAGATTGTTGATGAAAGGCGATTGTACGGGTCCAGCAAGTGCCGAATTTGTTTTGAAAGACCCAACCGTAAATTTCGCTGTTTTGGAATGTGCTCGGGGTGGATTGTTGCGAGCAGGTCTTGGTTTACCGTAAATTTCGCTGTTTTGGAATGTGCTCGGGGTGGATTGTTGCGAGCAGGTCTTGGTTTTAAGAAATGTGATGTTGGGATTGTAACCAACGTGGCAGCGGATCATTTGGGTTTGAAAGGTATTCATACTATAGAACAATTGGCAAAGGTAAAAGGTGTAATTCCAGAAACGGTATTGCCCAACGGCTATGCAATTCTAAACGCCGATGACGATCTGGTCTATGAAATGCGAAGGAGCATCAACTGTAACCTCGCGTTATTCTCCATGGATGAAGAAAACCCACGGATAAAAGCATTGCAAAAACTTGGAGGAATTACTGCCATTTATGAAAATGGATATGTAACAATATGCCGTGGCACATGGAAAATGCGCATTATGAAAGCTGAAAACATTCCGTTGACCTATGGTGGTAAAGCAATATTTATGATTCAAAATATTCTTCCAGCCGTTATTGCAGCAAATGTTCGCGGAATAGGAATCGAGGATATGAAAGTTGCCTTGGAAACCTTTATCCCTTCGGCTTCGCAAACACCGGGAAGGCTGAATCTTTTCAAATTTGAAAATTTCACTATTTTACTTGATTATGCCCATAACCCAGCAGGAATGAGAGCCCTTCAGAAATTCACGGACAGCTTGGAGGCAACGGTTAAAGTTGGTATCATTGCCGGAGTGGGAGATAGAAGGAAAGAAGACACTAATGAACTGGGAAGTATCGCCGCCGAAATGTTTGATGAAATAATTATCCGGCAGGATAAGCATTTACGTGGAAAATCTGAGGAAGAGCTCATCAAAATGCTGGACGAAGGGATTAAGATGAAAGACCCGAACAAAAAAACGACCATTATTCCTTCAGAGAAAGAAGCAATTACCTATGCGGTGAACAATGCCAAAAAGGGTTCGTTGATTATATTGTGTAGTGATGTGATCCCTGATGCTTTGGAGCTTGTAATGAAATTCAAGGAACAGGAAAGCTCGGGCGAAAAGATTTTTGCACAATAAAAAAGAAAACCGCTTCTTCTTATAGAATGGTGTTGCTTTTTTAAAAATTCAATTTGAATTTAACTTATCAAAGAAAGTCCGCTTTATTTAAGCGGACTTTCTGTTATTATGGCTAGTGTACTCTTCTAGAAAGTAGCCTTCTTCAGCAATTTTCTTCCTTTAAAAATTCCAAAGAAAAGAATATAGCCATAACAGGCAATCACTAATAGAAGGGCAATTTTGAAACCTACATTGTCAGTTAAAAAACCATAAGCTGGCGGAATAACGGCACCACCCACAATAGCCATACAAAGCAATCCTGATGCTTGTGGTTTTAAATCGCCCAGACCATCAATGGTCAAAGCAAAGATTGTCGGAAACATAATAGAGTTGAAAAGCCCCACGGCAAGAATGGACCACATTGCTGTTAAACCGTTTGTATTCATTGAAATCAGTAGCATTGTCACTGCCAAAAGAGCAAAGATTGAAAGCACTTTTGTGGGTTTCATAATTCGTGTGAGATAAGCCCCCACAAACCTGCCAATCATTGCGCCACTCCAATAAAAAACAACGAAGGCACCTACTATGGCTTTGCTGTCAATTGTGCTTAAATCTGTATTTAAAAGATTTTCAGCGATGTATTTCATGGTTTCGTTTTGAAGAATTATTTCAGAAATATTCATACTCATAAAATAATTTACCAAATAACTGCCAATAGCCACTTCTGCACCTACGTATAGAAAAATGCCCAAAGCGCCCAGCATCACAATTTTGTTTTTCAGAAGCTTTCCATAACCGCCCACTGGACTTTTTTCCAAAATTTTAGGAAGTTTTATAAAGACGAATAGTAACGCCAAAAGCCCTATAAATGCTGCTATGAAAAGAAAAGGTGTTTGCACGGCGGAAGCTTCGGAAACGTAATAGGCACTTTGGTCCACATTGGTCAAAACCGAAATCTCCTCCGAAGATTTAATGGTGTCACTCAATAAAAAGGAAGCGCCAATTAAAGGCGCGATTGCGGTTCCCAGAGAGTTAAATGCTTGTGAAAGGTTCAATCGGCTGGAAGCACCATCCTCACTTCCCAATACTGAAACATAAGGATTGGCTGCTACTTGAAGCACGGTTATTCCGCCTGCGAGCGTAAAATAAGCAACCATAAATATCCAAAATTGTCTGTCGGCGGCAGCGGGGTAAAATAGCAAACAACCAATAGCCATTGTTACTAAGCCCACAATTATTCCCTTTTGGTAACCAATTCGAGAAAGCAAAGCTCCCGCGGGAACAGAAATAACCAAATACGCCAAAAAGAAAGCAAACTGAACCAATCCAGCTTGAAAATAACTGAGTTCGAAAACGTCTTTTAATCGTGGAACTAAACTATCAACCAAGACGGTAATGAATCCCCAAAGGAAAAATAAAACGGTAACGGTAATAAAAGCGGAGTGGAAGGATTTTTTTTCGGTCATGGTTGGTTGTTGTATTTGGTTTTCTCTGTGCCTCTGTTGTACAGCTAATCCACCACAGAGGCACAGAGGTTATTTTTTATCATAAAAATCTGATGAAAAGTTTTCGTTTTTGTCGTTTTGATATTTTGTCACCCAAAACCCTTCGTGGATAGAATACCAACCCGTTTCACCCTTTTTGTTTACGGCAATATAGCCTACTTGAAAGTCTTTATAATCTGGATTCTTTTTTATAATTCTGCCGATGGCTTCCTCGCAAGCTTGTTGTGGCGTTTTGCCTTGGCGCATCAATTCAACAATCAAAAAGCTGCCGACGGTTTTCAGAACTTCCTCACCGAGACCGGTTGCAGTTGCGCCACCAATTTCATTGTCGATAAAAAGCCCTGACCCAATTATTGGGGAATCGCCCACACGGCCAGCCATTTTGTATGCCAAGCCGCTGGTCGTGCAGCCTCCGGAAATATCACCATTTTTGTCAATGGCCAGCATCCCGATGGTGTCGTGGTTTTCAATGTTGATGATGGGCTTGTATTGCGAAGTTTTTTTCCACTCTTCCCAGGCTTTTTTTGAGGCTTCCGTAAGCAAATCTACAGGTTTAAAACCTTCGGAAAGCGCAAATTGTTCCGCGCCTTTTCCGGCCAAAATTACGTGGGGCGTATCTTCCATCACTTTACGTGCAACAGAGATTGGATGCATAATATTCTGAAGATAAACCACAGCGCCATAATTGCCTTTGCTGTCCATAATACAGGCATCGAGGGTTACATTTCCATCGCGGTCCGGCAGTCCGCCAATCCCCACGGATTGACCTTCGGCATTGGCTTCCTCAATCATACAGCCTTTTTCCACGGCGTCGAGTGAAGAATTTCCTTCCTGCAAAACGCGCCAAGCTTCGGCGGTACTACTATTTACGTTCCAAGTGGCAATTACCATTGGAAAACCAGAAGTTTCACTTTTAGGGTTGCTTTCTTCGGAAATTGAAGTTTTGATTTCCGAAGCGAAAACGGATGTTCCCACTGCAATTCCCAAAGTGGAAAGCGATGCGTTTTGAATAAATTTTCTGCGTTTCATAATACTATAATTTTGAGTTTCAAACCTAACAGGATTTTAAAACCTGTTAGGTTTAGTAGTGGTCTATTTCACTTCAATTTCATCCACAAAAAGCCAAGCCTTTCCGCCAAAACCCAAATGCCCTTTTGGAAGATCGCCGAAATTTTTCGCAGAGATTTTTATGAACTGTATATTTTTATTTACTTCGAAATGAATTGTTTTAATCTCTGCTTCTTCCGAAGGTTTTTCGGCTTCTATTTTTTGGATTGGCAAGTCCGTAAAATCCGCTCCATTTTCAGAAACCGAACAGATTACTTCCGTGGGATAAAAAATCCAGCTGCGTTGGTCCTGAAGGAAATTTACGGAAATCGTTTTCACATCTTTTTCTGAACCTAAATTCACTGTGGCTTTCAAATCTAAATCGTGATAGCCTTGCCACGTTCCGGTTCTAAAATCATTCGCACCGTGAATGCCATCAATCAGTGCGTTTTTTCCGCCACCGTTGTATTGGTTGGCGTATTCGGTTTCCAAAGTTATGCTGAGGTTTGGATCTATTTTGTAAAAATGTGTTGAAAGAATTTCACTTTCTTTTCCATAACCATTCGAAGCGTAAGTTTTCAGTTTTGTTTCTTCCGAAATTGTAAACGGTTTGGTATACATTTTAAAATCATTGCCATCTATACTATAGAAAATCTCTGTTTCAGAATGAGCAATCCCTAATGAAATTTCAGTTTTATTTTTAAAAGCAACATCTCCTTTTGCAATGAATGGAGAAGGAATAATTAGGTTTTCGGTGAGTTCCGTTTTGGGAATTTCCTCATCTTTTGTTGCCCAATTTGAAGGTTTACCTATCATTTTAAAAACTAGTTTACCGCCGTCCATAATTTCGGAATGATAGATAAAACTTCTTTTTAAAGGTTTTCCATTCAAAGTTGCGGAAGCGATATAGAAATTTTTATTTGAAACATTTTGAGCCTCAATTTCAAACTTTTTACCACCTTCTAAATTAATCGCAACACTTTCAAACAATGGTGTCCCGATAATATATTGGTTGCTCACGGGCGTTACGGGATAAAAGCCCAATGCGCTGAAAACGTACCAAGCGCTCATCTGTCCGCAATCCTCATTGCCGGAAATTCCGTCAGGGGCGTTTTGGTACAATTCATTTAAAATTTTATGGACTTTCCCTTGGGTTTTTGCGGGTTTGTTCACAAAATTGTAGAGATAGGCCATATGGTGGCTCGGCTCGTTTCCATGGGCGTATTGGCCAATGAGGCCGGTAATATCGGCCTGTTCACGGCCGGAAGTTTCCTGTTTTGCCGTGAAAAGTTTATCGAGCTGTTTTTCGAATTCAGCTTTTCCGCCCATTAAGTTTATTAAACCGGAAATGTCCTGCGGCACGTAAAAACTGTATTGCCACGAATTCGCTTCGGTGTAGTTGAAATTTACTTCGTAAGGGTCAAAAGGAGCAAACCAAGTATTGCGGAAACGGCCGCGCATAAACTTGGTTTCGGGATCATAAACGTTTTTGTAGTATTGTGCTCTTTCGGAAAATAGTTTATAGTCTTCTGTTTTGCCCATTGCTTTCGCCATTTCGGCAATGGTCCAATCATCGTAGGCGTATTCCAGGGTTTTAGAAACCGATTCGCTTTCTTCTTCCACGGGAATAAATCCGAATTTCTTGTAACTTTTCAATCCCAATTTGTCCTGCACAGCGCTGTGTTTCATCGCCTCAAAAGCTTTTTCAGTGTCGTATTTCCGAATTCCTTTTAAATAGGCATCGGCAATTACGGGTACGGCGTGGTAACCAATCATACAACCCGTGTAATTGGCAGCCAATGGCCAAATGGGAAGTATTCCACCTTCGTCATATTTTGCCAAAAGTGAATTTATAAAATTGTTGGTACGCTCTTTTTCAATAATAGTATAAAGCGGATGCGCGGCACGGTAGGTGTCCCAAAGGGAAAAGACGGTGTAATTCTGAAAATCGTTTGATTGATGAATTTCCAAATCCATTCCGCGGTAACGGCCGTCAACATCTTGATAGAGATTTGGCGCTAGCATCGTGTGATAAAGTGCGGTATAGAAAATAGTTTTTTGGTCGTTGTTTGCAGTTTCAACGACTATTTTTTTAAATTGTTTTTCCCAAGCAGTTTCGGCTTCTTTTTTTACTTGTTGAAATGATTTGTCTGCGATTTCAGCTTCCAGATTTTTCCTTGCCCCAGCTTCGTCAACAGCTGAAATAGCAACTTTTACTTCCAGTTCGTTTCCATCGGAGGGGTCGAATTCAAAGGCGGCTTTGGTTGGGGTTTCTCTCTGGCTCCCAAAGGGGGAATAATATTCTACTTTTTTATAAGGGCGAGAAAACTGAATATTGTAAAAAAGTCGCTGGTCTTTTGCCCAAGCATCAGAATGACGATGGCCGGAAATTTCATTTTTAGAAATTGTTTTTATTTCAGAACTCAACACTTTGTCGCGATGATCGAGATCGAGAATTACAATCTGGTTTGAATTTTTCGGAAAAGTGTAATGGTGAATTCCGCTTCGTTCAGAGACCGTTAGTTCCACTTCAATATTTGTTTCATCAAAAAGCACTTTATAATAGCCAGGGGAGGCAGTTTCATTTTTATGAGAAAAATGTGCGCGGTATCCCGAACTTCCATCTGCTCCATTACTAAAATTTATTGAGTTTGTCGGCATCAAAAGCACGTCGCCATAATCGCTGACGCCCGTTCCGCTGAGGTGTGTGTGCGAAAATCCGTAAATATATTCATCGCTATAATGATAGCCACTACAGCCGTCCCAGCCGTCCAAGCGGGTGTCAGGACTCAGTTGCATCATTCCAAAAGGCATGGTTGCACCGGGATAGGTGTGGCCATGACCGCCAGTGCCAATAAAGGGATTTACAAAGCCAATTAGTTTTTTAGTTGCTGTATTTTCCTGTGAAAAACAGATTAAGGAAAAGAGGAAAAAGAATAGAGATAGCGTTTTTTGCATTTCAGAAAAAATATTTTGAAAAGATACTAAAACCGTTAAAATAAAGTGAAGTGCGGTTTCAGTTTTTTGAAACATACTATCTTTAAAAATTCTTTCTACTCTATGCGTTGGTTCATCTTTATTGTCATTTACATTCTTGTAGATATTTATGCCTTTCAGGCTGTAAAAACCCTTACAAAAAGCTCATCGGTACATGGGTTGTATGTTTTTATTTCGCTTGCGGTATTGGCCGGATTGATTTATGAATTGTCTTTTATGGGCTCTGCAAAAATGTTGCAACCGCCAAAAATGTATTTCTTCGGAATATTTCTCGCTGTATTTATACCAAAATTGATCCTGATTATTTTTATGTTCGGAGAAGACATCGGCCGTTTTTTTGTCGGAATCTTTATGAAAGTTGCTGGCAGTGACGAAACCCATTTTATGGCTTCCCGCAGAAAATTTGTGAGCACCATTGCTTTGGGAATTGCAGCTATTCCTTTTGCATCCCTAATTTACGGGATGGTTCAAGGAAAATACAATTATAAAGTGTTGAAATATGCGCTGGAATTTGACGATCTGCCAGATGAATTTGACGGCTTTACGCTTACACAAATAAGCGATATACACAGTGGCAGTTTTGACAACCGAAATAAGGTGGAATATGCCGTAAACCTTATCAATGAACAGCAAAGCGATGTGATCCTTTTTACGGGCGATTTGGTAAACAACGTAGCTGAGGAAATGAACGATTGGAAACAACTCTTTTCAACTTTGAAATCTCCCCAGGGTGTTTTTTCTATTTTGGGAAACCACGATTACGGGGATTATGTTTCTTGGGAAAGTGCTTTGGACAAAGCTGAAAATCTTCAGAAATTAAAAATACTCCAGAAAGAAATGGGCTGGGATTTGTTGCTCAATGAAAATAGATACTTTGAAAGAAACGGCCAAAAAATTGCTTTGGTGGGAGTAGAAAATTGGGGCGAGAACGGTTTTAAGCAAGCGGGAGACTTGGACAAGGCCTGCGAAGGAATTTCAGATAATGATTTCAAAATCTTAATGAGCCATGATCCGTCACACTGGCAATCTATTGTTAAAAATGACCCGCGCCATTTTCATTTAACGCTGAGCGGCCATACGCACGGGATGCAGTTTGGGATTGAAATTCCGGGAATTATAAAATGGAGCCCTATAAAATATCGATATAAAAATTGGGCAGGTGTTTATCAAGAGTTTGGGAGGTATATAAATGTAAATCGCGGCTTTGGATTTTTGGGCTATCCGGGCCGAGTTGGTATATGGCCAGAAATTTCTGTAATCCAACTTAAAAAAAGACAGAATACCGTATAATAATCGGGAAATGTTATATTTGTAATACAGTTGTTCAACTAACACATTAGGCAAATGTCAAAATTTGGAGAATTAATTGAAACACGAGTTCCAGTTCTGTTGGACTTTTATGCAGAATGGGACGAAGCCTGCAAAGAAATGCATCCTGTATTAAGAGACGTTGCCGCCGCACTTGGCGACAAAGCACGTGTAATAAAAATTGACATCGATAAGAATAAGGAACTAGCAGAAGCACTACGTGTGAACGGTCTTCCCACCTTAATGATCTACAAAAACGGCGAAATGAAATGGCGCCAAAGTGGGGAACAAGATGCCGATACTTTGATTGGACTTGTGAATGAATACATTTAACAACATTTAAACGAAATTCTTAAAAATCGTTATTTAGCTCTCAGGGGCATGTAACCACTTGGTTTTGAGGCAATGAGTATTTGCGCTAAGCTTCCTACATTTTTAATTTTCGACAAAAAAATAAAAAAAGCTAGATTTTATCGCCAAAGTGATGAATTTATCCGATAAATATCATTAATTTTGTCGGAAAATTTTTACTTTATCCCCAAAATGCTATGAAAAATTCCTACAAACTACCTTCTCTTCTTGGAAGGTTATTTCTCTTTGCAATTATATTTTTCTCATTGACCACTCAAGCCCAGGTTGGGATTGGAAATACTGATCCGGAAGCTTCATCGATGCTTGACATTACTTCTAGCTCAAAAGGTCTTTTGGTTCCACGAATGACTTCAACAGAAAGGCTAGCAATATCTGAACCTGCCAATAGTTTATTGGTCTATGATATTACTCTAAAATCCTTTTTTTATTACGATGACCCTACCACAACTTGGGTAAAAATCAATTCAACCTCAAATCAGAGAAACAATTATAAACTTGTAAAAACTGCAGCTGATTTAGCACCGGAACTTGCATTAGGGGGAGGATCTAAATATCTTTTGCAAACAAATACGTATTACGAAATAAATGGAACTATTAATTTGTCTTTTCCAATTGATTTGAACAATGCCTATGTTGGGGGACTTGATGCCAATGAAGACGTCCTTTCATTTCCAGCAGGAGTTATTTTTTAGGGAAATACAGGTGGAAGCATCCGAAATGTTACTTTAAAAGGTGCAAAAGCATTTGAAATTACTGGTCCCGGAATAGCTACTAGTACTTCGCTGTTAGTACAAAACACTATTATTGATGGAATGACCACAAGTGTAGGCAGTATTTCTGGCTTGGGGCTTTATTTTGGGAACATTGTTCAGTTTTTGAACAATACCAATGGAATCAGTTATAGCAACATCGGAAATCTTTTGTTGAACAACCAAGGTTGGTTTTTAGGGAACTTGGGGACCTATGAAACTTTCACTGGTAATTTTGGACTGATTGAAAAAGTAAGTGGTTTTAGTACGGTGACCACTGGAGCTACAGCTATTAATGTAAGCTCAAATCCAACTGTTGGGGAAGGAATATTATTGGGTACAGTTTTTTCTGGAGCTGGAACTTATGTTAACAGATATACAGTGGGTTCATATGCTGGATTCAATTTTAATATTAATTGGGTTGTAAATAGTCCAGGGATTCCTCGTGAATCCGATAATGAATCGAGTGCAAATATTTATTACAATGGAGGTATTACATCTGGATTTTTACAAAATGCGAATAGTGACAATACGCCCTTCAATCTAAGTGGAAATAGTAATTCGAATACAACAACTCCAGTAAATATGTTCCGCACAAGTTCAACCCCAAATAATAGGATTACATATAACGGAAGAAGAAAAAGAACATTTCAAGTTAATGCTTCATTATCTGTCAGGGGAACCATAGCAACTCAGTTTTATGGATTTTTTATTCAAAAAAATGGAGCTGGGGGTTCAAGTCTTATAGAAACAAATTCCTTGATGCGGGTTAATAATATTGATGATATAAACAGTATATCTATCTCAGGAACTGTGGAACTTAACCCAGGTGAGTATATTGAGATTTGGGGCCAAAGATTGACTGGCAGTGGTGGATCGCCTCAGCTAGCAATTTTTTCTCTTAACTTAAATATTAGATAATTTGGTTTATTGATTTACAAAATAAATCCTTCTCCCCAATAAATTCCAAAACCTTCGGCAAAACATACCGAAGGTTTTTTTCTGCCTTGAAGCTATCGTGAAAAACAACCACACTTCCTGGCTTTATATTTTTTAAAACATTTTGAAGGCATTGTTCTTCTGAAACAGTTGCATCATAATCGTAGCTGATTATATCCCACATCACAATTTTTAAACCTTTTTTCTGAAGTATTTTAGCTTGTTTTGAAGTGATTTTTCCATAAGGTGGTCGGAACAAAAATTCTGAATTGGAAACATCCCCCCGGCCCCCTTCAAAGGGGGAGAGGTTCCGAATAGTTGAAGCGATATTCTCATATTTCAAAGCATTCTCAACATATACCCAAGTTTTGGTTTTCCAACCGTTCAAATGGTTAAATGTGTGGTTGCCCACGGAATGGCCTTCTGCAATTATTCTTCTGAAAACTTCAGGATGTTTTTGAACATTCTCTCCAATGCAGAAAAAGGTTGCTTTTGCCTTGTGTTTTTTCAACTCGTCCAACACCCAAGGTGTAACTTCAGGAATTGGGCCATCGTCAAAAGTGAGAAAGACCGAATTTTCTGAACGCGAAAATGCCCAAATTCGCTCAGGGTATAACCGCTGAATGAATCTGGGCATCTTTACTAAATTGAATTTCAATTTTTTTAGTTTACGGGGACTTCTGTCTCAATTTTTTCCGATGGATCCAGTTCCATTTTCTCCAAAAGGTTTGAGTCCAAAGGAATTTCGATCGTTGAATCTTTTTCGAGTTCTTTGTCCAAGTCCATCGCTTCATCTGGCGAATAGAAATGGCGGAAAAGTTTTAAATAATCATTGAATTTCTTGGCTTCTGCTCTGGCAAAAGTTTCGTCATCATACATTACTACAAGTTGCACCAAGCTTCTATATCGTTCCATATCACTAATTATATCGGATGCAATGGCGCGCTGTCTGTTAAATTTCAAACTGTTATAATACGAAAGATGTTCTTGGTATAATCTGGTAACATCGTCATATACCTTTCGGGCTTTTTCGGGTTTTTCCAGTTCATAATACCCTATAACATAAGGTTCCAACAGACTGTAATATTCAAAATATTTCACAGGCATTTTCTCCATAGCAAGATCCAGCACCTTTTCGGCTTTGTCTTTTTCGCCATTGTTTATTAAGGTTTCAGCAAGACGGGCAAGGTTGCTTCGGTAGGTAATGCCGTTTCTACGGGTTTCGGTATCGTGATATATATCTGGACTGCCGCTATTGCCCCAATCCCATGACATAACGATGTTATACATTTTGTCGGCGTCAATTCGGCCCATATCAAATGGACTTCTTTTGTTGATTGGTGTTTTTATAGGAACCAATTTATAGACTACCCCGTCCAATTGCAGATAATCCTTCATCCATAAATAATCATCATCACCAAAACTTCCGCCACTGAAATAAATTGGGCGTTCCCAATTGTTGTTGGCAATGATATCCAGCATCATCATTCGGTTTTTGTAAATGATGTCGCCCTTTAAATTGATGTCAATGTAAGGAACGATTTTATCGGCATCCTTTGGATCCACGATTCCGTTTTTCAAAACTGCTTGTTTGTCAACGGGAATGCGTATCACTTTTGAAGGAAAAGTATGCACCTGCTGGCCGCTAGGCAGTTCCATTTGTGTGGCGGGACTGTCGTTGGCCACAAAATTCATCCAAGTCTTTATATCAATGGTGTCTTGCGTGGTTTGTTGATGTATTAAAAAGTCACGCGTACCTTGGCGGTATTTTTCGTGAGTTAACTGAGAGGGAATTGGATCGCTCGTAAACGCCTTCTTCTTCATATCGTCAGTATACCAATCCGTTTGGAAAAGACTTGTATTCACAATACGCACATCTTGGCGATAACCCTCAACATTCTGGGCATACCAAAGTGCAAAAGTATCGTTGTCGCCAATGGTGAAAAGGATAGCGTTTTTGTCGCAGGAATCCAGATACATTTTACCCATGGATTGGGCGGTGTATCGTCCGCTGCGGTCGTGGTCATCCCAGTTTTGGGTTGCCAATAATACAGGGGCGGCCAAAGCCGTAACAATAATCACAAGTGGAAGGGCGATTTTCGGCTTCAAATAATTTTTCATCAGGTCGAAAAGCGCATACACACCGTAGCCTATCCACAGGGCGAAAACGTAAAAGCTTCCCACTAAAGCATAATCTCTTTCCCGAGGTTCAAAGGGGCGTTCGTTAAGGTATATTTTTAAGGCAAGTCCCATAAACAGGAACAATACCAATAAAACCCAAAAACTTTTTTGGTCATTCTTAAAGTGAAAAACCAAACCGATGATTCCTAAAATCAGCGGTAGGAAAAAGTAGGTGTTCCGTGCTTTGTTGTTTTTCATATCGCTCGGCAGATTATCCTGATTGCCCAAGCGGAGCGCGTCAATAAATTTAACGCCGCTGATCCAGTTTCCGTGAAGATCTGTGTATTGACCTTGCACATCATCCTGTCTGCCGGTGAAATTCCACATAAAATAGCGCCAATACATATATCCAAATTGAAACTCGAACATAAATTTCATATTCTGGAAAAAGGAGGGTCTTTTAATGTCGAGATACTGTCCAAAATTCTTTAGAAACTTGTCATAACCATCTTTATCCACCAAATCTTGGCTGTAGGCTTGTTTGAATTTGTTCACCTCTTCAACAAGTCTGGGTTCACTTAAATATTCGCTTTTTATGGAAAAATCCAAGCCTCCGGTAAATTCCATATAGTTGGAACTATGCTCTGTGCTCCACATTCTTGGAAAGAAACCTTTTTGTGAATCTTCAGTGTTTTGGCTGGCATTTTTGTAGTTGTTTACAATCACATACTTGCCTGTGGCTTTATCTTTTTCATAGTTTGGTTTGTCATCCTTATAGGGATTGTTTTCATCTAAACCAACATAGCTTTCCGTGAAAAGAGGGCCGTAAAAGAGGTGTGTTTCAGGATATTGCTCACGATTGTAGTAGGCCAAAAGTTCGCGGGCGTTGTTCGGATTGTTTTCATTGATTACAGTACCTGCATTTGCGCGAATAGGGAGCATTAACCAACTTGAAAAACCTATAAATATGAAAAGCACACAAAGCAACATTGTGTTCAATTGAGCATATCCTTTTTTTCGGGTGAAACGCAATCCAAATATAAAAAGGACAATGAACAATAATGCTGCAAAAACGGTCCCAGAGTTGAAAGGAAGGCCGATGCTGTTGACAAAAAACAATTCCGAACCACTGAAAAATTTCATCGTCCAAGGCAATAAGAGCTTAAAGATCAAAAGAAGAATAGCAACGGTTACAATATTGGCAATTATGAAATTTTTTACTGTGATCGTTTTATAATGTTTGAAGAAATAAAGAAATCCAATAGCAGGAATAGTAAGTAACGCCATAAAGTGAACCCCAAACGAGAGCCCAATAATAAAGGCGATAAGTATTACCCATCGATTGCCGCGTGGCTCCAGCATTTCGCGTTCCCAGCGCAATGCTGTGTAAAACAAGACTGACATTAAAAATGTGGCACTTGCATACACTTCCGCTTCAACGGCGTTGAACCAAAAACTATCGGTAAAGGCAAAAGCTAATGAACCTACTGCGGCACTGCCAATGATAGCAATGGCATTGGTCTTTTCAATTTCTTGATGCTTTGAAACCACATTTGTGAGCAGAATGGTGAGCGACCAAAACATAAACAGAATGGTAAATGCACTGGCAAAAACCGACATTAAGTTAATGGTAAGAGCAATGTAGGAAGCATCTGGTGCGAAAATGGAGAAAAACGCTCCCAAAAGTTGAAATAATGGCGCTCCAGGAGGATGGCCAACTTCAAGGTTGCTCGAAGTGGCAATATATTCACCGGCATCCCAGAAACTTACCGTAGGTTCCACGGTAAGCCAATAAGTAATCAGGGCAATCGCAAAGACGAGCCAGCCAGTGATTTTGTTCCATTTTGTAAAGTTGAAAGAACCCATAAGTACATGTAAATTTGAACGGGACGAATTTACTAATAATAAACATAGCCCCAAGTATGTAATTGAGGTAACGTATAATATGATATGATATTTTTAACTAAACAAGACTTTAAGAGGGTTGAATTAATTTTTTGCGACAAAATGTTTGTACAAGCCAAACTTTGTATTAAATTTGCCACCTCATTATGGAATTGGCCCATGGTGTAACTGGCAACACGTCTGGTTTTGGTCCAGAAGAGTCTAGCACCTACACCGAGAAGCGGCCCGACGGGGAGTACATCGGCCTCACGGCCCGCGAGCGGGAGATCATCCGCCTGGTGGCCCTGGAGCGCACCAACGCCGAGATCTC
>JAPKFY010000007.1 GCA_026646335.1 Aequorivita sp. | reverse complement strand
ATGCCGTAAGTTATGCCGGTATTACTGTTTCTGGCAAAAAAAACGGCTCGGAGGTGTGTCATTATGCCGGCCCAGGTGGTCAAGCCTGAACGAATTTTGACACTTCGCTTTCAGCCCAGCGGTAATTTTAGCGATTATCTGAAAATGAGTAACATTAAAGAATCCTCTGAAGACACCAAAGATTTAGAAATGGTGAAAATATTACTAGACGACCACGGAAAACTTTTGAAACAAATGCGTAAGGTTGTTGAAAAAGCTGATGATGCAGACGATGAAGGAACTATCGATATGATTGGCGGTTTCATTGGCTACATCGAAAAAATAAGCTGGATGCTAGATGCTTGGATGATGAAAGCTGGAGATAACCATCCAGAGGCATAGAAATATTTGAAACAGGATTAAAAAGAAGCAGGAATCAGGACAATTGTTAAAAAGTCTTGGTTCCTGTTTTTATTTTGCTTTGTTTATTTTTAAAAAACACTCCCCTTCTAAGAGGCGATACTTAAGCACCATTGCAAAAAATATGTTAATAAACCATAAAAAAAGCTGTCTGAATGTACATTCAAGGAATAAACTGCTACTTTTGCTCAAATTTTAAAAAACCAAATTTATGAGACTGATTTTTGCTTCACTACTCACAATTTCATTAATATCCTGCAATAAAGACACCAACACATACACTCTTGAAGGAGAGGCTGTTGGATTTGCCGATGGAACTGAAGTTTATGTTTACACATTTGAAAACAACCAACCTAAACCAATTGACACCTTAAAGATTGCACAAGGAAAATTTTCCGCAACATATCCAAAAAGTGATACTACTCCTTTAAATTTTTTAAGAATAAATGAAGCAAATGCTTCCATTCTGTTTTTTCCTGAAAATGAAAATATGCTGGCCAAGATTTATAAGGATAGCATAAAAGCATCTCGCATCACCGGAGGAAAGCAAAATGCGGCTTACAACAGTTTTGTTGATAAAATGGATTCTTTCAACGCAAAGAAACAAGAGCGTATGGAGCAATTCCGCGCTGCAAATGAAGCAAATGATACTGCTGCTGTCGCTAAAATTCAAAGTGATAACTTAAACCTGATCGGTGAAGAAATCGAATTTAAAAAACAGTATTTAAAAGACCACAACAATACGCTTTTCTCAGTAATGCTTATATCTGATATGGCAGGCAGAAAAGAAATCACACCAGCCGAAGCTTCAATATATGTTGAAAAGTTGGACCCAAAAATAGCTTCATCTTCTTTGGCCCAAGATTTAAAAACCAATCTCGACTCTTTGAAAAAAGCCGATGTAGGCAGTGCTGCTCCAGATTTTAGTGCGCCAACCCCAACTGGCGAAACTATGTCTTTAAAAGATGCAATGGGCAAATATACAATTATCGATTTTTGGGCCTCTTGGTGTAAACCTTGCAGAATGGAAAATCCAAATGTGGTGAATGTTTACAACAAGTATCACGATAAAGGCTTAAACATTATCAGTGTTTCCTTGGACAAAGCAGAACAAAAAGACAAATGGATTCAAGCAATAAAAGACGACAAAATGGATTGGTTCCACGTTTCAAACCTTCAGTTTTGGCAAGACCCAATTGCAAAACAATACAATGTACGCTCTATTCCTGCAACCTTCCTTCTTGATGAAAACGGTATGATTATCGACAAAGACCTTCGCGGTGCAGCTTTGGAAGCAAAGATTGCTACACTTTTAGGCGGGGAATAGTTTTTAGATAAATTTACAGCAAATATAAAAGCCGCCTTTGTTTCTACAAAGGCGGCTTTTCAATGTTGTATTTCTATTGATTAATGCTTCACAACCCGCTTGGTCAGGCTTCCCTCCGCTGTGTTTATCTTCACAAAGTAAGTGGCCGATTGCAGGCTCGAGAGATCAAGTGAATAGTGGGCGTTGCTGTAATCCACGGCCATCAATCTTCTGCCCCTGATGTCGAATACTTCTACTGAGCTGACCACGGCTTTTGGCGATACGATCATTATCTTGCCAGTGGTCGGGTTCGGCACAACACTGATGGTCTCCAACTGGTTTGTTGGGGCGTCCAAGGTCGTTCTCTTGAAGAGCAACACAAACCTGTCCTTCTGTGCGCCTTCTTTGCTTTTAAATGTATAGGTGGCATCGCTTAGGTTGTGTACCACATTTTCCGTTCTGTCAAGTAAATATACCTGTACGTCCGGCCAAACTATCCCATCCTGTTCACTGATGGATATCTTGAACTCTTGATTTTCCTCTACCTGGCTTACGAAGCCCAATGGAACTTCCTGATTTTCATCAAAGGCACTTCTTCCCTGGATGGCCAGCTCTTCGCCTGTATCCAATATGGAATAAAGACTCACTGGGGTCGCCAAGCGCTTTGCGTCAAATTTGGCATCGTAACCATCTATGGATTCTTCCGAAAAACTGATCAGCATCCCACTGCTAAGGCCATAGGTCTCATTAGTGACATTCAGCCACAGGCGATCCTTTGTTGCCGTAGGCCTTCTGTAGGTATCGTTGTTATCTGTTACGCGCATATAGTTCTTGAAACTGGCGTTACCGGCAGCTGTTGCCTTGAAACCAAAACCTTGTCCTGAAGATATATACCCGTTAGGCTTGGTAGGTTCTCCCGGCTCCATGTCGTTCGCTGCTTTCACACCTCCAGAACTATTAAACATAGAGATATCACCCATATCATAATTATTCACCTTATAGCCTGGATAGCTCGAACTAGCAGTAGTTAAGTGTTCCCAGAAATAGACCGCATTTATCATACTGTTCTCGCTAAGGAAATCATTGGCCCAAATGGCCGAGGCATAGGGGTTGCCCATAACATTCATACTTGCGTTTTGGGTTCCGTTATAGGTTACGCTGTAGTCTACCTGTCCGTTGTTCAGGGTTCCCAAGGTATAATCCAAATTATAGGAACCACTGCTGGCAAGATCCGGTTGTGGAAGTACCAAATAGCCTTCCCCCGCGTTGACGGTGCCGGCATAGTTCTGCCAGTCGTCGCCGTTGTCATCGGCAAAGTTCTCTGCGCCGGGATCTCCGCTCGTCACTCCGGGATGAGGGAAAAAATTACTCGTCGTATGGTTACGCACCAATACCGAGCTGCCATAGACCCCTGAGCGGGTCTCCGCGGTCATCGGGCTACCGAGAACCATAAAATATCTCGGGGCCAGGAATGGCGTAATCTTCCGGACGGTGATGCTGCCGTTGTTGGTTACGCTTGCGGCATCGTCAACTTGCACCAAGCTGCCTTCGTTGGCTACAAACAGGGTTCCGTTTACGGTAATATCGCCTTCCACTTTTACGTATGTTCCGTCTGGTACTGTAAGTGTCTTGCCTGCGTTTACCAACAAGGTACAGGCATCAATATTTGCCGTTGCTGTACTGTAATTTTCATCAATGATAGCCATTGTGTTTGCAGTGGGCGCACCATTGCTCCATCCAGAAGATGTATATGTTGTAGATCCTGGGCAGTTTGTAAATGCAGCCGCAGGGCCAAAAATATAGTCTCCAGAAAGACCAGTGAAATTACCTGTCAAAGTAATATTTGTTCCAAAAGAACCAATAGTAAGCGCCGATGTTTCATCGCCAGCGGTTCTATAGGCTACCAACTGGGTTCTAGATAATCCAGTTGCAGATTCCCAACCGGTTATTTCTGCCAAAGAAAAATAAAACTTCACTGTAGTATTCCCAGAACTTGTTGGATTGCCAACACCTACACGGAAATTTTTGTCCATCACTAAGTTTGGATAAGTACTTCCGTTATGTGGCTGGGCACCTGTTCCAGCACGCGAAACAGATACATCTGTACAACCATAATTGTGTGTGTCATTATTGGTAATGTCCAGCATTACATTTCCTGTAACAGCATCTGAGGTATAGATGGTGCCCGTTCCCGGAAGACCAATTTGGTCGTTAGTAGCTCCTGTGTTTACTGCGGTTTGAACTAGAGTATTGGTAACAGCTGATACTGAAATATTATCAACAGCCATACCATACGCCCAAGTGCCATTGTCATTATATTTAAACTGAACCCGTACATCCGATTGTCCAATATAAGGAGTTAAGTCTATGGTCAATCCATTTACCCAAGGGGTGGTATAGGAGCCTCCGCCATTGTCAATCGAGGTGTTTGATAATGTAGAGATTACTGTAAAAGCTCCACCCGCAGTACTAATAAGAACCTGTCCAGTTTCCCCCAAGTCTGCGAAGGCATGGTCAAAAGTAAGTAGTGCGGAAGTATAAGGCCCTACCAAACTAAAAGAATTGGTAGTCAATAAATCGTTTCCTTTATCGCAGTTACAGGCATCATCATTGGTAAAGGCAAAAGTCGTGCTATTGCCACTCGTGGTCCAGTAAGTACTTGTTGCAGCTGCATTAGTACCCGCCGACCAAAAATTTGAACCTGAATTTCCAGAAGTTGTGACATCAAATACTCCATCGTCAAAATCTTCAAAATAAACACTTATATTCTGAGTGCTCAATGGCACTATATCATCATCATTAATTGTCAAAACAAAAGTGTTGGCATTTGTATCTGCCCCAGCATCACCGCCGTTTGGGTTTACTGTAAAACTGACAGAAACGGTCTCATCACCCTCCACAAATCCATCGTGATATACGCGAAGTACCATATTTTGGGTGGTGATACTTCCAGAAGGAAAAGAAACCGTAGGGGTCATCAAATCAAAATCAAGTCCAGAAGTCGCTGTACTGCCGCCCCCAATCGTGAAGATAACATCTGCGTTTTGTGATGGTGCCTGAGCAATATTTAATACCACGTTTACATCAGTATAACTACAATCCGTATTTTCTATTTCCGCTCCTGTTGGCACTGCAAATCCAATTAAAGGACTTGAAGCTACTATTACTCCACTTACAATAAGTGAAAAATTTTGTGATCCTCCCGATAGCGTTCCTTTGTGGGTAACAGTAAGCGTATAGGTTCCAGAAGCGCCATTGATATCAACACGCTCGTAAGGGTCAACGGTATTATCTCCTTTTGTATTTGAATTAACTGCGTTTAACCTCCAAGGTGTATATGTGGTACCATTAGAAAGTCGAATATCTAAATCGTTTACTAATGCTGGGGTATTACTATTGGTTCCATTATTAACAGTTCCGGCAAGATCTGTCCAAGATATGGAAGCCATTAAAGGGTCAACGCCATTTGACTGAACCGTAATTTGATAGGTTTGGCCTTGCGCAAGCAACAATTCCTCCACAATAGCAGAACCAGAAGAGGCCGTAGCTGTTGTAAGGGTTTCGGCAGCTTTTTTCGCATTCATTAAACCCCATCCGGTTTGCGCATCTGGCCCCGTGGGAGCAACATCATCTGCCGTGTGCAATGCCAATCCTTTTAAAGTGGCCGCCCTCATAAAAACCCCGTGAAGGTTGACGTAATGCTCCTGCAAAAGCAAAAGTGTACCAGCAACATTTGGAGAGGCCATGGAGGTTCCCGTAAGGTTTCCATAATCTGAATTTGAAGCTTCACGAGTTGAGTATAAGGAAGTACCATTCCCCATAATATCAGGCTTAATGCGGTAGTCATCTGTTGGGCCTTCGCTACTTCCAGCATTTCTAGTAACTGAATTCAAGCTGCCATCTGGATTTATAGAAGCATCTTGACCGTTGGCAACTACCATATTGTTTTTTGCAGTAGCATGGCCAGATAATTTGTCATAAGCTGATTGTCCATCTAATGGCGCTCCGTTTGAAGTATTGTCCTGTCCGTCATTACCCGCTGCCACCACCATTAAATAGTAAGGAGCATTGCGCATGATAGCATCCCAATCCCGGGCATCCCCACCATATTGGCCAAACCAAGCATCCGGTAATCCAGAGGCTTCATAGCCATAAGAGTGATTTGAAATAAGCATTCCGTTTCCAGCAGCAGTTGTAGCCTCCGAGGTGTCGTTAAACCAATCATAGCCCACAGCGTTTGCTTGCCACGCCATTCCTTTGGCGGCAGGCTGAACACCCGAAGCCATAATAGTGCCCGTAACGTGGGCCGAATGATAGTGAAGGGCCGTGGTGCCATCGCCTATAGAGAAACGGTCGCTACCACCTGCACCATCGTATTCTTGATGTGTACTTCTGGCCAAACCACCATCCCAAATATGGGCGGTCAAATCATCTCCATTCAAATTCAATCCCAAACCACCGCCAGTATTCAAATAGTTGGCACGGGTAGAAATGGCAGCGTTTGCATTAAAGGTTTGGAAATATATAGGGGATCCATCCTCAGCTATAAACTGAAGTTCAAACAACACGCCTTCGGCATTTTCATAACGAAGGGGAATGTTGTGCAATATTGCATAGCTCTCGGCCTCTGCCCTATTCAATGCAGCCTTGGAAGCGAGCTGTGAATATATATTGGACAATTCAGCATGATCGTAGCTCGCCACAATTTGAGCTATCTGTTTTGCATATTTATTTGGCTCTTGTTTCTTTATCTGACCAGTGGCAGAGATTATTCCGAAAATTGAAAAGAGCAAAAAATATCGGAAAAATGTTTTAAAGTATTGCTTTATCATAATTGAAGAATTATTAATTAATGGTACGATTTGGGGTCGAAAGATAAATTACATCTTCAAAAATAACATATTATCCATATTTAACAAGTATTTAAGAAATCAAATACCACAAAAAAACCGCTTCAAAACTAATTGAAACGGTTTCTACAATAGAATATAAATTGTTTAATTATCCTCCAAAGTCATCAAAACGGATGTTTTCGTCTGGTATACCAAAGTCTTCTCCCATCTTTTGAACGGCTTGGTTCATCAACGGGGGGCCACAGAAATAGAGTTCTATATCTTCAGGCGTATCGTGATGGTTCAAATAGTTATCAATAACCACTTGGTGGATAAAACCTACAAAGCCATCACCAGCCTCATCGTGAATATCTTTTTTCACTTTCCAATTGTCTTCTGCCGCAGGTTCACTTAAGGCCAAATAGAATTTGAAGTTCGGGAATTCATTCTCCAATTCTTTGAAATGATCTAAGTAGAAAAGTTCTCTTTTGGAACGACCTCCGTACCAATAGGTTACTTTCCTACCCGTTTTTAGGGTTTTGAAAAGATGGTACAAGTGTGAGCGCATAGGCGCCATTCCAGCTCCCCCGCCCACGTAAAGCATTTCGGCTTCTGAGGGGTTGATGAAGAATTCACCGTAAGGTCCGGAGATAACCACTTTATCTCCTTTTTTACAATTGAATATATAAGAAGAGGCAATTCCAGGGTTAACTGTCATCCATCCTCCTTTTGCACGATCAAACGGTGGCGTGGCTATACGCACGTTAAGCATAATTTCACGCCCTTCTGCGGGATAAGAAGCCATCGAATAAGCTCTTTCTACAGTTTCTGTGTTTTTCATCACCAATGGCCAAAGTTTGAACTTGTCCCACTCTTCCTGAAATTTGTCCGGTCTTTCGTGTTCTTCTGGGTGGGCAGTAATGTCCATATCTGCAAACTTTACCTCACAAGGTGGAATTTCAATCTGAATATAACCACCTGCTTTGTAGTTCATGTCCTCAGGGATTTCAACTACGAATTCTTTAATGAAAGAGGCAACGTTGTAATTTCTAACCACAGTTGCATCCCATTTTTTAATACCAAAAACCTCTTCAGGAATTTGGATATTCATGTCCTGCTTCACTTTTACTTGGCAGGAAAGACGAATACCTTCTTTTAACTCTTTACGTGTAAAGTGTGGCGTTTCTGTTGGCAATGCCTCGCCACCTCCAGAAAGCACATGACATTCACATTGAATACAAGTTCCTCCACCACCACAGGCAGATGGAAGAAATATTTTTTCACCTCCTAAAGTTGACAGAAGTGTTCCTCCACTTTCTACTGTAATTACCTTTTCATCATTGATGGTAATTTTAACAGGACCTGATGGTGATAATTTCTGTTTGGTAAAAAGTAATAAGGAAACTAAAAGTAGGGTTAGCACCATAAATGCGATAACCGTTACTACAATAACTCCGAGTGTACTTACTGCTAAAAACATACTATTGCTTCGTTAGTGTTGAAACTTCAACCGTTTTCTCGATCTCTGTATTTTCGTTTTGAATTTGTTCAGTTTGGATTCCCAAGTTTTCTGGATTGCCATCTAATGAAGGAGTTTCTTCGTCACCGCCAGTTAACATACCTCCAAAACTCATAAAACCAATGGCCATTAAGCCTGTTATGATAAATGTAATTCCTAAGCCTCGTAAAGGAGCAGGAACGTTTGAGTAACGAATTTTTTCGCGAATAGCAGCTATGGCAAGAATAGCCAAGAACCATCCTATCCCTGAGCTAATTCCATAATTTAAAGCCAATCCCAACGTGGGGATTTCTCTAGATTGCATAAATAACGATCCTCCTAAAATTGCACAGTTTACTGCAATTAGCGGAAGAAAGATACCCAAAGAGTTATACAATGAGGGTGAAAATTTTTCCACCACAATCTCTACCAACTGCACCATAGTTGCAATGGTCGCAATGAAGAGGATGAAGGAAAGGAAACCTAGGTCGTATGAAGCGTATTCCTCTCCCAACCAAACTAAAGCCCCGTCTCTCAAAATATATTGGTCCAGTAACCAGTTAATGGGCACTGTAACCGCAAGTACAAATATAACCGCAGCACCAAGGCCTACAGCAGTTGTTACCTTCTTAGAAACAGCAAGATATGAGCACATTCCAAGGAAGGTTGCAAATACCATATTGTCTATAAAGATCGATTTAAAAAATAATTCAATATGCTCCATCTTAATTTTCTTCTATAAGTTCTTTATTCCTTGAACGTTGTACCCAAATAATAAGGCCGATAACGATCAATGCCATTGGCGACAAGAGCATAAAACCATTGTTTTCATAGCCTATTGCATATAAACCGGTTTTTGTAATTGGATCGCCCAAAACCTTGAAGCCCAAAAGAGTTCCAGAGCCCAACAATTCCCTAAAAAAACCAACGATTATAAGTATAACCCCATAACCGGCGGCGTTGCCAATTCCGTCAAGAAATGAGCGCCAAGGTTTGTTAGCCAAAGCGAATGCCTCAAAGCGTCCCATAATAATACAGTTGGTAATAATCAAACCAATAAAAACTGAAAGCTGCTTGCTCAATTCATAAGCAAAAGCCTTTAATACCTGATCTACAATTATCACCAAAGCAGCAACTACTACCAACTGAACGATAATCCGGATTTTTGAAGGAATAATATTCCGCATAAGCGAAATTACTACGTTGCCAATTCCCAAAACAAATACAACCGAAATGGCCATTACAATAGAAGCCTTAAGCTGTGCGGTAATCGCCAATGCCGAACAAATTCCCAAAACCTGAATGGTAATTGGGTTATTGTCTGCTAAGGGATCTAAAATTAATCTACTATCCTTTTTTGAAAGAAGTCCCATATTCTATTGATTTAAAGATTTTAAGTAAGGAAGATACATTCTAATGTCCTTTTTAATCATTGCCGTTACACCATCGCCAGTGATAGTTGCTCCTGCAATGGCATCAACCTTATTGTCTGTTTTGTTTTCGTTTATAGGGTCATTATTGCCTTTTGCAACGGTAATGCCTTTAAAAGCGTCTCCGTCCATTATGTTTTCACCCGTAAAGTCGTCCATAAAGTACCGTTGTTTAATCTCGGCACCTAGACCAGGGGTTTCACCTGCGTGATCAAAAAACACTCCTTTTACAACAAATGATTTATCCAAAGCAACGAAACCCCAAATGGCATCCCATAGACCTTTTCCTCTCATTGGTATTACATAAAGCGTTTCACCATCTTTCTCACCGACAAAAAGCGGCAATCTGCGTTGATAGTTTGGGTCCTTAGCTTCCGTTTCCTCTTTTTTAATATCTATTAAATAAGCTTCTGGGTCTTCAGTTACTTTATCGCCTTGAATAACCAACTGCTTTTTAATGTTTGCTGCAAATGCTTCTTCAACTTTATCTGTTGAAATAAAGGTTATATCGCCATCTCCTTCATTGCCATTTACGCCCATAGCGTAAAGGATATTCTGCATTTTTTCAAAACGCTCATTCAGTGTTATTTTACTCTTTAGCCCTTGAGCAACTCCGGCCAAAAGAGATCCCACTACAATAACCATAATCACTGCAAAAATTATAGTATATGAGTTTTTATCTGTGATTTTTGCCATGATTACGCTGTTTTAGCTTTTAAACGTTTCATTCTTTTCTTAATATTTCCTTGTACCACATAGTGATCTATAGTTGGTGCAAATACGTTCATCAATAATATTGCGAGCATTACCCCTTCAGGATATGCTGGGTTGAAAACTCGAATCAATACCGATATAAAACCAATAAGGAAACCATAAATCCATTTGCCTTTATTAGTCTGTGAGGCGGTTACTGGATCTGTAGCCATATACACAATACCAAAAGCCAAACCACCAATAATTAGATGATGCCAAAAGGTTTCACTCATCAATCCGTAGAAACTATTTCCATCTTTAATCCATCCTGCATCTACAACCCCGTTAAAGATAAGCCCCATTGCCAGTGCGCCAAGCACAGCAGAAAGCATGATTCTCCAACTTCCTATTTTGGTGAATATTAAAAACAATGCCCCTATAAGGATGAGGAAGGTAGAGGTTTCGCCCACAGATCCCGGAATAAAGCCCCAAAAACTGTCCCAAATACTATAAATAGGTTCGTGGTTTTGAGCTAAGCTTCCTAAAATGGTTTCTCCAGAAATAGCATCTGGCTGGCCAGTCATCGCTTTTGCACCGTGTACCCATACTTTATCCCCACTCATCCAAGTTGGATAGGCGAAGAACAAAAAGGCACGAATGGTAAGTGCTGGATTCAAAATGTTCATCCCTGTGCCACCGAAAACTTCTTTCCCGATAACAACTCCAAAGATCACCGCAACGGTAAGCATCCAAAGTGGAATGTCAATAGGAACAATAAGCGGCACGAGCATTCCCGTTACCAAATACCCTTCCTCTACTTCGTGTTTTTTTATGATGGCGAAGATAAATTCCACCCCAAGACCTACTACATACGAAACAATTACTAACGGCAAAACCGTCCAGGCACCTAAAATAAAATTATCCCACGTGAAGAAATTCCCCAGAGGATCTAACCTTAAAGTGCTGTCGATAGCTGCATAATGCTGATAACCGGCATTGAATATTCCAAAAATCAAACACGGAATAAGCGCCATAATCACCGTGTTCATCGTACGCTTCAAATCGTCCGCGGAACGAACGTGCGAACCGGAATGCGTAGTTTCATTCGGCGTGTACAAAAAGGTGTGCAGTGCATTGAACGCAGGGGCCATTTTGGTGCCCTTGTACTTCTCCTTTAGCTTATGTAAATTCTGTTTCAATCCCATAGCGATTATCCTATTTCTTTATACATTAAATCAAGACCGTTCCTGATAATTTGTTGGTGTGGCTGCTTGCTCACGCAAACAAATTCGGTAAGCGAAAAATCTTCCGGAGCCACTTCATACATCCCCAAAGCTTCCATAGCGTCAAGGTCTTTAACCATGCACGCTTTAAGAATTTGCATTGGGTATATGTCCAGCGGAAAAACTTCTTCGTAATTCCCCGTTACCACAAAATTACGGTGCTCCCCATTTGTATTGGTATCAAGATCGTATTTTTTGTTCGGGCTTAACCAAGAAAAAGTAAGCGCTCTTGAAGTTGAAATTTTATCGAAAACTGGCTTGTTCCAGCCAAACAATTCATAATCGTCCCCTTCCGGAATCACAGTTACCGTGTTGCTGTAATAGCCCAGATGCCCTTTTGGGGAAATCTTTTTCCCGGTAAGCACATCGCCACTGATAACGCGAACGTTTTCGTTCTTCAATCCAGAATCGTATAAAAACGTTGCAGCTTCTGAACCGATTCGGGTTTTGTAATATTTAGGTGATTTCACTTCGGAACCAGAAAGTGCGATGATGCGTTCTGGATTGAATTTTCCGGTAAGCAACAATTCGCCAATAATCACAAGATCCTGTGGCGCGATGGTCCAAACAATCTCGCCTTTGTTAACGGGACCTAATTTATTTATTTGTGTTCCCACATTTCCCGCCGGATGTGGCCCAGAAATAGTGTGAAGTGAAATATCCCTTAAACCTTTAAAAGGCGAGCTTCCACTTTTGCCAACCCCAACGTGCACTTGCCCTTTGGTAAGTTTGCTAAGTGCGGTTACGGCAGCTTGTAGTTCTTTTTCTTTTCCGTGAAGCGAAAAATCACAGTCGTTAGCCAATGGCGCTGTGCTAAGGGCAGAGATAAAGATATCTCTAGGTTCCTGCTCCGTATCAGCAATCACCGCATAGGGGCGTTGCATAACAAACGGCCAACAACCAGACTCCAGCAAGCGGGCTTTTATAGCCTCGACACTTGAAGAATCCGGGCTTAAAATGCCAAAATCCTTAAAGGTATCCTGCGGATCTGCTTCAATGGTTATTTCCTTGATTACGCGTTTCGCGCCGCGTTCTATTTTGGTAAGTGTTCCGCTAACAGGAGAGACAAACTTTACCAGTTCGTTGCTTTTCGAGTAGAAAATGGTGTCTCCAGCCTGAACTTTTCCACCTTCCCGAATCACCATTTTAGGGGTGATGAGATGAAATTCGGAAGGTCTTAGTGCGAAAGTTCTGGATCGCGGGGCGCTGGAAAGTGATTTTTCGGCTTCGCCCTTTAAATTGATGGTAAGACCTTTTTTAATCTTAATGTCTTTGGACATAAATATGGATATTAATAATGCCTTTTTAACACCCTTTAATCCCTCAAAATATATTGTCGGGGATCATGGGCGTGCAAATTTATAAATTAAATATACCATTGCACAACAAAAGGGTATAATTTTCTGTGTTAAAAGCAATGAATACCTATTTTAAAATGTTTATAAATTAGGGAATGGTTTTGAAGGGAAACACTTTTATTCAAGAATTGACTTTTTAAAAACAAACCTCCGCCCAGATATTAGCGAAATAGCATTGAATTTTATGCTCATTTCTTCGAGAACTCTTCGAGAAATGGTCGAGAATCCCTCGTAAAATGGCAAAAATGCAAAGCAGTCTCGAAGCAATCTCGAACTAAAGTCGACCAAGACTGGGAGCGAACTGCCAGCATTTTAACAATAAAGATTTAAACACCGCTACTCGGGCCATACCTGCCTTAGACCCTAAGGAGCACCTTACACGAGATGAATGAGCAGGTTTTAAATTCTTTTGAGGGTGTTTGCCGCGATGAAGGGGAAAACAAATTGCCAATGCCAAACTCCAAAAGTTGAAGAATTAATTGGTGAAAAAATAATCGCTTTTTGGATTGTTTGGTGTTATGTGGTACATTTATTAAACAGTAAACAAAACGGCCTGCTGCACATATATAATACAACAGCAATATGCATGGCGTTTATACCTAATATTGTGGAACATCAACGAACAGCCCTATGAAAATTAAAATAACAATCTTACTGCTTACTTTCAGTTCATTTTTATCTTCACAAGAATTAAAAACGATTCAAGCTGTTCAAGAAAAGGATTCTGATTTTTTTGAATACGAACAGTATGATGAAAATCAAAAACCAATTGGAGACTTATTTTTCTTGCCAGGTTGCAGCTGGTATTGTGGTGGTTCTGTAAAATCAATCATTGCTTCGTCTGAATTGAAAGAGAGCAATGGAATTAAATACTCCCCGAAAAATGCCCACGATTTTAACAAAAATACAGCTTGGATTGAGGGAGAGTCTGATTATGGAATTGGAGAATTTATAGAGTATTCCTTTAACTTCGACGAAATGGAGGAATATAATTCCGAATTGGGAATTAACCGAATATTATTGGCTAATGGTTATAAAAAGAACAGACAGACCTGGGAGAACAACTCCAGAATTAAACAACTGAAAGTTTATCTCAACGACAAACCTTTTGCTATTTTAAATCTTTTGGACTCATTCGAAATCCAAACAATCGAAATCGGAGAAATAAAATTCCCTGCGAAGGAAACAACTAAAATAAGATTTGAAATAACACAAGTTTACAAAGGAAAAAAATATAAGGACACAGCAATAAGCTTATTGATGTTTGACGGAATTGGAGTGCATTAAAAATGTTGTGCCATCCCCTATCAAAAGCTTTGGATCGGTCTGCACCCACATGTAAAATCCTAAATCCTACGCTGAAGCTTCGGCTTTCGTGGACGAATATTCTATTCGGTTTTCATTTGCTAAATTCCGTACCTAACCACGCAACTAATCATACACAAACCCTAAAACCTCTCACCTTTTGAAAACCTCAATACGCTCCCCTCAACACTTTAGCACCAGTCAATGGGCTGGCGGAAGCAGTACACAACTTTATATATTCCCTGCTAACACTTCTTATACAGAGCGAAATTTTGAGTTAAGATTGAGTACTGCCAAAGTAGAAGTTGCGGAATCTACTTTCACGGCCTTGCCTGGCATTCATCGCAAACTTATGATTTTGGAGGGAGAAATCAACATTACCCATGAAGGCCAATACAGCAAGTATCTCAAACCTTTTGAGGTAGCCGATTTTAGTGGAGATTGGAAAACCACCGCTATAGGCACCTGCACTGATTTTAATGTTATGACCAAAGGCCTGCGGCAAAGCGAGTTGTATTATTTAGCGATGGGCGCAATTAGCAGTTATGGGCTAAAACCTAAAGGGAGTTTCAACAATCTGTTTTTATACGCCACTTCCGGCACTATCCATTTGCAGCTTATGGATGAAGATTATATTTTGGAAACAGGAAACTTAATGGTCATCGAAAATGGCAGCATTTCTTCAATTTCCATCACTAGTGCCGATGATTTCGGGCTTGTAGTAGTGGAAGTATAGTAGTCTTTCATATTCAATGTAAGAAGAGAATTCAGCAAAAAATATGGGGCAAACTGTTACTTAAGAAATAAAGAACAAATGCCAACATTTTATAAGCTTATTGCGGCTTAACGTTTAAAAATGAATATCTTGTAGTCAATAAATATTACAGCAAATTAAAAAATAAGTCCCATAAAAACCCGCACTAGGCTTATACTTTTCATCGAGGGATATAAAAAAGTCAAAAATGACATACATAAAAAAGAAATTAGGTCTTACCCTTGGCTTGCTTCTGCTTTTATTAATTATACGTGTGTCCTGCAAGCAAAAAATTGAAAGAGAAGGTTACGTAGATGTTCAGGGAGGCAAAGTATGGTATAAAATAGTTGGGGATGGGGAAGGCATTCCCTTGCTGGTCCTTCACGGGGGACCAGGCTCTAGAAGTTGCTCAATGATTCCCGGTTTATCTCTCCTGAGCGCTGATCGTCAGGTAATATTTTATGACCAACTTGGTTCAGGAAATTCAGACAGACCAACAGACACAACACTGTGGAAAATTGAGCGATTTGTAGATGAAATAGACCATTTAAGAAGCAAATTAAAGCTAAAGGAACTGCACATCCTGGGCCATTCTTGTGGCAGTACGTTTCTAATAGAGTATATGATTGCTAAAAAACCTAAAGGTGTAAAATCCGTTATATTTTCTAGCCCAATGTTGAGTACTTCAGATTGGATTCGGGACGCAAAAATATTATTATCCCAAATGCCAGTTCAGATTCAAGACACTATAAATAAATATGAAGCCTTGAAAAATTATTCGGCACCGGCATATCTCGCCGCTACCGACTCATTTTATACTCGGCACTTATCCCGAAAGAGCTGGCCATACATTCCTAATATAGAATGTGAAAATGTCCCTAAATTTAACGAACAGGTCTATAACTATATGTGGGGCCCTACAGAATTTACCGCAACGGGAAGGCTTATTGACTTTGACCGAACGGCAGATTTGGATAAAATAGAAGAACCTATCCTTTTTATAACTGGCGAATATGATGAGGCAAGGCCAGAAACAATGTACAAATATCAGAAATTATCAAAAAATGCAAAGGTCGAAATTATTGACAATGCGGCACATATGACAATGATTGACCAACCGGAGCAAGTAGCCCAGACAATAAGTAGATTCTTAAAAGGTGTTGACAATAATTAAGCTCAACTAGTTCTTATAAAAAACAGCCCCCATCTCTGACTGTCTATTAACCAAGCCATTAACAAATCTTCTATGCTTATTTTATAGGTCCTCTATTAATGGCTGTCAAACCCTCATTGGTCTCGTAAACTTTCCCGCTAATGCCGGAATACCCAAATTTTGTAAGACGTTCTGTGTGCATTGTTAAATACTTTTCAGCATTTTCCCGCGTATCAAACATATAAACACCACCAGCTGTTTTATCGGCTTGGTTTTCTGTCCAAATCTTCCAAATGAAACCTGGTTCACCATTAATACTTTGGGCTAATCCGCTCAATTCATTTTTTAATTCTTCCCCAAATGGCCCATTGTGAGGAAATGCTACATACATTATTACTGACATAACTTTTACATTTTAAATTAAACTATAATACTATTTATTGTTTTTCCATTGCTTAAAACTCAACACAGTTAGAAATACAAAGAAAGCTGGGTCAGACCATCCAAACCCATAAAACACTCCTATAATACAAGCGTATAATGTTATTATTACACCTAAAATATTCGTAAGCATTAAACCCATCATAAACTTTTTAGCTAGAGCACTTTTATCAGGTATCTCATTTAACATAAAGCCTATTATAGCAATTCCTCCCAAAAAAATACTTGTGTGCTGTGATAAAAAGACAGCATACTTGTCATTTAATTGCAAGCCATAAAATGGCCAAAACAAATTAGGTATCACAAATAACACTATTGCAAATACTGCATAAATTGTACTGTGGATATTTAAAAATCTTTTATTACTCATGCCTTCCATTTAGTGATCAATAATTAATTACTTATACAAAAATACCATTAGATCAGTATCTTTACACTATGTATTTCCTTTAGGAAACTAGTTACCTGCGCGAAACCATCAATCGTAAAACTGTAAAGAAATGAATAATAAAATAGAACTCTCTCCACAATGCAGTGGCCAGTTAAGAGCCATTGGAGACACTATGGAGCTATTAGCTGGAAAATGGAAAATTCAAATAATAGGCACCTTACTGCTTAATGGCACAATGCGTTTTATGGAGTTAAAACGCGCTCTAAATGGTATTGCGCCTAAGAAATTATCTAAAGATCTTCAGGAATTGGAAACCAACAAATTAATAACAAGAACTGTAATGAATACCAAGCCTATTACAGTGGAATATGAACTTACACCCCACGGAAAGACTTTAGAAAGTCTTATTAACGAAGTTATAGATTGGGGATTCAACCACAGGGAACATATTATAAAATAAAACTGTTGCCAACACGGCAAATAAAAATAGCATTGCTAACAATAGTTATTCATTATTAATAATGATTTTCATTGCTTTTTCTTCAGCTCCATTTACGAACACTTGATACGCATGCTCAAGTTCTGAAAGCGGGAAATGATGGGTAATCATTTTCTGCAAATCCATATTATTGGCAGAAACCGCTTTTAATAGCATTGGGGTTGTATTGGTGTTAACAAGTCCAGTTGTTATGGTAAGGTTTTTAATCCATAGTTTTTCAATATTAAAATCTACCTTTTTGCCATGTACACCTACATTAGCAATGTGAGCCCCAGGTTTTACTATTTTTTGGCAAATATCCCAAGTTTGGGGAATCCCAACAGCTTCAATAGCAACATCAAGACCTTCCTCTCCAACTATTTTTTTAATGGCTTCCTCTACGTTTGTAGTTCCAGAATTAATGGTATGTGTAGCCCCTAATTCCTTGGCTAATTTAAGCCTGTTGTCATCCAAATCTACCATGATTATTTTGGAAGGTGAATAGAACTGTGCTGTTAAAAGTGCAGAAATCCCAATAGGGCCTGCGCCAATAATAGCAATTTCATCTCCTGGTTTTACATTTCCATACTGAACGCCAATTTCATGGCCTGTTGGCAAAATATCACTTAATAATACGGCTATGTCATCATCAATATTTGCCGGTATTTTGTGCAAGCTATTATCGGCATGCGGGATTCTCACATATTCGGCTTGCACCCCATCAATCATATACCCTAAAATCCAGCCTCCATCTTTACAATGGGAATACATTTGTTTTTTACAATATTCACAAGAACCACAAGATGTAATACATGAGATTATAACCTTGTCTCCCTTTTTAAACTGAGAAACACTTTTCCCAACTTCTTCAATAATACCTACACCTTCATGACCAAGAATACGTCCACTTTCAATTTCAGGGTTTTTCCCTTTGTAGATGCCTAAGTCTGTTCCACAAATGGTAGTTTTTAAAACTTTTACAATTACATCTGTAGGCTTGATGATTGTTGGTTTCGGTCTTTCTTCTAAAGCGATATTGTGATCGCCATAATAAACTAATGCTTTCATTTTTTCTATTTTTTGGTTTATAATTACTGCTATCGCTTAGTATGTGGCTCAGAACTTTCTTAAGTCAACTAACGCCCTATTAGCTGAACAAGAAAGTAATTGACCTCCTAGATTTTGAATTGGAAAAATGACGATAGCACAACATCATTAATCTTTTGTGTTGGACATTATTTTAACCCAACGTATGTTCCGCAACTAATTTCACAAAATCCAAGGAACTGATCATCCCTTTAATTTTTCCATCATCCATCACGACCATATGGTGCACATTGTTCCTTAGCATCATTTTGGCAGCCGACTGAGCACTTGAATCTGTATGGACAACAAGAACATTTGAAGAGGTCATTACGTTCTCCATAGGGGCGTCTTCATGCACGTTTTTGCCAATATCAGAGACAGTGACTATCCCTTGAATGGTCGTTTCAACAGTTGGCTTATCCTTGGAATACGAAACAATAGGAACCGCATTAATTCCTTCTTTTTTCATCAAGGCTCTAATCTCTCGAACGGTAGCTTCGCTGCTTGCCGTGGTTACGGGAGCCGACATAAAATCTTTTACTTGTATTCGCATAAATAGTATTTTAAGTTAATAGTTGGGTTGTGTAAGTTTAAATAAACAGTAGTTGACAGCCCTTTTCTCTGCCCTATTATAGAAATCGCCTATGGCTAAAACACCATCCAATTCATCAATTAGACCTTCTCTTTTCAGATGGAACATATCCACCGCGGGCTTATGGCCAGAATCCTAAAGAATTCCCAATCGGCGGGCGTATCCAGCCTCTCCATTTCTTTCTTCATCATTTTGGCAGCCAAGGCTTCCATATCAGGCAAACCTCTCTATTTGAAGTAAAGTTAAGACTATAGATGCAGACTTTATATGATATAAATCATTTACCGTCAGTGGGATTAAACTTGCTATGGAAGAGCCCCAATAAAAATTATAACTATAAAAAACAGTTGTAGAGTTGTTTCAGGATTAACAATTATAGTTGTATAACTATATCAGGATTTATTCAGTAATCTGTATAGTTATTTTAGGACCGGTCAAGGACGGGTCAACCAAAGGTTTACTTAAGGGATACCTAAGGGATACTTAAGGTTTACTTAAGGTGTATGTAAGTAATTCCTACAAAAACCCTTGGTTTTAATAATTTCAAAACAAACAATGCCACAAACATTAATTTTATGCCCAAAACCCCATAATGGAATAGGCACAAAATTTGTTATCTTAGCTTTTTAAACCAATATCATGTCAAAAACACTTGCCACTACCCTACTTTTATTGTCAATCACCTTCCCTACCTTCTCCCAAATCGTGGAAAAAATAGAGCCGTCATACATCAGTACCATCCAGTTCAGCGGTGGCACAGATCAAAGCCAGCTGCCCATCATAAACCTGGGGGGCAGAATAATGCTTTCTTTTGATGCTCTCAATGGCGATGAAGAAGATTATTATTACACCATAACCCATTACAATTTTGACTGGACTCCCACCGATCTTTCCAAAAGCGAATACCTCGATGGTTTTGACGATGTGCGCATAGACACCTATCAAAACTCTGTAAACACACTGCAAATATTTTCGCATTACCAACTCACCATCCCCAACCGCGACACTCGGGAAATAAAAAAAAGCGGCAACTATCTGCTCAGTATCTTCAATAGCGATGGAGAGCTTATATTTACCAGAAAATTTTTGGTGATGGAAAACATCGCAAAAGTTGGCGTAGAAATAAAGCGCGCCCGCAACCTGAAGGTTATCAATGAAAAACAAGTAGTCCAGTTTGTTATAAATTCGCCAGACCTCCTCTTGATTAATCCAAAGCAAACAGTTAAAACCCTTGTGCTACAAAACAGCAACCTAAATACCGCCATTACAGATTTGGTGCCACAGTACACTATGGGCAACGAGCTGATCTACAGATATGACACAGAAGCCTACTTCGGTGGCGGCAACGAATATCTTGCCTTTGACAATAAAGACGAGCGTTCCGCCACCAACGGCGTGCGCTCCATAGACCTGACAGACGTTTACGAAAACTACCTTTACACAAATATTCCGCGATACGACAGACCCTATACATACAATCCTGACATCAACGGAAATTTTGTTGTCCGCAACGTAGATGCCCGAAACCAGGATTTAGAAGCTGAGTATGTTCGAATGCACTTCAATCTTCAATATTATGACGATCTAGGCGATAAGGAACTTCACATTTACGGCAATTTCAACAATTGGACCATAGACGGAAGCACCTATATGAAATACGATCCACAATCGGACACCTATCGAAACACCCGTCTTTTTAAACAAGGGTACTACAACTATAAATATGTAGTGGTAAACCGCGACGGAAGTATAGAAGAAGGCGCAGTGTGCGGTGATTTTTGGCAGACGGAAAACAATTATACCGTAGTGGTCTATTTCCGGGATCTGGGCGCGCGCTATGACCGAATAATAGGCATAGGCTATGCAAATTCAACAAACATAACCAGCAATTAATCAAGCAGTTCAATCTGAATAAACCGAAATAACCACCAAGTATTTTAGTAGCGATGAAACGCAGAAAAAATACATCCTCCAGCGGAAGAAAATCACTGCAATTTCGCGGAACCGAATGTCTGAATTGTAGTCATCCACTTGACAGAAGCGATGTATATTGCCCAAATTGTTCTCAACTAAACAGTAAAAAACAGCTTTCAGCAATAGACTTCTTTGCAGAATTCCTGAGCAGTATCTTGGTTTACGATTCGCGTTTGCGGAATACACTTAAGGACCTACTGTTCCATCCCGGTGTCATAACACGAAACTACGTGAAAGGAGAAAGGCTGAAATATGCCAATCCGTTTCGTTTCTTTTTGAGTGTTTCCATTATCTACTTTTTGCTGGAAGGTTTCGTGGGCTTTATAAAAGCCGCTGAAAATGATAATCAATTGGGCCTAAACCTCAAACCAGCAAATGAAGCCCCTATTGATTCACTTTTTGCCAATCAACTGCCCGAAATATTTTGGTCAAGCTCACGCGGAGACTCTGTAAAGGCAAAACAACTTGGCTTACCGCTTTACTTTTCTGAAAAAGCCCTTGACACCTTACCGTTTTTAGAAAACTACAGTAAACGAGGTTCCCTATATATGGCCTATTATTACCGCACCAAAACAGAAAGCCCATCGGCAGCTCTTGATAGCTTGGACCATACAAACACTTTCAATAACCGCTGGCTTTACTCACGGGCAATAACTTGGCACAAAATAATGCACAACCCAAATGCTTTTGTAAATTATATAACTTCCAAAATACCCTTCTTCCTTTTCTTTTTCACTCCTTTCTACGCGCTATTCTTTTGGTTATTTTACTCCCGAAAGAAATACAACTACATTGAACACGTAATTTTCATATTCCACATTTTCAGTTTTATGTTTTTGACTATGGTGATTTTTAGGATTCCAGAGTTAATTTTCGGTGTAGATTTTTTCCAAACTATATTGTTCATGCTGCTTGGCCCTTTGTATTATTATCTAGCACTTCGAAAATTTTATGGCCAAGGAAAGTGGCAAACATTATTTAAATTTGTATTTTTAAGCATTATATTTACTATGAGCTTTGTTACCGCTATTGGTTTATTTGTAGCAGCAAGCGCAGCAATTTATTAAAAGACATGGTACAACAAGTAACACAAGGAATTAAAATTTCGGTAAAGACCGAGTTTGACGGCACGTTTTACAAAAACCGTAAAATGCAATATGCCTTTGCCTATAACGTGACTATTGAGAACCAAAGCAAGGACACCGTTCAACTAACTTCACGCTGCTGGAAAATCAAGGATTCCCTCAACAATACAGAAATTGTGGAAGGCGAAGGCGTAATAGGCCAAAAACCAATACTCTCACCTGGGGAGAAGCACTCTTACACCAGTGGCTGCCTACTTTTTTCTCCTTTTGGTTCCATGAAAGGGCATTATAATATGGTCAATTTTACAACTACCCGAAAGTTCCGGGTTTCCATACCGCTTTTCAATCTGAGCGCGCCGTTTTCGATGAACTAGAAAAACCTGTCCCCTAGAAACCAAAAACTAATTTACTGACCACTGAATTACCCCGTACTGAAAACTGAATCACTGACTTCCCCAGTTTGTAAATCTTCATAACGCATCTCAACAGCCTCTTTCTTTCTGTTAATTTGAGTAATGCTTTTCGTTTTTACAAAGTTGCGATCCATAATTAGGTTACTGTTTGAATCTCCTTCCCCAGCGGTCTTGTGAAATTGAAGGATCTCTTTTTCAGAAGGGTTTATGGTATCAAACAAAAAACCTGAAAACCACTGTTCTCTTTTTATCTTAAGATTTTGTGGATATAGTGGCGAAGAAGACCATATTTTCGGAGCCAAAGGTTCTTCGGAAAAATGATAGTCCACACCATCCCAAACCAATTGAAACAATTGGACTTCGGTTTTCCATTCAACTAAAATTGCCGTAAAAGGTTCAATTTCGTTGAAATCATAGTTGTCAATTTCTTTTTTTAAATCGTCGGCTTTCAGCAAATCCTTTACAACCAAGCCTCTACTCTTTCTGTAAAATGGTTTCCGTTGGTGTGCTACAAAACCGCCGTTCATTAAAGTTACAACTCTTTTCTTTTGGCTTGCGCCAATCCAAGTGCCGCCAGCTACGGCATCTTTCGGATAAAGTAATTGCACCTGATCCTCTTCATATATTTTAGGCGAAAAAGTTTCACGTCCCGGAGCTTCATCACGGTTAGAGGTCAGTATAAAATCGCTGTTGGATTTAGGAATAAAAGTTACGGTACACATTTCTAATAATTGTTAATCGAAACTACAAAAGGAATATTGAAAATTCCAAATAACAAGCACCAAATTCCAAAAAAAACATGCGGCGCTATTTGGAATTTGGAATTTTAAGGTTTGGTGCATCCATTTCAAGGTTTGGTGCATCCATTTTTGTACCTTTGCAATCTTCATAAACACAAAAAATAAAAAGTTATGGGAAATGGATTTTTTGAAGTGCCAATCGCAGTAAATGAACCTATAAAAAGCTATGCGCCAGGTTCTGCAGAACGAAAAGAAGTACTTGAAACTTATAAAAAAATGTACAAGGCAAAAATAGAAGTGCCTTTATTTATCAACGGGAAAGAGGTTAAAACCAAGGAAACCGCTACTATGTCTCCACCGCACGATCATAAGCACGTGCTTGGAACTTATTATAAAGCTACAAAGAAAAATGTGGAAGAAGCAATTGCTTCTGCATTAGAAGCTAGAAAAAAATGGGCAGTAATGCCTTGGGAACAACGCGCTGGTATTTTTCTACGTGCCGCAGAATTGATCGCGGGTCCATACAGGGCTAAAATAAACGCTGCAACAATGCTCGGTCAGTCAAAAAACATCTACCAAGCCGAAATTGATTCAGCCTGTGAGCTTATAGATTTCCTTAGGTATAACGTTCAGTACATGACTGAAATCTATGCAGAGCAACCAGAATCTACTTCCGCAGCTTGGAACCGCATTGAATACAGGCCTTTGGAAGGTTTTATTTATGCAATTACTCCCTTTAACTTTACAGCTATTGCCGGAAACCTTCCTGCAAGTGCTGCGTTGATGGGCAATGTGGTTGTTTGGAAACCGAGCAACACACAAGTATATTCAGCAAAAGTTGTTATGGATGTGTTCCGTGAAGCGGGCGTTCCAGCCGGAGTTATCAATATGGTAATGGGTGATGCAGCAATGATTTCAGACACGCTCATGGCGAGTCCAGATTTCAGTGGGGTTCATTTTACGGGTTCTACCGGCGTTTTTCAGGGAATTTGGAAAAAGATTGGCGACAACATAAAAAATTACAAAACCTATCCTCGTATTGTTGGGGAAACTGGTGGAAAAGATTTTATCGTCGCTCATAAATCTTCGAATCCAAAACAAGTAGCTACAGCAATGGCTCGTGGTGCTTTTGAATATCAAGGTCAAAAATGTAGTGCCGCTAGCCGTTGCTATATTTCGAATAGTATTTGGGAGGACGTTAAAAAGTATTTGGTTGACGATATCCGTTCCTTTAAAATGGGAACCCCAGAGGATATGGGCAATTTCATTAACGCCGTTATCAGCGAAAGTTCTTTTGACAAACTTGCAAGCTATATTGATGCAGCCAAAAAAGACAAAGGAGCTGAAATAATTGCCGGTGGAAATTATGACAAGAGCAAAGGTTACTTTATTGAACCTACCGTGATTGTAGTAAAAGACCCAAAATACACTACAATGTGTACCGAGCTTTTTGGGCCTGTACTTACAGTGTATGTCTATGATGACAAGAAGTGGGAAGAAACCTTGCAACTAGTTGATGAAACCAGTGAATATGCTTTAACTGGAGCTGTTTTCAGTGAAGACAGATACGCTCTTGAACAAGCTGTAAAAGCTCTTGAGAATGCTGCTGGCAATTTCTACATAAACGACAAACCTACGGGAGCTGTTGTTGGGCAGCAACCATTTGGTGGGGCAAGAGCCAGTGGAACCAACGACAAAGCTGGAAGCAAGCAGAACCTATACAGATGGATTTCGCCAAGAATGGTGAAGGAAACCTTTGTTTCCCCAACAGATTACAGATATCCTTTCTTGGGATAATTTTTTAAGAAAATAAAAAGCCTCGGTTTCCATTTGGAACCGAGGCTTTTTTTATTTGAAAAATACTTTTAATTCAACAGAAAGCTAACGTTTACCGTTGTTCTGATTTCCATTTCGCCAGGCGATATGGTTTGTTGGCTTCCACTGCTTTCATCAGCCATCATTGCGCTCTTGTACATCATTGGCTGTGGCCCAACACTGTTTCTGAATTCGCTTATTGAAACAGCTTTCCCTACAGTTTGGCTTAAAACAGAAGCATATTCTACCGCTTTCATTTTAGCGTTCTCCACAGCTTTTTTACGAGCTTGGCTTTCCAGGGCTTCTTTGTTTGAGGAAGAAAATGACACGCCGTCTATTCGGTTGATGCCAGTATCCAAAAGCCCTTTCATCACTAGTTCATATTTTTTTAAATCGCGCAGCTTAACAGAAAGTGATTGGTTGGCTGCAAAAGTATAGGTTTTGCTGTTGTAGTCGTAATTCTTGCTGAGGTTCATATATTCAGTGCGCACATCTTTATCGTCAAT
The DNA here is from genome assembly GCA_026646335.1 of Aequorivita sp. Lineage (GTDB taxonomy): Bacteria > Bacteroidota > Bacteroidia > Flavobacteriales > Flavobacteriaceae > Aequorivita. Next base: position 26,816 of record JAPKFY010000007.1, on the reverse strand, counting down.
ACCCGTTTTCTTCAGAAATTTTAAAACTTCATTGATGGTTGCATCGTTTTGTTCTTTCAGTATTTTGGTATTTTCGCCAGTGTTTTCTACCCGAATATTAATTGTAACTTCATCGGGAACCGTGCGAACAATGCCTTCTCCGGTAACGTCTATTGTGGGTGGTGGTGTGTTTTGCGCCATAATGGAAGTGGTTGTTATTGCTAAGATTAAAAGGGTTTTTATTGTTTTCATAGTTTTTAAATTTTCGTTTGTTTTTGAAGTCTACCGTCTATAAACTAAAGACTACCGACTATATTTTACCTAATTTATGCATTACGAATAAAATAATTAAAGGGATAGCCAGCAAAACAACGATCCACAAACTTGTTTCAAACAAAGAAGGTGCAAACACAAGTGTTAACACATAACCTCCAACTGCTCCGCCAATGTGGGCGTCATGGCCAATGTTCCCTAACCTTTTTTTCATTCCGTAGATAGAATACAACAAATATGCCAATCCAAAAAGCCAAGCGGGAATTGGGATGGGAATAAAGAAGAGGTAAAGCCCCATATCCGGGAAAAACAAAATAGCAGAATACAATACGCCCATTACTGCACCACTCGCCCCTATTGCGCTGTAATGATATTCGTCTTTATGAAAATAGAACGAAAGCAGATTACCAATCAGCAAACTCGCCACATAAATTATCACAAAATAAGTAACCCCAACACTCATTATAACTACTGGGGCAAAAAAGTAAAGCGTAAGCATATTAAACAGCAAGTGCGAAAAATCTGCGTGAAGAAAAGCGGAGCTGAACATTCTAATCTGCTCTCCACGGCGTATTCCGGCAATGTTGAATTTATATTTTTCAAAAAAGGAAAAATCATTGAAGCCTTTCATTGAAATAATTACGTTGGCAGCGATGATTATAATTGTTGCGATATCTATATTTTGCATTTGAAGTGAAAAGTTAGTTCTTAAAAGTTATTGGTTAATTGTGGCTTTAAACTGAACATTGAATATTGAACGTTGAATATTGAACATTTATTTAATTAGTTTTGCATTAATAATTTCTATGCAAAGATTGCTTTATATACTGGTTTATCCAATTCTTTGGCTGCTTTCCAAAATGCCAATGGGTATTTTGTACATTAAATCCAGTGCGCTGTACTTTTTGGCGTATTATATTGTGGGGTATCGCAAAAAAGTGGTGAAAGACAATTTGGCGCTGGTTTTTCCTGAAAAAACACAGCAAGAAAGAGATCGAATAGCGCAACAATTCTTCAAACATCTTTGCGATATTATTTTTGAAACCATAAAGGCTTTTACCATTTCTGAAAAAGAAATCCGAAAGCGGTTTGTGGTTACAAATGCTGAAATACTGGATTCGTATTACGAAAACGACAAAAGTATTTTATTGATGGCTGGCCATTACGGCAATTGGGAATGGAGCGGGATATTGAACAAACTAATGCAACATCAAGCCCATGCTGTATATAAACCATTGGACAGCAAGCAATTTGATGCCTTGATAAAAAAAACAAGGGAACACTTTGGCGGTATTATTGTCAGCAACAAAAAAATTGTAGGCGTCCTTTTTAGAAAGTGGAAAAAAGGAATCAAAACCCTTACATACATTCTTTCAGACCAAACCCCGAAACTTGGAGCTTTCAAGCATCGCGATACTTTTATGGGAATAGATGTCCCGATGTTTACAGGAACAGAGGAACTTGCAAAAAAACTTGACTTTGCAGTACTTTATCTCAAAGTTGAAAAGGTGAAGCGTGGCTATTACACAGCCACTTTTGTACCTTTGGCCGATAAACCAAAAGAATACCCAGATTTTCAGATAACCCGAATGTTTTTTGATGCTTTGGAAGCGCAAATTCGAGAAAAACCTGAGTTTTATTTATGGTCGCATAAACGCTGGAAGCTTCGGAATGTTTAACCGGTATAGGAAATAAAAACACTATATGCTTTAATAACTTTGGTTCCTATCCAAAAGAACGTGATCAAGACATTAAAAAACATCGATATCCTTGACCTATTTACAGGATAATATTAATAAATGTTTATGAAATAACGTGTTGGCAGGAATTTAAAAATCACAAATGAGAACAAAACCCATTTATATAGTTTCACTTGTATTGCTATTATTATTTTCATGCTCATCCAATGATGATGAAATTAATAATTCACAGATCATATATCCTGAATTTGGCCCAGAAAATGAAGTGATAATCAATGGTTTGACTTTTGATGCAATGGAACCATTTATCTCGCCGAACGGAAACTATTTATTTTTTAATAATCTAAATGATGGGATAAATACAAAGCTATATTATGCAACTAAAGTCAATGATTCAACTTTTAATTTTGTTGGAGAATTAACTGGGGCAAATCAATCAACACCACCACATTTAGATGCAGTTGCAGATATGGACGTTAATGGCAATTTTTATTGGACATCAACAAGAAATTATCCTACGGAATTAAATAATCTTTTCCATGGTACTTTTAGTTCTGGGAATATCAGTGGTATTGGAAGAGTTCAAGGAGACTTTAATATGAATACTCCTGGTTGGTTAATAATGGACCATGGAATAAGTTTGGATGGACAATATTTGTACTTCAATAACGCAAGGTTTGATGACGTGAATTGCCTAGGTCCTTGTGAAACAACAATAGGAATTGCTAAAAAAGACAATGTTTCAACATTCAGTACACTTCCAAATTCTGCATCAATCTTACAAAACATTAATGATTCAAATTATATTTATTACGCGCCTTGCATAAGTAGTGATAACCTTGAATTTTATTACACAAGATATTTAAAAGGAGAAATTACATCGAGTACTGTTTTTGAAATATGCGTTGCCGTGAGAAGTAATTCTTCATTCGAATTTTCAATTCCTAAAGTTTTATTTTCGGAGACTATTTCAAATTTAATAGAAGCTCCTACGCTAACTGTAGATAAAAATATCATTTATTATCATCAAAAAACTGCTGATTCCTATAAAATAATGATGAGATATCGAAGTCAATTATAGCCGAATTTAAAATCGACAAAACTACAGTCAACACTTTTTATTAGCTATGGCTTGGTCAATTCCTACATGGAAAATCCTAAAACCTACGCTGTAGTTTCGGCTTTCGCAGTTTCTCTATCATTATTTTTTGGAGAGGCTCGAGCCGAGACACTTCACAGCTGATATACTTAAACGTTTGCAACAAGCTGATAAAAAAAGTGATTTCTCGCCATATAACAATTTTTGAAAAGCAAATTTTGTAATAACTTTGAGAATTGGCAACAAACTGAAAAAACCACTGAAAAAATAAAAATCATGGCACTTATCAATCCACACATTAACTTTAACGGAAATGCCGAAGAGGCATTCAATTTTTACAAATCAGTATTTGGGGGGAAATTCGCAAGGATTGTACGTTTTAAAGATATATCAAGTCCTGAATATCCCGTATCACAAAAGGAGGCAAACAAGATAATGCACATTGCTTTGCCAATTGGCAAAAACATTTTAATGGCCAATGACGTGCCAGAAAGTATGGGACAGGTAAATGAAAATGAAAACCGGTCTAAGATTTCTATTAGTGCCGAAAGTCGTGAAGAAGCCGACAAATTATTTAGCGGACTCTCAGCAGGGGGAAATATTGAATTTCCCATTGGGGACAGTCCTTGGGGTTCATATTTTGGTATGTTTAGAGATAAATTCGGGATTGAATGGATGGTAGATTTTGACCCAACATATAACGGAAAAGTATAATCGAAAAACAACGAACGCCTAACAGCGTTTTGGAATACAAGCGAGTAAATGTAACTTTTGCTGTTGAACAATCAATCTGTGCATCTAATGAACTTTAGTGTTAATAATTTATCTCTTCACTAAGCAGCAATCCATTACCTGCAACCTAAAAATCCAGAAATCAGATACTTTTCGAATCAATAATTGATTGTCTATATCCAACTCCCCATTTTGCCAACTCATCAATAAGAGGTGAAAGCGTTTTACCGTATTCAGTAAGTGCATATTCAACAGTTATTGGTTTAGTATTCATAACGGTTCTACTAACCAATTGATTCATTTCCAGATCCTGAAGTTCTTTGGATAGCATTTTTGTTCCGATTCCGTTCACTTCCCGCAACAGATCCATAAAACCTAATTTGTTGCCCTCTATAAGTGTTCCTACAATATGGAACTTCCATTTTCCCGACAACACACTCATCGTATCACTAATGGCTTGAATCCTAACCTGACAAACGGACGTATCGTTTACTACTGCTTTCTTTTTCATCGATATAAAAATTTATTCCTTACTATTAAATCTCAAGGTGGTTTCCTATAGGTAACCACTTCCCAAAAGGAAATCCATATCAAATATATACTAAATTCGGCCTATATTTGTATTGTTATGAACTATAGATAATAAAAATGAAAATTTCAGCAAAAGCAGTAGTAGAAAAAATGTTCGCAGCATTTAAAAGTGGCGATATAGAAAAATTTGTTGCAACAGTTTCTAAGGATACCGTTTGGATATATCACGGTACGCAAATTATTCCAAAAGGAGTTTTTGAAAAAAAAGAAGGCGTAAGGGCTTTTTTCAGTAATGTTCTCGACAAGACGGAAATCATCAGCTTTGAGCCCCAACAATTTATTGTTGAGGGAAAAATGGTTGTTGTTTTGGGACAAGAACATCAAAGAGTAAAACGATCTGGGAGGGAACTGAAACAGAAATGGGTTCAGATATATACCGTTGAAAACGAATTAATTACTAGAATGGAGGAGTTTGCAACTTCTGAAGAAGTAAGTTAAAAATCAATATGATGGTTAAAATTAACACTATAACATTATTAATCTCTTTGTTCAGCCTCACAGCTAGTCAAGGACAATCAAAAACAAATATTATGAATAACGAAACAACAAAAAACAATCCGCTATTATGCGACATAGAAACAGGGATGTGTGAAACCACCAATATAGAAACCACTGATTCAACCGCTAAAATTGTTAAATCTACCGGAAAACAAGTCAGGTTAGTTTACTTTACTGACCCAATCTGTTCCTCTTGTTGGGGTATTGAACCACAATTGAGAAAACTTAAATTAGAATATGGCCCACATATTGAAATTGAATACAGAATGGGCGGTTTGTTGCCCAATTGGAATTACAATAGCGGCGGTATTAGCAAACCTTCTGATGTTGCGCAACATTGGGACGAAGTAAGTGTGCACTACGATATGCCTATAGATGGTGATTTGTGGCTGGAAGACCCCCTCCACTCTTCTTATCCACCTTCTATCGCTTTTAAGGCCGCTCAATTGCAAGATGAAGAGAAGGCTGTTTTGTTTATGAGAGAAATGCGGGAAATGATGTTTTTAAAGAAAAAAAACCTAGCAAAATGGGAACATATAGCAACAGCGGCTAAAACCGTTGGATTAAATGTTGAGCAATTGAAAATTGATTCTGAAGGAAAGGCAAAAACACTATTTCAAGAAGATTTAAAAATTGCCAGTGAGTATGGCGTAAGAGGATTTCCAACTATCTTCGTTGTTGACCCTGCAGGTAATAAAGAAATTGTTTACGGTGCAAGACCCTATGCTTTTTACGAAATGGCCATTCTAAAACTTAATGACAAGATCACGAAAAGCGAATACAATAAAGATTGGGAAACACTCTTCTCAATTTATCCTTCACTTACTGCAAAAGAATTTTCTGTACTTTCGGGTGCTCCAAGAATTGAAAGTGAAGCTATCTTGAATGAACTTTCCGATACTGGAGAATTGGAAATACTGACTACAAAAAATGGATCAATTTGGTCAATTAAGAAATAACAAAATTATGGAGAAGTACAAAATTGCAGTTATAGTAGGAAGTCTTCGCAAAGAATCTTACAACTTAAAAACAGCCAAAGCATTGATATCCCTAGCGCCAGAATCGCTATCTCTTAAAATAGTAAACATAGCTGATATTCCGATGTATAATCAAGATCTGGAAGCAACTCCGCCAAAGCAATGGGTTGCATTACGAGAGGAAATCGGCTCAGTTGATGGAGTACTTTTCCTCACCCCTGAATATAATCGGTCCGTCCCTGCGGTTTTAAAAAATGTGATTGATATAGGCTCCCGTCCTTATGGTCAAAATTCGTGGGACGGAAAACCCGGTGCCGTAGTGAGTGTTTCCACTGGAAATATCAGCGGTTTTGGCGCCAATCATCACTTGCGCCAATCGCTAACATTTGTAAATGTGCCCACAATGGCACAGCCAGAAGCTTATATTGGAGGAGTTGCAACACTTTTTGACGATAATGGAAAACTGATCAACGACTCTACCAAAAAATTCCTGAAAAGCTTTATGGCAGCCTTTGAAAAATGGGTTGCTACCAATGTCCAGCAATAGCAAGTATAATTTTAATTGAATTTTATTATGTCAAACATCAAACTGATTATAGAAGAAAGAGCCGCCAGCATAGGGAAGTTTATGGTGGGCCGTTTGTTACCCTTTCGGCAAAAGCGAATGGTAGGTCCCTTCATTTACATAGATCATATGGGGCCTGTTAAATTGAACGAACGGGAAAACTTTGATGTGCTGCCACATCCGCATATTGGGCTTTCGACGCTTACTTTTTTGTTTGAGGGCAGCATTATGCACCGCGATACTCTTGGAAACGAAGTAGAAATTAAACCTGGTGCTGTTAACTGGATGACCGCAGGGAAAGGAATTGTTCATTCAGAGCGTACCCCCGAATATTTACGGCACTCTCCACTATATATGCACGGTTTGCAAATCTGGGTGGCATTGCCAAAAGATCTGGAGCAAATGGAGCCGCAGTTTTCCCATATTGAAGAGAATCAAATTCCAAAATGGACAGAAGGAGACCTGCAATTTAAACTGGTGGCAGGTGAAGCCTTTGGCAGAAAATCACCAGTTCCGGTTTTCAGCAAATTGTTTATGCTGGAAATAAAAAGCAAAACAAAACAGTCAGTAAATATTGGTGATTCGCTTTATGGCGAATCGGGTTTGTATATTCTTGAAGGCGCCATTGAAAGTGAAGGAAATATTTATGACCCAAAACAATTATTGGTGGCAAAAGACAGCAAGCTTTGTGAATTTACCATTCACGAAAACAGCACCATCTATATTTTTGGTGGTGAACCCTTTCCCGAAGAACGATTTATTGATTGGAACTTTGTTTCATCAAGCAAAGAGCGCATTGAAGAAGCCAAGCAGAAATGGAAGGCACAAGCCTTTCCTAAAATTGAAGGGGACGAAATTGAATTTATTCCCTATCCAACTTTCAATACAAAGAGAACCTAATTGGCATATTAAAAAAACGGTACAGGTATTGATTGCCCTAAGTTTCTTATACTTGCCATTTGTGAATTTCCCATTCGAACGAGATGAGAAACAGAACAAATTAAATTTAATACCTAGAAAAAGAAAAAATGACAAAAAAAATTTTGACAATCGCAGTACTCGCAGCATTATCCTTAAACGCTTGTAAGGAAACGCCAAGGCAAGAAAACGCAGAAACTATAACTGCTGAATCAATTGAAAAAGTTGCTGATGACATTGTAACAATTACATCCACTGACAAGGACGGAAAAGAATTGGAAATGTCATTTAACAATACAAAAGGAACTACAACTGTAAATTTTAATGGAGAAATTATTGAATTGATTGAACAAAAATCTGCATCGGGAATTTGGTACAAAAATGAGAATTACGAGTTGAGAGGAAAAGGAAACGATATAGAATTGAAAAAAGACGGAAATGTGGTTTTTTCGCATACAGATGATATTGTAACCGAGTCCCTTAAAAATAAAGAAGGACTAACGCTCGATATAACTTTTAACAACACAACAAATGAAGCAAAAGTTTATTTAAACGGAGGCGAACAAATTGATTTAGTAGGTCAAAAACCTGCTTCGGGCATTTGGTACAAAAACGACCATTACGAATTAAGAGGAAAAGGCGAAAACGTTGAATTAACCAAGGACGGAAAAACAGTATTTAAAAATTAAATTATCACTAAGAGCTAGTTGCTGTGGCAGGTATGGAGTGATTCGTTTCCTGACACGTCACAGTTCCTCTAAAGGTTATTGGAAATTATAAATGAATACCGTCAAAACATATCAAAAAGTAAATTCCGAAAAGGAAAACGTGAGTTTTGGGATATCTAAAATGGAAGATATTTATACAAAACGAAACGGAGAAGTTGATGAACCCCACAGACACAACTATTATACAGTCTTAATTGTCAATAAAGCAAAGGGACTGCATAAAATAGACTTCAACATTTATGAGTTGGCAAACCAACAGATTTTCTTTGTTGCTCCAGGGCAAGTACACCAAGTTATAGAAACAAAAAAATCTTATGGATTTGCAATGACATTTTCCAATCAGTTTTTGGTAGAAAACTCTATTCCATTGTCGTTTATCGACAGTTTGAACCTCTTTCAGAATTATGGACAAAGCCCGCCATTATTGCCAATTGACGAGCAATTTGATACTATAGAAAGTTTTGCGGAGAACATTTTTTGTCTATTCAACAGCGATGCTATAATGAAGAATTTATCTATTGGTGCATTTTTAAAACTCTTGCTCATTGAGTGTAATAATATTTGTGCGATCAATCCCATCGAATCAGATATAGACACTACTGGGGATAATCTGATTAGAGCTTTTAAAAAAGCCGTAGAAAGCAACTATAAAAAAGAACATTCCACCACTTATTATGCAAATGGGCTTTATATTACGCCTGACCATTTAAACCGAACATTTAAAGCGAAAATTGGTAAGACTGCAAAAGACTACATTCAAGCAAGAATAATAACCGAAGCAAAAAGACTACTCTATTTTACGGATTTAACCAACAAGGCGATAGCTTATGAATTAGGCTTTAACGAGCCTGCAAACTTTAGCGCATTCTTCAAAAAGCATACACAATTATCACCTTCAAGCTTCAAGAAAAACGAGATTAAATCATAAATATCGGATTTTCATACGTTTACCCCCTGTTTTCATATTCCACAGTGTTCCAAACTGTTACATCTTTGCACTATAAATAGTAAAGCAATAATTAACAAGTTAGAACCTATATAGTATGAATACAATAATTCACAAAGCAGAAACAAGAGGACACGCAAATCACGGTTGGTTAAACTCGCACCACACCTTCAGTTTTGCAAATTATCACAATCCAGAGCGAATGCATTTTGGTGTACTACGTGTATTGAATGACGATACCGTAGCAGCAGGAATGGGTTTTGGAACGCATCCGCACGACAATATGGAAATTGTATCCATTCCGTTAGAAGGCGATTTAGAGCATAAAGACAGTATGGGAAACATTGCTGTAATTAAAGAAGGAGATGTACAAGTATTGAGTGCTGGCACTGGTGTAACGCATTCAGAATACAACAAAAACAAAGACAAAGAAGTGAAATTTCTTCAAATTTGGATTTTCCCTAAAACGAAAAATGTAACGCCACGCTATGATCAAATTTCTATTAGAGATATTGCTACGGACAATGAATTTTACCAAGTTCTATCGCCTAACAAAGACGATCAAGGCGTTTGGATAAATCAAGACGCATGGTTTCATATAGGAAAGTTTACAAAAGGAAACACCGATGAATACAAAATAAAAAAAGAAGGAAATGGCGTTTATGCGTTCATTCTTGAAGGTGAAGTAGAAATTAATAACGAAAAACTATCCAAAAGAGATGGAATGGGAGTTTGGGACACAGATTCTATTAATGTAAAAGCAACTGAAAACGCGCGAGTACTATTAATGGAAGTTCCAATGGCTATGTAATTAAATCAAGTTTCAACAACTAAAAAAATATAAAAATGGAAATCATACTAAAAGAAAGAGACAACAAAGGCTTTGCAATGGCTAGAGAAGAAAATAAAAGAGCTGGAATGATGACGTATTCCATTGCTGGTACAAACCATATTATTATAGATCATACAGAAGTTGAACCCGAATTTAAAGGCAAAAGTGTTGGGAAACAAATGCTGTATAAAATTGTAGAAATGGCAAGGGAGAAAAACATCAAAATCACTCCAATATGCCCATTTGCAAATTCAATGTTTAAGAAACTAACTGACATTCAAGACGTATTAAAACAATAATAAATTAATAATTAACATTTAAAAATTATAAAAATGAAAAACACAAATTGGTCAATCGACAATTCACATTCAGAAATTGCTTTCAAAGTAAAGCATATGATGATTTCAACAGTAACAGGTCATTTCGAAGATTTTCAGGCAACTGCAAAAACAGATGGTGACGATTTCAACAATGCTACTATAGAATTTAGCGCAAAAACAGCTTCTATAAACACCAAAAATAAAGACAGAGATACACATTTAAGATCGGATGATTTTTTCAATTCTGAAAAATTCCCTGAAATGAAATTTGTCTCAAAATCATTTAATGGCGACAAACTAATTGGCGATTTAACCATAAGGGATGTAACCAAGGAAGTTACGCTAGATGCTGAACTCAATGGTGTAGCAGTTGATCCTTACGAACAAACAAAAGCTGGTTTTGAAATTAAAGGAGAAATCAACAGAAAAGACTTTAATTTAACTTGGAGTGCCGTTACAGAAGCAGGAAGCATTGTAGTTTCTGACAAGGTAAGATTGGTTATTGACGTACAATTTATAAAACAAGCCTAATACAAAATCTGATATTACTTTGGAGGAAATAACAATTGCCTACAACTAGGTATAAAAGCAATAGCGGTTTGGATGTAAACTCAAGCCGCAATTGCTTTTCTTAGGCAAACAAAACTATAAAATTCCACATTAAATTATTCTCGAGGTTTTAATATAGTGTATATTTCTTTCTTCCAAATAATTTAAGAAATAGTTAAAACAAGTTTCATGCTTCCCAACCAACTCTGGTGGAAAAACTCCTTTTTCCGAGAACAAACCTTCTAAAAAAAGATTGGCGGCCGCTGTAGCAGTATAGCCCGTGGTTCTTGCCATAGATGAGGTGTTAGTATCTTTACAGTATTCCGCATACATGTTGTAAACTATCTCTTCTTTTTGTCCTTTGGCGTTTTCGCCTTTTAAAGTAATCCGCATTACGGTTAATTCATCTTCTGTTTCACCTAATTTCCATTCGTTAAACAGAATTTTACTTGTAAACTCTAACGGGGAAACTAGGCTGCCGTTTATAGCTATTTTTTCCTCGCTAAAAAAACCGCTTTCCTTTAAGACCTTCACATATTCCACATGGCCAGGATAACGCAGGGTTTTTTCTTTCATATTGGGAATATGGGGCATAGTGAAAATTATTGACCTTAACCCATCCGAGTTAAATGATTCTAAAGTTCCAATCTTTTCAAAAGCTACATAATCACAATCTGTCAAAGCTTCCCTAACTACAACTTCACCATGTTCAACATATCTTGCAGGGCGTGTATATTCCTCTATAACATCAATCGGCGAAAAGGGTGCTTTATAGCAAAATGGCCATTTTTTTACTTTAGGCAATCCCCCAACCAAACACTCAAAATCTGTTAGCTTCATTTTCTCATTGTAGTAGCCTAAAATAACATTGTCCATTCCCGGAGCCACACCGCAATCAACTATAGCTGTTACATTCTTTTCTTTTGCCAACCTATCTAAATCCAATGAATTTTCAGAAAAGAACGAAATATCAATAACATTCAAACCTGATTCTATAATGGTTTTTAATGTTTCAAAACCTAAAAATCCTGGAACTGCATTTATCACCAGGTCAAATTGCTTTAAAGTACTTTGAAACTCCATTTTATTGGTTACGTCTAACTGCTTAATTGTTAAATAGTCGTGTTTTTGCTTTACGCTATCCAATACTTCTTTTCTTAAATCCGTAAGTGTAACATTGTGTTTTTTTGCGAGATCGATAGCCATAACACTACCTACCATACCTGCACCTAGCACTATTATATTTTTCATATTTAAAAATTTAAAAAGTTAATGAAATGATGTTTGAGAATAAAAACCGAAAGGTAAAAGCGTAGCATTATAAACCGGGAATAAAAATCCAAGGCATTTCTGTGATAGCAATAATTCTATAGTTTAACATACCAGTAAAAAAGATAGCATACTAAAGTAATAAATAAACTTCATGGCAAATTGTTTTATCTTTAAAATAATTGGGTTAAGAGCCAGAAATGAACTTAGTAAAATTCAATCTTTTAGCCTTAAGGAGTAAATAAAACCCAACAAGTTTTAATTCAAATCATATTGCCTTTTTGTTTTCTATAAAGCCATCACCAGCTTCCGCCACCGCCGCCGCCAAAACCGCCTCCGGAAGAGCCTCCACCACCTGAAGAACCACTGCTAGATGGCGAACTGACCATCGTGGACTGTGCCGATGAAATGGAATCTGAAAATGAATTGGTGAAGTTATGCATCGTGAAGGCACCTGCAGATGAAGTGTACCAACTGGGCGGCTGTATATTGAGCGCTTCAAACTTCTTTGCCCATTGGTCAAAAAGGCCAAAAGCGAGCGCATAACCCATTGTGGTTTCAAAATAGGAAGGGCTGTCCTGCAAAAGCATTTTCAGTTTGTTTTCCTCCGCAATTTTTATGAAGTTTTTAAAACCTTTCAACTCTGAGAAAACATCATTGCCCTTGGAATTCTTTTTCACCATATGTACCGTCATAAACAACAGAAAAATCGCAATAGGGACTACTGCCAAAGCTGCCCAAAGTCCCCAAAAGAACAAAAAGACAAAAAATAGAAAGACTCCAAGAAGCAAAACCCCCACAATGGTTCGCGTCTGCATTTTCTTGGCCTGCGCATCATAATAAATCTGTGCCTGGTCCTTTAAAATCATCTTTGCCGTGCTCATGGTAGTGTAAAATGTATCCTTCAAACTGCTTACCAAGACTTCTTTTTCACTAGTGCTGGCACCAATCCCAAAGAGCCCCCTGTAGATGGTTTCTTCATATTTGGGTGCGTCAACGGGCAACGGGCGTAGCCGGGTAAGCTTGGTATCGTCTTTCCCAAACCAGCCCTTTTTGGGAATCTGTTCCATTTTGATAATGCCTCGAGAGCCCCAATAAGGTATCAAGGAAATAAGGTCTGGAGTATCTGCGCTGTCGTCTATTAAAAATCCTGCCATTGCCGGATCCACACCGCTTGGCGGAAAATAACTGGTGGTTGCCACTACCCGATCGTCTTTGCCGTACCTATTCCAAATTAAATAAAAGATGAACAGCAATGCGCCAAGAATCAAGGTCCAGCCATAATCGGTCCAAAAGGGCCACCAAGGTTTGATTTCCTTTACTGAACCCAAGGGAAGGTTTAATAAAACCGTTACACTCTGCCCAGGACCGGACAGAAAATTTTTGTGGCTCTTGGCCGTAAAAACCCCGTCTAAATACTCTACTTCAAATTCCTTACTGATTGATGTATCACCTAGAAAACCAGAATACACAAAGAAGCCATCCAGGTCTACATCCACATTTTCTGGAAGGTGCACTGTAAAATCGATCTGCTGGAATGCAGCGTACCAGCCATCTGGCTTTACATTCCAATAAAACCGTATTTGTTCCTTCTCAAAGAGAAAAGCGTTGTAAACCCTGTATTTTATTTGGTAATGCTGCGGCCCGATAACCGTTACATCTTCATCGCCAATTTTAATTTGAAGGTTATTGGTCAATTTCTGAACAAAATCAAGGTCTACCTCAAACTTATGATCAGGAACCTCAACTTTTCTGATTTTTATTTTGCGTTTTTCCTGTTTGCCTTCAGCAGTAAGTAGGTCATATTGGGTACGGATATCCCTAAAGATCCCATGCTTGTAGGCAATAAAAGTGAGGTCATAATCCTCCACCACATCAAAATAACCTTCGCTATTGATATAAATATCTATTTGGGCCTTGTTAACAGTAAAATCCTGTGCAAAACCCTCGAGAAAAAACAAGACACCAAAAAGAAGCAGGATCGGTTTTTTCATAACCAACGTATTTAATTAAAACTCACCTTCACATTTTCCCGTTCGGCCTCATCTGTTTCAAAATAGTCGAAATGTTGGTAACTGAACATTCCCGCAAACAACACACCCGGAAAGCTTTCGCCATAAGTATTGTTCTCGCGTACCGTGCCATTGTAGTAGCGGCGGCTGCGCTCTAGGTTTTCTTCAATTTCATTCAGTTTTTGTTGAAGGTCCAAAAAGCCAGCGTTCGCTTTTAAATCTGGATATGCTTCCCCCAAAGCAAAAATGCTTCGCAGGGTTTGCTGCAACTGGTTTTCCGCTTTTATCTTTGCGTTTATGTCATCTGAAGACACATCCATTGCGGCGTTTCGGGCGTTGATGACGCTTTCCAAAGTTGTCTTTTCGTGGGCAGCATAACCTTTTACGGTCTCCACAAGGTTCGGGATCAAATCGTAACGACGTTTCAGGGCCACGTCTATATTGCTCCAAGCATCTTTAACCACATTTCTGTTTTTCACAAAACGGTTAAAAACAATAACAAGCAAAAAGGCAACCACCACAATGACGCCGATAAGAAGAAGTACAATACTCATAATTGGTTTGGGTTTATTGATTATTTTTAATTGAAGTAATCATTTCATAATGAATTACTAAGATACGTTTTATTCGCTTTATATTCTATATTACCAAAATAAAATACAGCTATTGCACAATCACTTTTAAAACAAAATCATTAATTTAATAGCTTGGCAATGATTGATTTTTTTTAGAAAAAAATTAAAGAACCCTAACCATCCAAATATTAAGATTTTGAAAAAAACCACACACTTCCTATTCTTTTTATTGTTTCCTTTCTATTTAATTGCCCAAAACGACAGCATTCAAAAAAAACTTAAGTTTTCTGCAGATTTCAGGTTTCGGGTGGAGGAAGATTGGGATTCCCAAAAATCAGATGGAACCTATCGCGATGACCGAACCCGTCTGCGATACCGCGCAAGACTGGGCACAACCTATGACTTCAAAGATTGGGTGTCTTTCGGAATGAGGATACGAACGGGACAGCTCGATAAACAGCAGGATGCGCATTTAACTTTGGGCGACCAATTTGGCAGTGTTCCAATTGCTTTTGAAAAATTATATGCCAGTTTCAACTACAACTGGCTGAGTGCTTGGATTGGGAAAAACACCTTTCCTTTTGAAAAACAAAACGAGCTTTTTTGGAGCGACAATGTTTTTCCTGAAGGCGTTTCCCTTTCGGGGAAATTCAAATTCGAAAATGATTTTCTGCAATCGTTGAAAATAAACACGGGGCATTTCATTTTCGCTAGCAGTGGCACTTCCCTGGGGAAAGACAGTTATTTTGAAGGAATTCAGCTCGTCTCTTCGCATTGGCAAAACCGAGTGAAGTTTTTCCCCGCTTTTTATTATTTCAAAAATATGCCGAACATTCCGGATGGTGGCGATACTTTTAATATAGATTATTCTATAGTTCACCTTGGAACTAAAGTGGATATACTTAAAAACCCAAAATTAACAGCAGGTTTCGACTATTATCAAAACATAGAAGATTATAAACACAACGACTCTATTCCGAAGCAATTGCAAAGCCAAAAAACAGCTTATGCTGCCAATGCCAGTATAGGGAAATTGGACAAGAAAGGCGATTGGAAATTGCAATTGACCTACACTTACTTGCAACGCTTTGCAGCCGTGGATTATTTGGTGCAAAACGATTGGGCGCGCTGGGATTATTCCTCCCAAAACTCGCCAGACGGAAGGCTGACAAACTTTAAGGGTTTGGAAGTTATGGCAGGATATACCTTGGCCGAGAATATGGATTTAAGGATGCGTTTCTTTACCGTTGAGCAATTAGTTCCGTATGGAATCGCCAAGGAAAACGGCAACCGCATACGGTTGGATTTTAATATTGGGTTTTAATATTTTTGAAGAAAAACTTTTAGAAAAACACCATGACGCAAATAGGTTTGTTCAACTTTGAAATTGACACAGAAAGAAACCTGCTCCCAAAAGACGGCACGGTGAATTACTTCGGAAAAGTTTTTTCTGAAGCAGAAGCCACCCGTTTTTTTGAAATACTTCTGAATACAATCAATTGGAAAAACGACGAAGCAATGATCTTTGGAAAGAAGATTGTTACCAAAAGGAAAGTGGCGTGGTATGGCGATCGCGAGTTTGAATATACCTATTCAAAAATTACTAAAAAAGCTCATTTATGGTCACCAGAATTATTATTACTGAAAAAACAGATTGAAAAAAAAAGTGGTGAAACCTTCAACAGTTGCTTGCTAAACCTCTACCATTCTGGCGAGGAAGGCATGGCCTGGCACAGCGATGCCGAGAAAGATCTAAAAAAGAATTGCGCCATTGCCTCGGTAAGTTTTGGAGCGGAACGCAAGTTTGCATTTAAACACAAAGAAACCAAGGAAACTGTCTCCTTAAACTTGGAACACGGAAGTCTTTTGATTATGAAAGGCACCACGCAAACAAATTGGCTCCACAGATTACCTCCAACTAAAAGAGTGAATGGAGCAAGGATTAACTTGACTTTTAGAACTATTGTAGGTAATTAGCGAAGAAGATTACTTTTTGGCCCTTTTTAACTTTATGAAATTAAGGGCTATACAAATTCTTAATTACTACCCTCCTCCCTCTTCTTCCTCAATCTTCGTTGCTTTAGGATTAAAGTCAACTGGATAACTATTATCATCTGGTATTATGGGCAGTTCAGATTCTATTTCAACTTTCTTATTGAATAGTTTTTGCATTAATTCCTGAAAAGTATTGAAATCAACCGAATATGAAATTCCAGCTCCTTGCTCAAATATCTGGTCTTCACCTATAAATTGTAACGCCGCTTGCCTATTAAAGAATGTCATCCGCAGGGTTCCGTCATCATTGATAAGCCATTGCACCTCAATGTCGCCCGCAACGGAGGTTTCGTTGGCGCCGCCTACGGGCACTCCCACTTTTCCGTTGATTAGAATTCGTTCCGTAATTTTTGTAGAGATTGTAAGATCCACATAATCTGCGGTTTCTTGGTCAGGCGTATCATCGCCAACAGTGTAGCCAACACCAAGACTAAACTTTCCATCTTGATCTGCAAAAAGGTCATTTACTAAAGTTGAAACCCTATCTGCCAATGTGCCTGCAAAAGCATTGGAGCCACCGTAGTTATCATTCACAAAATTACCGGTTGCCAATAAAAATATTGACTGGTTCTGTCTCTGTTCTTCCGTTTTGAGTTTGTATTCCAACTCGCTTTTTAGTGTTGAGCTAACATTTGGAAACTCAATGTCAAACTTTAAAGCGGGTTGGGCAAGTTCGCCGTTTAAGCCTACAATAACATTAACGGGAATTTTTCTATTTACGGAAGGATTGTCCAACAAAATGGATGGATTGGCTTGTGTTTTATAGATCGCACTCAAGTTTAAGTTTGCTTTTTCCGGAGCGCCGTCCCAAGTTATGTTTCCACCAGGAACCACACCAATTTTGCGCTGGATTACACCGCCGTATCTAAAATCAAATTCCCCTTCATAAATTTGAAAATCGCCATACATCTTGAATTTTCCATTGGTGTTTATTTCAATAAGAAGAATCCCTGCCCCGCGTCCTTTTAAGGTAGAATTGTTTTGTTGGTCCACAACAACCTCCACTTCGGCGTTTTTATTGATGTCCAATTCAAAATTGAGCGTTAATCCTTTCGATTCCTCATTGACCAATGTTTCGCCCTTAATACGTGCTTCTTTTTCTTTTGGCGAAAGGAAATGGACGAAAGAATCATCACTAATGGATTCCGTATCGCTAATAGGAATTTTAAACGTAGTTCCTCGTTGGGTAGTAGCCTCAACATCTATGACCAACTCATCAATAGGGCCTTTAATATCTGCCCTTCCGCTTATAAATGCTGTCCCATAGTACAAAGCATCTTCCTCTGGTGGTGTGTCCAGAACCAATAATCTTTCAGGTGCCTCTATATGTAAATCCAGTCCCCAATTACCGAAATTATTGTGTGTGGCATTTCCGTATAACACCCCTTCAGTTTCGTATTTTGTGTCTTTTATTTTTGAACGGCCAATTTCAAATTTATTCTTGGTTACAATGATCTGTGCATTGTTCTCAATATCAAAATCTGTATTCAGAAAAGGAATTTTCAATCCGCTGTTCTCCAGAGTAAACCGCCCCAAAATATCGGGTGATTTATAATTGCCCGAAACCCGTGCATTACCGGTTATAAGCCCACGGATATCTGTTATTACATCACCGCCAAACGGACTAAAGGCCTGCATATTGAACTGGTTAAGATCCACATTAAGCTGTATCTGCGGGTTTTTGGCAGAAACGTCTATCTCGCCAACAGCGTTGATTGACTTTACGTTGTTGTTTGTCAGTGAAGTGTTTATTCTGTATTTGGTAAGGTCTTCATTGCCGTCTATTTTTATATCCAAATCGCCGAATGGGATTTCGTTTATAATCACATCGTCAATGGTAACCGCGCTGTTAGGGTAATAAGCTCCATTTTTTTGTAGAAAATCAAACTTCCCGTTCATATTTCCTTTAAGTCGAAGACTATCAATTTCTGGCGTTATATCACCAATATTTACGTCTTTAAAACGCACTTTTAAATCTTTATAAGTAGAATCCCGCAACACTCCCGCCAGTTGTATCAATTGCTCATTATGGCTCAACACCAAGGAATCTATTCGGATTTCCTTAAAATTATCATCAAAAACAACTTTGTTCAAACGGTTGTTGTTTTCATTTAAGTACCAAACGTTGTCTTTATAGGTAATGTCAGATCTTTTTACACCGATAACTGATTTCCCCGCAGGGTTAATAGTGTGATAAAGAGAAAGGTTAAAGAGGTCTTCTTTCTTTACACCGCCTTTAAACTCAGACCGTACATACATTGTATCATTCAAGGTTTTATTGATGATATTAACATCCTTTAAATTATAAAAACCAGTATAAACCGAATCAGCAGATATATATGTATTATACAGCGGGTTATCGTTATCTACCTGAATATTTAATTTACTAATATAATTATCTATAATAATAACTTCTGGGGATCGAAAATCGAGTTTAAACTTAGATTCATCTGATGAAACAGAGCCTTTCACCCGCGTATTGTCGCCAAGTTTCAGTTGTGGCACAAAGACGTCAATAATCTTATTATAGATCACAAATTCATAATCTATGTATTGGTTGGTGGTAACCTCCTGTGGAATATAGTTGGCATAAATACTAGCTATCCCGTTCTGAAAAAGGTTTGGAATATCTTCAATTAAAAACTCTCCGGATATTTGACCATTTACAATATCGGGCGAGTTAATTTCAATGGTTCTTTTTGGGCCATCAAACGAAGAAGTTACCGTAAAATCATCGAAATAAAAGTAGTCACGTTCGTTTTGGTAAAACGTTTGACTGAAATTTATGGTCCCTACAACGTCATCAATTGTCTTTCCATCCATATCCACAACTACTTTCCCCGTGAAAACCGATATACTATCCCGCTTTACTAAGTTAAGTTGATTCAATTCTGCAAATTCCACATCTACCTCAAAATCTAAATGGTTTGTTTTAGCAGAAGCATCTATTAAGCCCTTAAATTCAAGTTTCAAATTGGGATCGTTTATCGATAGTTCCCCATCAAAAAGTGGATTTTTCAGATTCCCGGAAACAACGATATTTTTATAATTATACCCTTCAAAAGCAAAGGAAGAAACCGTACCCGAAATTTCCGTATTTATGTTGTCTTTATTAAAGCCACTACCGTCAAAATCAAGGTTGGCGGTCATTTTTCCGAGCGAAGTGGTGTTTGCAATCTTACCGAGATTAAAATCTTTCAAAACCACATTTCCTTTATAATAGGCCTTGTCAATATTGTTGATGTTGCCCATCTTTAAATCTACATTGGCTTGCCCTATTCCACTGTGCAAATTGCTTTTAGTGATCAGTTCATTGCCAATTATTGAAGTATTTCCACTAAGGTTGAAGCTTCCCAATTCTTTCAGTTCAACAGGGACCACATCACCCAAAACACGGGGCATAAACCTTCTCAGGTCAAAATAATTGGTGGAAATGTTGTGATTGGAAGCGTTAATGGCATACTCTTTTTCTGAATCCAAAATATTTTTAAAAATGTAATCGCCTTGAATATTGGTGTCTGCTGTTCTAAGGGTTAAATTATTCGCCGTGAAATCATTCAAAGTTCCTTTAATTTCAACATCCAATAAAATCAGTTGATCTGGGCCAAATTCGTTATAAAAACCGTTTAAGTCGTTGGAGGCAACTTTGGAATCCTTCAAATTTGCTGTAATCACAACATTATTCACAAAATCTGACATTCCATTTTTGGAATAATCCAAATCCACATCGCCCACAATTTTAGACTCTGTAGTTTCAAGGTTGAGATCTTTCAGCGTGATATTTGTTTCGGTATATGAAAAATCCGTTTGCATATCCTTTATGGCAATTCCCCAGGATGAAACTAAGGATAAGCTTTTGATGTTGGCCTTTACATCTGTGTCGTCAATCCTAAAATTATTGGCAACCACATTCACATTTTCCAAAATGAAAATTTCGGGATTTTCCAGGTTTTCATCCGTCATTTTAACCCTACTATTGGTTAAAGTTACATCATTGCTGAAAAGTGAAAAAGGGGAGGTACTTGGCTTGCCGGTATCAAACTTTTTCGCAAAAATTGAAAGGTTGTCGTTTTCTTCGTCTTTGTAGGTTTTAATGTATAGTTTAGCGTGGTCCAGTACAATGTTTCCAAAACCAAGATTACCTTGTATCAAATTTTGAAAACTTATAATGTTGGTCTGAAGTTCTTTACTGTAAATCAACGTATCTTGGTGATGATCGGCAATATAAACTTCGCGAATGTCCACTTCGCCTTTCCAGTTAAGGCCCAGACGTTTTATATTAATGTCGGTACCATAAGTTTCATTAAGATTGGTAGTCACCTTTTTTGCTGCCCAAGTCTGTACTGAGGGAATGGAAAAAATAATTATTATAAGCACGAGCAGCAATACAATGATTACGAAGGTGCGAACTATTATTTTCCGAAGTTTTTTGATACGCTTTTAAAGTTTTAATTTTACAACCAATAAATATACCTCTTTTGCTTTGACACAAAAAAACTGTTACATCCTCGGCATTGAATCTTCCTGCGACGATACAGCTGCGGCCGTAATCAACAACGGCGAGATACTGAGCAATGTTGTTGCTACACAAGCAATTCACGAACAATACGGCGGTGTGGTCCCAGAGCTTGCTTCACGTGCGCACCAACAAAATATTGTTCCCGTCGTTCACCAAGCATTACTCAAGGCAAATATCGATAAAAATCAGTTATCAGCCATTGCTTTTACGCGCGGACCTGGCTTGATGGGCTCATTGCTCGTAGGCACCTCATTTTCAAAATCTTTGGCCATGGGTTTGGGCATTCCACTGATAGATGTGAACCATATGCAGGCTCATATTTTGGCACATTTCATTAAGGCCGAAGGACAAACTGCGCCAAACTTTCCATTTTTGGCGATGACCATCAGTGGTGGCCACACACAGATTGTAAAAGTGACCGATTATTTTGAAATGGAAATCATTGGCCAAACCATAGACGATGCCGTGGGCGAAGCTTTTGATAAAAGCGCAAAAATCCTCGGCCTTCCCTATCCTGGCGGACCATTGGTTGACAAATATGCGCAAAAAGGGAATCCCAAAGCCTTCAAGTTTCCAAAACCGAAAGTAAGTCCGTTGGATTTCAGTTTTAGTGGTTTGAAAACCTCAGTGCTTTATTTTGTTGAAAAGGAAGTAGCAAAAAACCCATATTTTATTTCTGAAAATATTGAAGATATCTGTGCGAGCATTCAATTCACCATCGTTGAGTATTTGATGGATAAACTGAAGAACGCCGTGAAAAAGACAGGTGTAAAAGAAATAGCCATTGGCGGAGGCGTTTCTGCTAATAGTGGCATTCGCAATGCTTTGAAAGAAGCTGAAAAAAAATACGGCTGGAAAACCCACATCCCCAAATTTGAATTTTGTACTGATAACGCCGCGATGATAGCGATTGTGGGCGAACTGAAATACAAAACCCAAGATTTTGCAGAAAACAATGTTGTGGCTTCGGCACGAATGAAGTTTTAATGATATTGAAAATAACCGATCGGTCATTGAGCGGAGCCGAAATGAGAATTTATATATGAACCCCTATTCCGAAGAAATATTAAAAAGAATTAGAGTCGCACTTCAACCTTGGAAAAAGGATATTGAGGAAAAGCGGATGTTCGGCGGCACTTGTTTTCTTTTCAAAGGAAAAATGTGCGTTGGTGAAACCAAGGAACGGCTAATGGTGAGGATTCCTGCCGAAAGGATGGAAGAAGTAACATCCAGTCCATTCGTAAAACCAATGGATTTTACCGGCAAACCTATGAAGGAATTCATTTTTGTTACAACACAAGGTTTTGACACCGATGAAAAATTACAATATTGGACCGAAATAGGCGTCGCACACGCAAAAACAAAACTCAAATAGATGCAGCTTTTTTACAATCCAAACATTTCAGAATCCATAAAGGAAGTAACTTTTGATAAAGAAGAGAGCCGCCATATTATAAAAGTGTTGCGGATGAAGGAAGGCGACACTATCAAGATCACAAATGGAAAAGGTTCTTTTTTTGATGCGGAAATTATAAGTGCAAACCCAAAAGGATGTTTGGTAAAAATCATTTCTGAAGAAGTTCAGCAACCCCTGCCCTATCAGCTTCACTTGGCTGTGGCCCCTACAAAATTGAACGACCGCTACGAATGGTTTTTGGAAAAAGCTACTGAAATCGGCATTACAGAGATTACCCCAATAATTTGCGACCACAGCGAACGAAAAACAATAAAACCTGAACGCTACGAGAAAATCCTGCAAAGTGCGATGAAACAATCATTGAAGGCATTTTTGCCGGTTTTAAACGAAGCTGTTTCATTTAAGGATTTTGTAACTTCTGAGAATACTTCTGAAGGTTTAAATTGTATTGCCCATTGTGAGGAAACCGATAAAAAATCATTGAAATCGGTACTTCTTCCAAAGAAAAAAACAACAATCCTCATCGGTCCCGAAGGCGATTTTTCTTCGGAAGAAATAGAACTTGCAAAAAAGGTTGGATTTATCCCCGTCACTTTGGGCGAAAGTCGTTTGCGAACGGAAACTGCAGCGATCGTTGCCTGTCATAGTGTTGCTTTTATTAATGAAATATAAAAAACCTAAGAGGTTTTCAAAACCTGTTAGGTTTATATCCTCTATTTTGTACTTTTGAAAGCTATGCGAATAAAACTCTTTCCTATTTTCTTATTAATTTTCATCGGAAACATTTCTGCGCAAGAAATTGCCCTTCTACAATACGGTGGCGGTGGCGATTGGTATGCAAATCCAACCGCACTACCAAATTTGGCAAAATTCTGTAACGAACACATTGACACCGCTATAAAAGCAAAGCCCGAAACCGTTACACCCATCAGTGTGGATATTTTTGACTATCCCTTTGTACATATGACGGGACACGGAAATGTCTTTTTCTCTGCTGAAGAAGCGGAAAACCTTAGAAACTATTTAATGAGCGGCGGCTTTCTCCACATAGATGACAACTACGGAATGGATAAATATATCCGGAAGGAGATCGCAAAAATTTTTCCGAATAATGAATTGAAGGAGCTTCCCGCCAATTACCCATTGTTTAGTTATTTTTATAAGTTTCCACAGGGAATGCCCAAAATTCACGAACACGACGGTGGACGGCCACAGGCCTTCGGGATTTTTGTGGAAGATAGATTGGTTTTACTCTACACTTTTGAAACCGATCTTGGCGATGGCTGGGAAAACCCTGAAGTACACAACGACCCACTAGAAGTTAGACTAAAAGCACTACAGATGGGAGCCAACATAGTTAAGTATGTTTTTGAAAATTAATTTTCATTGCCCGTTTATCCCTTAACAAAACTTTGATTTTTTCTATTTCTGAATATAGTATATTTACGAGGTGAACACTTCTGCAAAAGCAATAACCCTAGGTATTTTAAAAGCATTGGCCGTAGTGGTCGGTGTCTTGGTTTTAATCTGGTTTTTATATGAAATTCAGGCTTTAATACTCTATATTGGCCTGGCGCTCGTTCTTTCTTTAATAGGCCGGCCTGTTGTTTTGTTTTTAAAAAACAGATTGAGATTTGGAAATAACATAGCTTCCGTATCCACTCTTTTTTTAATTATTGGAACCTTCAGTTTGTTACTTAGTATTTTTATACCCGTCATTGTTGAACAGGGAAAGCATATTTCCCTAATAGATTTTGAGCAGGTAAAACGAGATTTGAACGAGCTCAATATCCAAGCCAGTGACTACATTGGGGTGGATCACTTTCATTTGGTGGAGGCTGTAAAACGCACTACTTACGTTCAGAATTTTGACAAGGAGATCATTCCCAGTTTTATCGATGTTTTCTTCGGAAATATTGCCAGTACGGTAATTGGCATTTTTTCGGTATTATTCATTTCTTTTTTTCTACTGAAAGATGAATATCTGATAGCTCGCTCAGTGCTCGTTTTTGCGAAAAATGGTAATGAAGAAAAGTTTAAGCACATTTTGGTGAAAATAAATGAATTGCTCTCCCGATACTTCATTGGCTTGCTTTTGCAGATTTCAATTTTAGCACTTTTTTATTCCGTATTATTGCTTTATTTAGATATTAATGATGCGATAGCAGTTGCTATAATATGTGCATTTTTAAATATCGTGCCCTATCTCGGTCCGCTTATTGGATGGGTCTTAGTGATGCTGGTTATAGTTTCCAACAATCTTGGCGCCGACTTTTCCTCTGGTTTATTGCCTTTGCTCTCTATTGCTTCAGGTGGTTATGCAATAGCCCAACTTTTCGATAATTTTATTTCACAGCCCGTTATTTTTGGCCACAGTGTGCGCTCCCATCCGTTGGAAATATTTATAGTAATACTCACTGGAGGCTTTGTTTTTGGAATTCCGGGAATGATACTTGCCGTTCCAACTTATACCGCCTTAAAGGTGATTGCCAAGGAATTTCTTTCAGAATATAAAATTGTTAAACGGCTTACCCGAAATATGTGAGATTTGTTCAACAAAACACTTTTAAATAGCGTAGTACAGGATTTCATCAGAAATTTTGAAGGGGATGTTTCCAAACTCGCTTTCGCAGGAAGTCCCTTTGAAAATGTTACGGTACAAGAGCTGATGCAGCAAATTGAAAGTAGGAAAAGAGCTGAAAAAAAGTTGCCAACTTGGTTTAAAACTGAAAAGATTTTATTTCCTCCAAAGCTAAATCTAGAACAGACCTCTTCAGAAATAACTGCTAAATACAAAGCTTCATTAGTAAATGGTGGGATAATTACGGACATAACCGGTGGTTTTGGGGTTGACAGTTTTTTCTTTTCAGAAAAATTCCAGACAGTGCATCATTTTGAAACAAACGAAGCGCTTTCAGAAATAGCTCAGCACAACTTTGATATTTTCAACAAGAAAAACGTCCATTGTTTTGCAGGGGATGGATTGCAAACTGTTTTAAGAAATCAATACGATGTAATATATGCCGATCCTTCCCGCCGCCACGACAGTAAGGGAAAGGTTTTTTTCTTGAAAGATTGCCAGCCAAATATCCCTGAAAATATTTCAGAAATATTAAATCATTGTGATCAATTTCTTCTGAAAACTTCGCCTATGCTCGATATTTCTATAGGTTTAAACGAGTTGCAGGACGTTTCAGAAATTCACATTCTGGCAGTTGACAATGAAGTAAAAGAACTGCTGTGGCTCTTTAAAAAAGAAACAGGTGCCTGTCCAAAAATCAAAACAATCAATTTTACAAAACTCGGAATAGAACCTTTTGATTTTAAATGGAAAGAACCAGCAACAGCTGAATATAGTTTGCCGCAAAAATATCTTTTTGAACCCAATGCCGCCATTTTAAAAAGTGGTGCCTTCGATTTGGTTTCAGAAAAATTGAAGCTGAACAAACTCCATAAAAATACACATTTATACACAAGTGAAACTTTGATGGATTTTCCGGGAAGAAGCTTTTTAATTGAAAATATAGTTCCTTACTCTAAATCTGAAATACGCGCTGCCCTATCCTTCAAAAAGGCAAATATTGCGACCAGAAATTTTCCCGAGTCTGTAGAAACCCTGCGCAAAAAGTGGAAAATTGCAGATGGTGGCGATGTTTATTTATTTTTTTTTACCAATTTGGAGGATAAAAAAGAAATGATTGTCTGCTCAAAAATCCAGATTCCATAAACAAAAAAATCCCCTTTGTAGGAAATTTTCTGTGATCGCAGGAGGATTCGAACCTCCGACCGTCCCGATTTTCAATCGGGATGCGCTATCCAGCCGAGCTGATTAGCTTTTGAATATATTTTTTGGATTTTTTTCTTTTAATTTCTCGCTCCCGAGCGTAGGCTTGCACTTTAGAGGCATATTCTTCGGTCAACATTAATGTCCAATCCTTGGCCTTAGAAGTATATCCCGAATGATTAGACAAATGTTTTCTAAGGCGTTCTGCAATTGGCTCCCCCGTATGGCCTATATAATATCTGTCCAGCTCAGCAGAATACAATATATACACTAAATATTTCATGCAAAAAAAAAATCCCCAAAAGATGGGGATTGAATGTGATCGCAGGAGGATTCGAACCTCCGACCGTCCCGATTGAAAATCGGGATGCGCTATCCAGCCGAGCTGATTAGCTTTTGAATATATTTTTTGGATTTTTTTCTTTTAATTTCTCGCTCCCGAGCGTAGGCTTGCACTTTAGAGGCATATTCTTCGGTC